>NZ_JBITTM010000058.1:0-55586 GCF_044541955.1 Kitasatospora sp. NPDC085464
ATATGCAGTAGACCAGGGAGTCAAGGTCGTCAGCATTTCGCAGGGAATCAATTCGGTAACAGCCGTCCCGGCAGATGTGGCAAAGCTGAACAAAATTCTTGCCGCAGCGCGCGCGAAGGGCGTGCTGATCTTTGCTGCTGTGGGAAATGAGGCCCAGTCGGGGAATCCGATCGACTATCCGGGCGGGCTTCCTAACGTCGTGGGTGTCGGGGCGGTTGACCGGAATGGGACCGTGACCGACGAGTCCGAGCGAGGGCCTCAGGTAGCGCTTGTCGCGCCGGGCAAGGACACGATTGCGGCTTGCACGGAACCGTCGGGCTACTGCAAAGGTCACGGCACATCCGATGCGACCGCCCTGGCGTCCGCCTCGGCTGCATTGGTCTGGGCGGTGCACCCGGAGTGGACTGCGAATCAGGTTCTGCGGGTGCTCATCAATACCGCCGGCCGATCCAATGGCGGCGACGGCCGTACGGACGGTGCCGGCTGGGGTGCGGTTCGGCCGCGTGTTGCGTTGACGGATCCGGGTGATCCGGGGCCGGCGGATGTGTCGCCGCTCGCGGCTGACGCGGCTTCGCCGTCGGGGGCCCCGTCGGCTTCTGCTTCGGCCTCCGCGTCGGCTCCCGCGCCGTCGGTGCCGAGCCCGACGGGCGGTGTGGCGGCGGGTGCGCCGTCGGCGCAGCCGAAGGCTGATGCGTCGTCGGGGTCGGGCAGTGTGGTGCCGATCGTGGGTGGTGTGGTGGCCGGGTTGGCGCTGGTGGCCGGTGGTGCGCTCTTCGTGGTGCGGCGGCGGAAGTCGGCCGTGCAGCCCGGGGCTCAGGTGCCGCCGGTGCCGCAGCAGCAGCCGATGGGTGCGGCGCCGCCGCCGTCGTACCAGCCGCCAGTGGCGCCGGAGGACAACCCGTACACGAAGTAGTCCAGGTCCGGACGATGCGCCGGGGCAGACGGCGGGCGGCGGGTGGTCAGCGCGGGGGCTGGGTGCCGTCGGGCCACACGCAGGGGGAGGTGAAGCCGATGACGAGCATCCCGTGCGAGCTGCCGATGCCGTCGATGGAGCCGGTGAAGCGGTTGGCGGCGTTCGTGAAGTGGATGGAGGTGCGCAGGGCTTCGGAGTCGTCGCGGTGGAAGCCCATGGATTCGATCCGGGCCCGGAGCCGTTCGACGTATTCGGCCTGGCGGTCCGCCGGGATGCCGGCGAGGCGTTTTTCGGTGACCTCCACGACTCGGCCGTCGTACTCCGAGGGGGCGTCGTTCTTGAAGCAGTTGGTGCCGTTCTCCCGCCCGTTCGCTGTGGTGACCGGTTGGGGCAGGTCGGCGATGGCCTGCCCCGCGTAGTCCGCGGTCTGCTGCTTCGCCTGGGCCCGCGTCATCGTGGGGGCGTCGGTTTCGCCGGTGCACGCCGGGACCGTCCACAGCAGTCCGGCGGTCACCGTGGCCGCGATCGCCCGGTGTGGCCTCACCGGTCGTTCCCGTTGCCGGTGATCACGGCGCCGAAGGACCTGACGGATTCGGTGCCGGGCAGCCAGTAGTGGGAGTGGTCGGTGGTGCCGGCCGGGAGGTGTCGGGCGCCGAAGTCGGTGTCCATGGGGTCGCGTCCGAACAGGAGGCCGGTGCCGGCGGCGGTCTTGATCATCGTGTCCTGGCTTCCCCGGGCGACGTGGACGCGGGAGGGGTCGATGTTCAGGTCCTCGGCGTGGTCGACGCCGACGCCGGGGCTGCCGACGAGGACGACGTCGTCCACCGGCGGGGTGTGGTCGCGCATGGTGAAGCCGACGACGACGCTGCCGTAGCTGTGGCCCATGAGGGTGTTGTGCGAGGGGGTGCCCTCGTGGGTCGTGCGCAGGGCGTGCTGGAAGCGGGCCAGGTCCTCCTCGGCGTTCTCGGCGTACGCGTCGGTGGACGCCTCCGGGAAGATGTTCTGCGGGGCGTCGTAGCCGACCCAGGCGATGGCGGCGGTCGTCCTGGGGCTGCCGGGGTCGGTCCGGTCGGCGGCCCTGACCATCTCGTCGGCCTTGTCGACGTCTCCGATGGCGGTGGCGAGCCGGGAGGTGGTGCCGGGGACCAGGGTGACCACGTTGTCCGCCGTGTCGGGGTTGTTGACGGAGACGATCGCGCGTCCCTTGCCCTCGGTGTCGTAGCCGAGCAGGTAGGCCGGGGTGCCGTCGCGGGATTCCGCACCGTCGCCGGTCAGGCGGCCCTCGATGGCCGCGATCGCCGTCAGCTTCTCCCGCAGGTCCTGCTGCCGGCGGTGCCATGCGACGTAGTCGGGGTTCGGGATGGGCTCGCCCTTGGCCCAGCCGAGGAACTGCGCCGGCTCGGGGCCGAGCCGGTCGAGCCGGGCCTGCAGGTCCTGCTTGCTCCGCGCGAGGTTGATCCGGTTGGCCTGGTCGCGGGCGACGGCGGGGATGCCGTCGAGGTTGCCGATCCGGTCGGGGTGGTTGAGGACGAAGCGTTGCTGCTGGGCTTCGGTGAGGCTGTCCCACCAGCGCTTCACGGCCTCCGGGTCGGTTCCGGTGGGGGGTACGGCCTCGCGGGCGGCGAACGCTTCCCGGTCCTTCCGCACGGTGGCGGCGTCCAGGCCGGTGCCGCTGCTCGCGTTGCGGGCGAGGTGGTTGAGCCGCTGTGCGATCTCCGAGTCGGCGTGGGCGGCCTCGTTGAGGGCGGCGGTGATGCGGCGGCCGAGTTCTTTGGCGGTCTCTTCGGCCCGGTCGCCGGGGTGGTTCGCGGAGGTGGGTTCGGCGTCCCAGGTGATGCGCCCGTCGGGGGCGACGGTGAACTTCTGCTTCTCGGCGTCGTCCAGGGCGTTGATCAGGTGTGCCTGGGCGGCGGCGAAGCCTTCGGCGGCCTCGGCGAGGGCCCGGCTGACGAAGGAGAGTTCCTGCGCGGCGAGTCGGAGTTCGGTGCCGATCGCCTGGATCTCGGCGGTGGCGTTCTCGGCGGCGGTCCCGGTCCACTGTGCCGCGCCGAGCCGGTCGGCGACCTCGTGCTGCCAGGACTCGGCGTGCCGTCCCAGCGCGGTGACGAGGGCGTCGTAGGCGGCTCCGGCCGTGGTGATGCCGTTGATGTCGGCGTTCCGGAGGGTGGCGATGTCCATCGGCCTCACCGGGCCTTGCCGGCGCCGTTGGTCCGGGCGGCTTCGGCGGCCGGGGACAGGTCCTTGGTGAGGACGGTTCCGAACGGGTCGGCGGCCGGGGGCCGGTGGGCGTACGGGGTGGTTGCCGCGCTGCCGGTCAGGGCCGTGGACAGGCTCTGTTCGTTCCGGCGGTAGTCGGCTGCGGCGGTCGAGAGCTTGGTGCCGCTGCCGGCCATGTCGGCGGCGAGCTTGTCCAGCAGGGTCTTCCAGCCGGCGGCGCAGTCGTGGATGGCGGGCCCGGTGAGCCAGCCCCGGAGGGCGGCGGCGGCCTGGTCGCCGGGGGCGGTGATCTTCGTCGTCTCGGACGGGATCCGGCTGCCGAGGTGCTGGGCGGTCTGCCCGCAGTTTTCCAGTACGGCCGGATTGACGGCGAGAGCGGCGCGTGAATAGGGGCCCGGCACGGTTTCCCCCCGTATGTCGAGATGGTCTCCGGACGGTCAGCATACGTGCGGTGGGGCCGGGTTCGGCGGGCTGCGGGGAGCGCGTGGGGTGCGGGCCGGGCGCGGGTCCGCGGGGGTGCGCCGTGGTCACCCGGGTGGGGGCTGGTGGGGGTGGGGCGGGGTGGTGAGGGTGCTGGTATGGATGCGGAGGATGCCTGGCAGGCAGTGCAGTTGGGGCAGTTGGGGCAGTCGGGGCAGGCGGAGCGGTCGAAGCGGGCGGAACAGCCGGGACAGGCGGGCCAGTTGCACCGGGCCGCGGCCGCGGCGCTGATCGGGACGGCGATCGAGTTCTACGACTTCTTCATCTACGGGACGGCGGCCGCCTTGGTGTTCGGGCCGGTGTTCTTCCCCGGACTGGGCACGGTGGGGGCGCTGTTGGCGGCGTTCTCGGTGTACGCGGTGGCGTTCCTGGCCCGGCCGTTGGGGGCGGTGGTGTTCGGGCACTTCGGGGACCGGGTGGGGCGGAAGGCGACCTTGGTGGTGTCGCTGCTGCTGATGGGGTTGGCGACGGCGGCGGTGGGGGTGTTGCCGGGGTTCGCGGCGTGGGGGTGGTGGGCGCCCGCCGTGCTGGTGGCGCTGCGGGTGTGCCAGGGCGTCGGGCTGGGCGGGGAGTGGGGCGGGGCGGCGCTGCTGATCGCGGAGAACGCGCCGGCCGAACGGCGGGGGCGGTACGGCGGGTTCCTGCAGTTGGGGCCGACGTGCGGGTTCGTGCTGGCGAACGGGGTGTTCCTGGCGCTCCAACTCGGGCTGGACGAGCGGGCGTTCCGCGCCTGGGGCTGGCGGGTGCCGTTCCTGGCCTCGTTCGCGCTGGTCGCGGTGGGGTTGTTCGTGCGGCTGCGGATCGAGGAGTCGCCGCTGTTCCGCTCGGCCGGGCGTGGGGAGCGGGCGCCGTCGCTGGAGGTGCTGCGTGAGCACTGGCGCCCGGTGTTGGCGGGCGGCGGGGCGATCACGGTGGGGTACGCGCTGTTCTACCTGACCACGACGTACGCGCTGGCGTACGCGACCTCGGGGCTCGGGGTGGCGAGCACGCTGGTCCTGACGATGCTGTTGATCGGCGCGGTGGGGATGGCCGCGACGGTGTGGCTGAGTGCCGCGCGCAGCGACCGGTGGGGCCGGCGGCGGACGCTGTGGTGGGCGACGGTCCTCGCCGCGGGTTGGTCGCTGGTGCTGTTCCCGTTGCTGGAGACGGCGAGCCGGTCGCTGATGTTCGTCGCGCTGGCGGGCGCGATGGTGGTGCTGGGGTGCATGTTCGGGCCGGTGGCGGCGTTCCTGCCGGAGCTGTTCCCGACGCGGGTGCGCTACACGGGTGCCGCGCTGACGTACAACCTGGGCGGCGTGATCGGCGGGGCGACGACCCCGCTGGTGGCGACGCGGTTGACCGAGGCGTACGGGACGGCGCAGCCGGTGGGTTGGTACCTGGCGGGGTTGGGCGTGCTGGCCCTGGGTTGCCTGCGGCTGCTGCCGGAGACCACCGGCGCCGAGCTCGGGGCGGTGGACGGCGGACGCCGCCGGGCGCCCCTGCTGGGGGCGGATCCGGCGGCGTAGGCGCGCGCGAGGGGCGGTCGGGTCGGGCCGAGCGGGTCGGTCGGACCGCCTCGGTCGGAGCGGTCAGCCGGCCAGGGCGGCGCGGCCGGCCAGCACCACGGCGGTGTGCTGGGCGACGCGGGCGCCGAGGTGCTCGGCGGTCGCGATGTCGGCCTTGTGGACGGCCTCCGGGCCGGCGTCGGAGGGGGAGGAGGCGGCGGCGCCGCTGAAGAAGCCGAGGCGGTTGAGGTCGTTCTCGGACGCGGTGGTGGCGTTCCAGCCCGGCTTGAGGCCGAGGTTGACCCAGTTCATGCCGTGCTGGGCGGCGAGGGTCTGGAAGAAGCCGAGGGTGCCGGCCTTGTCGCCGCTCTTGGAGGCGGAGTTGGTGAAGCCGGCCGCGACCTTGTCCTTCCAGGCGTCGGTGAACCAGCGCTTGCTGGAGGCCTCGGCGAAGACGTGGAAGGCGCCGGAGGCGGTGCCCATGTAGGTGGGGGAGCCGAAGACGATCGCGTCGGCGGCGTCCAGCTGGGCCCACTGCTCCTCGGTGATGGTGTCGACGGCGATCTGGACGACCTCGGCACCTGCGGCGGCGGCGCCGCGGGCGACGGCCTCGGCGATCACGGCGGTGTGGCCGTAGCCGGAGTGGTAGGCGAGGACGACGGTCGGGCGGATGGCGGTCATGTGGGCGCTCCAGGGGGACGGCGTGGACCGGCGGAAGCCGGTGCGACGGCAGCAGGCGGCAAGCAGAAAGCGGAATGCAGACGGCAGAGGACAGGGCACGGCGCCGGGGCAGGACGCACTGACGCGGCCCGGCCGACCCCGGTCCGTCTGTGGTCTCCAATATAGACCAGGTCTCCATTGGTTACCAAGGGCGGATTGGAGACCGGCGGGCTACCCTGGAGGGCATGACGACGGAGGAAGCGACCCGGGCCCGGGCGGGGCAGCGCGAGGAGCAGCAGGAGCCGGGCGGGCCGGAAGGCGCGGCGGAGCAGGGGTTCGACCTCTTCGCCCGGCTCTGCCCCAGCCGCGAGGTGTTCGCCGAGCTGGCCGACAAGTGGTCGCTGCTGATCCTGATGAGCCTCGCCGCCTGCGGGCCGCAGCGCTTCTCCGAGCTCCAGCGCGGGGTCGGCGGGGTCAGTCGCAAGATGCTCACCCAGTCCCTGCGCAACCTGGAGCGCAGCGGCCTGGTGCTCCGCACGGTGTTCCCGGAGACGCCGCCGCGCGTGGTCTACGACCTCCTGCCGCTCGGGCGCGAGCTGGCCGAGCTGGTCACCCCGGTCGGGCAGTGGACCGAGCATCGCGCCGGGCAGATGATGGCGGCCCGCGAGGAGTTCGACGCCGCGCACGCCGAGGGCTGACGCCGCGCACACCGAGGACTGGGGCCGCGGAACACGCGCGCGGGCCACGGCGCCCGCCGGCGATCGAGGCCGCGGAGCGATCGGGAAGCCCGGAGCGGAGCCGATTTCCCTTCCGGGCCGACGGCCGTGTAATGTCTTCCTTGTTCGACCGGCCCGGGAAAACAAAAACCCGGCAAGCCCCTATAGCTCAGTCGGTAGAGCGTCTCCATGGTAAGGAGAAGGTCTGCGGTTCGATTCCGCATGGGGGCTCAACTGGAAGACCCCCGCCTCTGGCGGGGGTCTTTCGCGTTTCCGGCCGCAGTCGACGCGCGACGGCTGGCGGGTCGGGTACGGAATGCGCTGTGATGGTGCGTCATCGGCCGCCCGCCCGAAGGGCGCGGGCGCGAGCCGAACCCTGACCGGGAGGGCGTCATGGGCGTTCGACTCGTGGTGGTGGACGACCACCGGCTGTTGGCCGAGGCGCTGGCCACCGCGCTCCAGCTGCGCGGACACCGGGTGCTCGCGGTGGGCTCCCCGGCCGGTGTCGCCGCTGACCTGGTGGCCGGCCGGCGGCCCGAGGTGTGCCTGCTGGGGGTGGCCGCGCCGGGGGAGCCGGGCGCCTTCGACGGGCTGCGCCGGATCCGCCGGGAGCGCCCCGAGGTGGCGGTGATCGTGCTCGGGCCGGTGGGCGAACTGCGCGGTGTGGCCGGGGCGTTCGCGGCCGGCGCGGCCGGGTACGTGCCCAGCGACGAGCGGATCGAGGTCGTCGAGCGGGCCATCGGGCGGGCCCGGGCGGGTGAGGCCGCGGTCACGGTGGACGTCCTGCGCGGCGCGTTCGACCAGCTGCTGCGCCCGGCGGCCGAACCGGACGACGAGGCCGTCCGGCTGCTGCGCCTGCTGACCCGGCGTGAGGTGCAGGTGCTGGCCCGGATCGCGGACGGCGAGGACACCGCCGCGATCGCCGCCGGGATGCGGATCGCCGCCAGCACCGCCCGGACGCACGTCCAGCGGGTGCTGATGAAGCTCGGCGCGCGGACCCGCCTGGAGGCGGCCGCGGTGGCGGCGCGCACCGGGCTGCTGGAGCGGATGTCCGGGGGCTGATGACTTGGTGAAGAGCCTGCGAGCAGCTGCCCGGGTGGTCCGGAGCACCCCGGCGGGTTGGGAGAATGGCCCCAGTCGTACGGATTCCGTCGATGGCCACGCCCACCGCGCGGACCATCGCCCGCTGGAGGTCGCAACATGAGTAAGTACCTGGTCACGGGTGGCGCCGGCTACGTCGGCAGCGTGGTGGCCGCCCACCTGCTGGAGGCGGGGCACCAGGTGACCGTCCTGGACGACCTCTCGACGGGCTTCCGCGAGGGCGTTCCGGCCGGTGCCGAGTTCGTCGAGGGCCGGATCCAGGAGGCCGGCGAGGTCCTGGACGGCTCCTTCGAGGGCGTGCTGCACTTCGCCGCCTCCTCGCAGGTCGGCGAGTCGGTCGTGGACCCGGAGAAGTACTGGCGCAACAACGTGGCCGGTTCGCTGGAGCTGATCAGCGCGATGCGCGCGGCGGGCGTGCGCAAGCTCGTGTTCTCCTCCACCGCGGCCACCTACGGCGAGCCGGAGGCCGTGCCGATCGCCGAGACCGCCCGCACCGCGCCGACCAACACCTACGGCGCCACCAAGCTCGCCGTGGACCACCTGATCACCAGCGAGGCCGTCGCCCACGGCCTGGCCGCCGTCTCGCTGCGCTACTTCAACGTGGCCGGCGCGTACGGTGCGTACGGCGAGCGCCACGACCCCGAGTCGCACCTGATCCCGCTGGTCTTCCAGGCCGCGCTCGGGCAGCGCCCGCACATCGCGGTGTACGGCGACGACTACCCGACCCCGGACGGCACCTGCATCCGCGACTACATCCACGTCGCGGACCTGGCCGACGCCCACCTGCTGGCCCTGGGCGCGGCCACGTCGGGCGAGCACCTGATCTGCAACCTGGGCAACGGCAGCGGCTTCTCGGTGCGCGAGGTGATCGAGTCGGTCAAGCGCGTCACCGGCCGGGAGATCCCGGTGCAGGTCGAGGGCCGCCGGGCCGGCGACCCGGCGGTGCTGGTGGCCTCGGCCGCCCGCGCCCACGAGGCGCTGGGCTGGACCCCGCGCCGCCCGAGCCTGGACGACATCGTCGCCGACGCCTGGAAGTTCACCCTGGAGAAGAACGGCCTGTAGAGGCCCTGTAGGCCCTGCATGCCTTGTCGGCGGGCCCGGCACGGCCGCCGGCCGTCGCGGCCGCCGCACCCGGAACGTCCGGGAACGGCGGCCGCGACGGTGGCGCGGCACGGCCCGGGAACCAAGTCCGGACACTCACGCACCTTCTGACGAAACTTCACCAAATCGCCACGAGGGCGTTTCCCGACCCCGTACGCTGAGTGCGGTACCGGTGGGGGCCGGCGCCCTTTCGATCTCACCGGCCACCGGTGGGCGGGCGGAACGGCGGGTCCGGAACGCGGACGCCGGGCCGGTCCCCGCTCCCGGGCTCGGGCGGTCTGAGCAGGGGGAGGGACGATGGGGCGGATTCGCGTCCTGGTGGTCGACGACCACCGGATCTTCGCCGAAGCACTGGCCGCGGCGCTCGCCGCCGAGCCCGACGTGGAGGTGGGCGCGGCCGGCAGTGCGGCCGCCGCCGAGCGGGCGCTGGAGCGCGCCGCCGCCGAGGGCCGGGCCTACGACGTGGCGCTGATCGACGCCGATCTCGGGGCCGGCGGGGGCGCAGGTGCCGGAGCGGCCGGTGGGGCCGGAGCGGTCGGGCCGCCCGGGGCGGCTCCGCCGACGGCCCGCAGACGGCCCGGTACGGACCCCGCCGAGGAGGCCCGGCGCCGGGTGGCCCCGCCCGTACCGCCGCCGCGGCGGCCGGCCGCACCACCCGGGGCGCCCTCCCCGCTGTCGTCCGCCGCGGTGCCGGGTGCGCCGCCCGGCGGGGCCCGGTCGGCGGCCGACCCGCTCCGGGCGGACCAGCTCAGACCCGGCGCCCCGCCGCCCGACGGCATCACCCTGCTCGCCCGCCTCCGCCGCGCCCACCCCGGTCTGCGCGCCGTCGTGCTGGCCACCGCCGACGATCCGCATCGCGCCGCCCGTGCCCTGCACGCGGGCGCCACCGGCTGGGTGGCCAAGGAGAGTTCACTGGCCCGGCTGCTCGCGGTGGTCCGGGGCGTGCTGCGGGACGAGACGCACCTGCCGCCCGCGCTGCTCACCGGGGTGATCCGCGAACTGACCACCGCGCGGCGGGACCGCACCGAGAGCGAGCGCCTGGTGGACACCCTCACCCCGCGGGAGAAGCAGATCCTGCGCTGCATGGTCGCCGGCCTGGGGCGGCAGGCCGTCGCGGAACGGCTCTACCTGTCGCCGCACACCGTCCGGACGCACATGCAGAACGTGCTCGGCAAGCTCGGGGTGCACTCCACGCTGGCCGCCGTCGCGGTCGCCCGACGGGCCGGGGTCAGCCCCGCCGAGCCGGCCGTGCCGCCACCGGCCGTACCGCCGCCGTCCGTGGCGGCGACCGTCGAGCGGGCGTAGGCCGGTCGCGGCTCAGCCCGGGATGTTGTCGAACGGGGCGATCAGCAGCCGCAGCAGTGCGGCGAGTTCGGTCTGCTGGCCGGAGGTGAGCTGGGCGAGGAGTTCGCGTTCGTGCGCGAGCAGCCCGGCGAGTGCCTGGTCGGCGCGGTCGCGGCCGTCGTCGGTGAGCCGCACCAGGACGCCGCGCCGGTCGTCCGGGTCGGGCAGCCGCTTGACCAGGCCCTTGCCGGTGAGCCGGTCGATCCGGTTGGTCATGGTGCCGGAGGTGACGAGCGTCTGGGTGAGCAGCTGGCCGGGGGAGAGCTGGTACGGGGTGCCGGCCCGCCGCAGGGCGGTCAGGACGTCGAACTCCCAGGGCTCCAGGCCGTGCTCGGCGAAGGCGGTGCGGCGGGCGCGGTCCAGGTGCCGGGCGAGCCGGCTGACCCGGCTGAGCACCTCCAGCGGCTCCACGTCGAGGTCGGGGCGCTCCCGGCGCCATGCTGCGACCAGCCTGTCGACCTCGTCCTCCATGACGATCAGTGTATCGGTGGATGTGTCGATGTGAAGTCTCTTGACATCGAGAAATGTGCCGACGAGGCTTCACCGAGATATCTTGATATCGAGATACCTGTGAGGTGAACCATGAGCACCACCGCCTGGGACCCTGCGCAGTACCTGCGCTTCGCCGACGAACGCACCCGCCCGCTGCGCGACCTGCTCGCCCGCGTCCCCACCCTTCCGCACCCCGGCGAGGAGACCGTCCTCGACATCGGCTGCGGCCCCGGCAACTCCACCGCCGTCCTGCGCGAACGCTGGCCGCACGCCCGCATCACCGGCGTCGACAACTCCGCACCGATGCTCGCCACCGCCCGTGCCGAGGGCGAACCCGACGCCGACTACCTGCTCGCCGACGCCCGCGACTACGACCCGGCCCCGGCCCGGCCCGACCTCGTCGTCTCCAACGCCGCCCTCCAGTGGATGAACCGGAGCGATCGCCGGCCCCGACAGGGACCCTCCTCGCCGAAGGCGGGCGAGGAGGGACGGGTGGACGGCCACCTCGACATCGTCCCGCGCTGGGCCGCCGCCCTGCGCCCGGGCGGCGTCGTCGCGTTCCAGGTCCCCGGCAACTTCGACGCCCCGAGCCACACCCTGCTCGCCGACCTGCGCCGCAGCACCCGCTGGCGCGCCCTGCTCGGCGAGGACGCCGTCCGGGCCGGGGTCCACCCGCCCGCGCGCTACCTCGAAGCCCTCGCCGCCGCCGGCTGCGACCCGGACGTCTGGGATACCACCTACCTCACCGCCCTGCCGGGGCCGGACCCGGTCCTGGAGTGGGTCAAGGGCACCGCGCTGCGCCCCGTCCTGACCCGGCTCACCGATCCGGCCGACCGGGCCGCCTTCCTCGCCGAGTACGGGCGGCTGCTGCGCGAGGCCTACCCGGCCGGGCCGTCCGGGACGGTCTTCCCGTTCCGGCGGATCTTCGCGGTGGGGGTCAAGCGATAGCCGGGGCTCAGCCCTTGCGGTCGCCGACCAGCTTCGGGTGCCGCTCCAGGCCCTCCAGGCCATGCCAGGCGAGGTTCACCAGGTGCGCCGCCACCGTCGCCTTGTCCGGCTTGCGGACCTCCAGCCACCACTGGCCGGTCAGCGCGACCATGCCGACCAGCATCTGCGAGTACATCGGGGCCAGCCGCGCGTCGAAGCCGCGCGACTTGAACTCCAGGCCCAGGATGTCCTCCACCTGGGTCGCGATGTCGCTGATCAGCGAGGCGAAGGTGCCGGTCGACTGGGCCACCGGCGAGTCCCGGACCAGGATCCGGAAGCCGTCCGTCGAGGTGTCGATGTAGTCCATCAGCGCGAAGGCGGCCTGTTCCAGCAGCTCGCGCGAGTGCCCGCCGGTCAGCGCCCCGGTCACCATGTCGAGCAGCAGCTGCATCTCGCGGTCCACCACCACCGCGTACAGGCCCTCCTTGCCGCCGAAGTGCTCGTACACGACGGGCTTCGACACCCCGGCGCGTTCGGCGATCTCCTCCACCGAGGTGCCGTCGTAGCCGCGCTCGGCGAAGACCGTCCGGCCGATCTCCAGCAGCTGCTCGCGCCGTTGCTTGCCGGTCATCCGGACCCGGCCGCCCCGGCGGCGCGGGGCGGCCGGGGCGTCGGCCCCGTCGGCCGGCCCGCCCGCCGGTGCAGCGGCCCGCGGACGGGCGGGCGCCGCGTCCGTCCGCGTGCCGTGGTGACCGCCTGTGGTGTCTGCGCTGCTCCCGTTCACCCCTACATCATGCTGGAAGCGCCGCCTCATGCGGTGCGGCGGGCGGCGATCCGCTGTGCGTCCGGCCAGCGGACGTCCCGGACCCAGCCGGCCAGCTCGAACCAGCGGATCAGCCGGGCCGAGGAGTCGATCTGCCCGCGGAGCACCCCGTGCCGGGCCGCGGTCGGATCGGCGTGGTGCAGGTTGTGCCAGGACTCGCCGCAGGAGAGCACCGCGAGCCACCAGACGTTGCCGGAGCGGTCCCGGGAGCGGAACGGGCGCCGGCCGACGGCGTGGCAGATCGAGTTGATCGACCAGGTGACGTGGTGCAGCAGCGCCACCCGGACCAGCGAACCCCAGAAGAAGGCGGACAGCGCGCCCGTCCAGGTCAGCGTCACCAGGCCGCCGACCAGCGGGGGCACCAGCAGCGAGATCGTGGTCCAGAGCCAGAACAGCCGGGAGATCCGCCTTATGGCCGGGTCGCGGACGAGGTCCGGGGCGTACTTGAGCTGCGGGGTCTGCTCCTCGTCGAACATCCAGCCCATGTGCGCCCACCACAGGCCCTTCAGCAGGGCCGGGACGCTCTCCCCGTAGCGCCAGGGCGAGTGCGGGTCCCCGTCCTTGTCGCTGTACCGGTGGTGCTTGCGGTGGTCGGCGACCCAGCGCACCAGCGGGCCCTCGACGGCGAGGCTCCCGGCGATGGCCAGGGCCAGGCGCATCGGCCGGCCGGCCTTGAACGCGCTGTGGGTGAAGTAGCGGTGGTAGCCGACGGTGATGCCGTGGCAGGTGAGGAAGTACATGGAGACGGTGATCGCGACGTCCGTCCACCCCAGCCCCCAGCCCCAGGCGACCGGTACGGCGGCCAGCAGTGCGGTGAACGGCACGAGGATGAACAGGCCGAGCGCGAGCCGCTCGGCCACGCCCTGCTTCTCCCCGCCACGGGTGGCGGACAGCTGCGTGGCTGCGGTGTCGGGATCGGGTTCGGGAGTCGGAGTGCGGGACGCGGTGGTCCCCGCGCGCGCCTCGCCTGCCTGGATGGTCATGGGCGTCCCTTTGCGGCGTCCCGGAACGGGAGAGAAGCGGAGCCTACGTCGGCGTAACTTACGGCATCGTAGGTTGCACTCCGTGTCCAGGGGAACACTCCACCGCGCGGCACTTGAGTGAATTCACCCGACTGGATGGATGAACCCGGGGCCCGGGGAGATCGGTCGGGGGGCTCGAATCCGGGCCTCGGATCGGCGCAAGTCGATACCCACGGTGGGGTCCGCTCGGGTAGGGTCTGACACGTCTGTCCGCCGTGGTGTAATGGCAGCACAGGGCCCTTTGGAGGCCTTTGTCTGGGTTCGAATCCTAGCGGCGGAGCCTCTGCACGCCTCCGGTTCGGGCGTCTCCCATCACGCCGGTATTGTCGGTGCTGCTCGGCGGACTGTGCATATGGCGACCGGCCTGGGTCCCGGCCGGGTCCGCTCTGCCCTCTCTGTGAACCTACCGAGGAGCCTCCCCGCATGGGTGCCAATTCGCTTGCCGCCGTTGTCGTGCTCGCCGCCGGAGGCGGGACCCGGATGAAGTCGAACAAGCTGCCCAAGGTGCTGCACGAGGTGTGCGGACGGTCGTTGGTGGGGCACGCGGTGGCGGCGGCCGGGGAACTGGCGCCGGAGCAGCTCGTGGTGGTCGTCGGCCACCAGCGCGAGCAGGTCCAGGGGCACCTGGTGGAGCACTACCCGGCCGTGCGGACCGCGGTGCAGGAGGAGCAGAACGGCACCGGGCACGCGGTGCGGACGGCGCTGGAGGCGCTGGCCGCGGACGACGTGGTCCTGGACGGCACGGTGATCGTCACCGCCGGCGACTCGCCGCTGCTGACCGGGGCGACCCTGCGCCGGCTGGCGGACGCGCACACCGCCCAGCAGAACGGCGTCACCGTGCTGACCGCCGTCGTCCCCGAGCCCTTCGGCTACGGCCGGATCCTGCGCGACGAGGACGGCACGGTCGCCTCGATCGTCGAGGAGCGGGACGCCACCGACACCCAGCGCGCCATCGCCGAGATCAACTCGGGCGTCTTCGCCTTCGACGCCAAGCTGCTGGTCGAGGCGCTGGCCGCGCTCACCACGGACAACTCGCAGGGCGAGGAGTACCTGACCGACACCCTGGAGATCCTTCGCAAGGCGGGCCACCGGGTCGGCGCCGTGGTCGCCGAGGACCACCGGGACATCCTGGGCATCAACGACCGGGTCCAGCTGGCACAGGCCCGCCGGCTGCTGAACGACCGCCTGCTGGAGCGGGCGATGCGCGCGGGCGTCACCGTGGTGGACCCGGCGACCACCTGGTTCGACGTCCAGGTGAGCTACGAGCCGGACGCCGTGGTGCTGCCCAACACCCAGCTGCAGGGCGCCACCCACCTGGCCGAGGGCTGCGAGGTCGGCCCGAACTCCACCCTGAAGGACACCCTGATCGGCGCCGGTGCCCGTGTGAGCAACACCACGGCCGACCGCGCCGAGGTGGGCGAGCTGGCCGTCGCGGGCCCGTACGCCTACCTGCGGCCGGGCGCGAAGCTGGCCCGCAAGGCGAAGGTCGGCACCTACGTCGAGATCAAGAACTCCGAGCTGGGCGAGGGCGCCAAGGTCCCGCACCTCTCGTACATCGGCGACGCCACGATCGGTGAGGGCACCAACGTCGGCGCGGCCTCGGTCACCGTGAACTACGACGGCGTGAACAAGCACCGCACCGTCATCGGCGCGCACTGCCGCACCGGCTCGGACAACATGTTCATCGCCCCGGTGACCATCGGTGACGGCGCCTACACCGGCGCCGGTTCGGTGATCACCAGCGACGTCCCGCCGGGCGCGCTCGGCGTGAACCGCGCGTACCAGCGCAACATCGAGGGCTGGGTCGAGCGCAAGCGCCCCGGCACCGTGTCGGCGCAGGCCGCGAAGGCCGCGACGGACGCGGCCGCGGAGGCCTGACGCGGCGGGCCCGGGACCGCGGGGCGGTCCCGGGGCGGACGGTTTCTGCGCGGGCGCGTAACCTTGGGGACATACGTGCGCCACTGGGCTTACCGCCCGTGTCCAGGCGTACCGACAATTCCCCGACCCCGTACCGCGCGTGGGCCTCGCCTGCCCGGCACCGGGTCGCGGGTTCAGCGTCCGCAAACGCGAGGAGACGGTGCAGTGAGCGGGATCACGACGTCGGGTGAGAAGAAGCTGAAGCTCTTCTCCGGCCGTGCCCACCCGGAGCTGGCGAAGGAGGTGGCCGCGGCGCTCGGGACCGAGTTGGTCCCCACCAAGGCCCTGGACTTCGCCAACGGCGAGATCTACGTCCGTTTCCTGGAGTCCGCCCGCGGCGCGGACTGCTTCGTGATGCAGAGCCACACGGCTCCCATCAACCAGTGGATCATGGAGCAGTTGATCATGATCGATGCTCTGAAGCGGGCCTCCGCCCGGAGCATCACCGCGATCCTGCCGTTCTACGGGTACGCCCGCCAGGACAAGAAGCACCTCGGCCGCGAGCCCATCTCGGCCCGGCTGGTCGCCGACCTGCTGCGCCAGGCCGGTGCCGACCGCCTGATGGCCGTGGACCTGCACACCGCGCAGATCCAGGGCTTCTTCGACGGCCCGGTGGACCACCTGTTCGCGCTGCCGCTGCTGGCCGACTACATCGGCGAGAAGGTCGACCGCTCCAAGCTGACCGTCGTCTCGCCGGACGCCGGCCGCGTGAAGGTGGCCGACCAGTGGTGCGACCGGCTGGACGCCCCGCTGGCGATCATCCACAAGCGCCGCGACATCACCCAGGCCAACACCATCCTGTCGGCCGACGTCGTCGGTGACGTGAAGGACCGGGTCTGCGTCCTGGTCGACGACATGATCGACACCGCCGGCACCATCTGCGCCGCGGCCGACGCGCTGTTCGAGAACGGCGCCGCGGACGTCCTGGTGGCGGCCACCCACGGTGTGCTCTCCGGCCCGGCCGCGGACCGGCTGAAGAACTCGCGGGTCAGCGAGTTCGTGTTCACCAACACGCTGCCCACCCCGGCGCAGCTCCAGCTGGACAAGATCACCACGCTGTCCATCGCCCCGTCGATCGCCGCCGCGATCCGCGAGGTGTTCGAGGAGGGCTCGGTCACGAGCCTCTTCGAGGGCGTGCACTGACGAAGCCCGCGCAGGCGGCCCCGGTCCCCAGCGGGCCGGGGCCGCCGCCGATTTCGCGGGAGGCGGTAGGTGCGGTTAGACTCGTGAAACTGCTCGGCGAGGGATGCCGTGTGCCTGCTCGACGGGCGCTCGCTCCGTGATCGACGCGCTGCCGGTGCCGGATTCCCGTCCGCCGGCAGGCCGTTGCCGCCGAGTGACCCCCGAACGTACTGAGGGTGTGGTCCCGGCGGTTTTTCGCGTTGCCTGCACCCCCGCGCCATTTTCCACGAGGAGTGCAGTCGTGTCCGAGATCCGTATTGCCGCTGAGACCCGTACCGAGTTCGGCAAGGGTGCCGCCCGTCGCGCCCGCCGCGCCGGCTTCGTCCCCGGTGTCGTCTACGGCCACGGCCACGCCCCGGTTCACCTGAACCTGCCCGGCCACGACCTGATGATGGCCCTGAAGACCCCGAACGCCCTGCTGGTCGTCCCGATCGAGGGCAAGGACGAGTACGTCCTGCCGAAGGCCGTCCAGCGCGAGGCCATCAAGCGCACCATCGAGCACGTCGACCTGCTGCTGGTCAAGCGTGGCGAGAAGGTCAACGTCGAGGTTCCGGTCCACACCGAGGGCGAGCTGGCCCCGGGCGGCAACCTGCTGGAGCACGTCCTGCAGGCCCTGCCGATCGAGGCCGAGGCCACCCACCTGCCCGAGGCCGTCACCGTCTCGGTCGAGGGCCTGGAGGCCGGCGCCTCGATCCACGCCAAGGACATCGTCCTGCCGGCCGGTGTCGCCCTGGCCGTCGACGCCGACGCCGTCGTCCTGCAGGTCATCGCCGCCCAGGCCGCCCCGGCCGAGGAGGAGACCGAGGAGGTCGAGGGCGCCGAGGCCTGAGCCTCGCCCCGAAAGCTTTGACCGCTGCCCCGGTCGCTCCCGCTGGAGCGGCCGGGGCAGCGGTGTGTCCGGGACGCGGTGTCTCCGGGGATGATGGCGTCGAGCGTGAAGGCGAGGAGTGAGGGCGCGATGGCGGACGAGTACGAGGGCCCCTGGCTGGTGGTCGGGCTGGGCAACCCGGGCGAGCAGTACGCCCGGAACCGGCACAACATCGGGTTCATGGTGGTGGACCTGCTGGCGCAGCGGATGGGCGCCAGGTTCAAGGCGCACAAGAGCCGGGCGCAGGTGGCCGAAGGGCGGCTGGCGGGCAAGCGGGTCGTGCTGGCCAAGCCGATGTCCTTCATGAACCTCTCCGGCGGGCCGGTGACGGCGCTGCGCGACTTCTACAAGGTGCCGGCCGCCGCGCTGATCGCGGTCCACGACGAGCTGGACATCGACTACGCGGCGCTGCGGCTGAAGCTGGGCGGCGGGGACAACGGCCACAACGGGCTCAAGTCGATCACCAAGTCGCTGGGCCCGGAGTACCACCGGGTGCGCTGCGGGATCGGCCGCCCGCCGGGCCGGATGGAGGTCGCGGACTTCGTGCTGAAGGACTTCTCCTCGACCGAGCGCAAGGAACTGGAGTGGTTCGTGGACCGCTCGGCGGACGCGGTGGAGGCGCTGCTGTCCGAGGGTCTGGAGCGGGCCCAGGGCACGTACAACTCCTGAACGTCCGTCAACAGTCGTGGCGGGTACGCAACAGTCGTACAACGCTTGACCGGTCAAACCTGAATCCGTGTGAGAAGCCTGTGCGGGATCGGATAGCGTCGGCCCGGGTACGCGAACGAGTCCTGGGGAGTTCTCGATGCGGGGATTGGGTCCGGTCCGCCCGCTGCGGCGGATCCGGGTGGTCCGGCTGAAGCAGTTCGGACGGCGGATCGGTACGGCCGGTGCGCTGGGGGCGGCCGGAGTGCTGCTGTCGAGCGGTGCGCTGGCGCACGCCGACCCGGTGGCGGAGCCGGATCCGCTGATCGCCCCGGAGCCGGCCGCCCAGCCGGTGCTCGGCGAGTCGATGGGCCCCGACGCGGGGCTGTTGGCGGTCGGCGGCGGCCTGCTGGTGGCGGGCGGCGGAGCGGCGCTGTGGTTGAAGCGCCGGCGCGCGGGCGAGCCCGCGGAGTAGTCACGAGTCCTCAGGGGCCGGTGTCCACGACGGTGGGCACCGGCCCTTCGTCGTACTTTCCCGGGGGTGTCATCCGTTTCCGGCGCGCCGGGCGTCATGGGGGTATGAAGCGCGAATCATTGCGCCCGGGGGGCTCGGGGGCCGATCCGTTCGACGAGTTCGTCGCGGCTCGCTACCAGGCCCTCCTGCGGGGGGCGTACCTGATCACCGGGGACGTCCACGACGCCCGGGACCTGCTGCACGACGCGTTGGCCCGGGTGTACCCGAAGCGGACGGCGATCCGGGACGTGGCGGCCGCCGAGGGGTACGTCCGGACGACGATGGTCCGCACGCACGTCTCGCGCTGGCGGCGCACCCGGCGGGAGGTGCTCACGCCGGTGCTGCCGGACTCCCCGGAGGCGACGGTGGCCGAGCACGACGAGCAGCTGGCGGCGGCGCTGCGGGCCCTGCCGCCCCGGCAGCGGGCGGTGGTGGTGCTGCGTTACTACGTCGACCTGCCGGTGGCGCGGGTCGCGCAGGAGCTCGGTTGCTCGGAGGCCACGGCGAAGACGCATCTGGCGCGGGCGATGAGGACGCTCCGGCAGGAGCTGGCACCGGCGAGGGAGATGGTGGGGCATGGCGGCTGAACACCCGGACGGGTTCGAGGAGGAACTGGTCGTCCGGCTCGGCGCGCGGGCGGGGTCGGTGGCGGCCAGTCCGCCGCTGCCCCGACTGCGGGAGGCCGGTCGGCGCCGGGCGCGGTCGCGCCTGGTGGTGCGGTCGGTGGCGGGGGCGGCCGTGTTCGCCCTGGGAGTGGGCGCGCTGGCGCAGTGGGGCGGGAGCACGACCGGGGCCGTACGGGGGTCGGCCCAGGTCGTGGGCGGGGGGTCGTTGTCCCCGTCCCCGTCCCCGTCCCCGGGGACGGGGAGCCGGCCGCCCGTCCCGCAGGCGTCACCGGGCTCGCCGTCGTCGTCGGCGCCGGACACCGGGGGGCCGCTGCTGCTCTGCCAGGGCGGGCCGGCCTCGCTGCGGCTGCCCACGTGGGACCAGGTGACGGCTTCGGGGACGACGTCCTCGCGGCCGCCGTCGAGCGGGCCGTCCGGCCTGCCGTCGGTGCCGCCGCCCGTGTCGTCGACGACGACGCCCCCGTACGTGCCGTCCGCGGGGGCGAGCACGAGCGGGGGGCCGGACGCCCTCGACCTCGACCCGGTCCGGGTGGCCGCCGACATCAGGAGGGTGGGGGCCGACAAGTACCCGGACCACTGGTTCGGCGTCTGCGAGACCCTGGACCGCCAGGTGTACGTCATGCGGGTGCCGGGTTCCGACCTCGACGCCGTCGTGTCGGCCGCCGTGAGCCACCACGGGGTCACGATCAACTTCGTGGACGTGCCGGGGTCGCGTCGGCACTACCTGGCGCTGGCGCGGCGGATCACGGTCGACGACGGTGGCTACTGGGCGGCGCGGGGGGTGACCATCTCCGGGGTGACGATCTCCGAGGACGGCACCGGGGTGCTCGTGCACACCCCGCAGTTCGCGGCCGTCAGGGCCGACGTCCTGGCCCGCTACGGGTCGGAGGTGATCGAGGTGCGGCCGCGCTGACCGGAACGCGGAGGGGCCGACGGCGCGCGCCGTCGGCCCCTCCGCGTTCCCGGGGTCAGCCGGTGTTGCGCAGGCCGGCGGCGATGCCGTTGACGGTGAGCAGCAGCGCGCGGGCGCGCAGCGGGTCGTCGTGGCGGCCGGCCGAGACCTCCTCGCGCTGGCGGCGCAGCAGCGCGACCTGGAGGTAGGAGATCGGGTCGAGGTAGGCGTCGCGGACGGCGAAGGTCTGCTTCAGCACCGGGTTGTGCTCCAGCAGTTCGCTCTCGCCGGTGAGCCGGAGCACCTCGCGCAGGGTGAGGGCGTGCTCGTCCTTGATCTGGTCGAAGACGTGGCGCAGCTCGCCGGGCACCAGCTGCTCGACGTAGTGGCGGGCGATCCGCAGGTCGGTCTTGGCCAGCGTCATGGCGACGTTGGACAGGAAGTTGCGGAAGAAGTGCCACTCGCCGTACATCTCGTCCAGCACGTCGCCCAGGCCGGCCGCGCGGGCGGCGGCGAGGCCGGAGCCGACGCCGTACCAGCCGGGGACGATCTGGCGGGACTGGGTCCAGCCGAAGACCCACGGGATGGCCCGCAGGCCGTCCAGGCCCGCGCCGGAGTCGGGGCGGCGGGACGGGCGGGAGCCCAGGTGCAGCGAGGCGAGCTGGTCGACCGGGGTGGAGGCGAAGAAGTACTTCGGCAGGTCCTCCTGCTCGACCAGGCCGCGGTAGGCGGTGTGGGCGGCCTCGGAGACCCGGTCCATCGCGGCGTCCCAGCGGGCCAGCTCCTCGGGGGCCTGGCGCGGGGCGGTGTGCAGCGCGGAGGCGGCCAGGGTGGCGGAGAGGGTGAGCTCCAGGTTCTCCCGGGCGAGGGAGGGGAGCAGGTACTTGTCGGAGATGACCTCGCCCTGCTCGGTGACCTTGATCTCGCCCTCCAGGGTGCCCCAGGGCTGGGCCAGGATGGCCTCGTGCGAGGGGCCGCCGCCGCGGCCGACGGTGCCGCCGCGGCCGTGGAAGAGGCGCAGCCGGATGCCGTAGCGGTGGGCGACGTCGCGCAGTCGGCGCTGGGCGCGGTGGATCTCCCACTGGGAGGTGGTGATGCCGCCGAACTTGGAGGAGTCCGAGTAGCCGAGCATGACCTCCTGGACGTCGCCGCGCAGGGAGACGAGCAGGCGGTAGGAGGGGTCGGAGAGCATCTCGTCGAGGATGCGGTCGGCCTGCTGGAGCTCGTCGGTGGTCTCCAGCAGCGGCACGATGCCGATCTTGGCGACGCCGGCGTGCAGGTCGATCAGGCCGGCCTCGCGGGCCAGCACGGTGGCGGCGAAGACGTCGTCGGCGCCCTGGCACATCGAGATGATGTAGCTCTCGACGATCTCGTCGCCGAAGCGCTCGAAGCCCTCGCGGATGGTGTTGAAGACGCCGAGGGTCTTGGTGCCGGCCTCGTCCAGCGGGGCCGGGGTCGGGGCGAGCGGGCGGCGGGAGCGGAGTTCCTTGGCGAGGAGCTTCTGCCGGTACTCGCGGGGCATGTCGGCGTAGCGCCAGGCCTCTTCGCCGAGACGGTCGAAGAGCTGGCCGAGGGCGTGGTGGTGGGCCTCGGCGTGCTCGCGCACGTCCATGGTGGCGAGCTGGAGGCCGAAGGCCTCGATGGTGCGGATGGCGCGGGCGAGGCGGCCGTCGGCGATGAGTTCGCCGCGGTGGGCGCGCAGCGAGTCCTGGATCAGCCGCAGGTCGGCGACGAGTTCGCGGGTGCCGCGGTAGTCGCGGCCGTCGATGTGCGGGGTGCCGCCGGCCAGGCGCTCGCGGGTGTTCTCCAGCTTGAGCCGGATGCAGGTGGCCTTGAGGCGGTAGGGCTCCTCGGCGTTCATCCGCTTGTAGCGCGGGCTCAGTTCGGGGAGCAGGTGCAGGTCGTTGTTGAGCGAGGCGAGCAGTTCGACCGAGGCCCCGGCCAGCCGCTCGGAGGTGGAGAGGGTGTTGCGCAGGTCGTCGATGGCGTCGAGGGCGTCCTTGATGCCGTACTCGTGCTGGAGGTTGAGGACGTCCCAGGTGACCCGCGGGGTGACGTTGGGGTTGCCGTCGCGGTCGCCGCCGATCCAGGTGCCGAAGGTGAGCGGGCGGACGCCGTCGGGCAGGTTGAGGCCGACCCGGGCGAGCTCCTCCTGCAGCTCCTCCAGGACCTCGGGGACGGCCTCGCGGTAGAGCTCGTCCAGGTAGTAGACGGCGTTGCGGGCCTCGTCGGTGGGCTCGGGGCGGGCGATGCGCAGCTCGTCGGTCTGCCAGAGCAGGTCGATGACCTCGGCGAGGCGGCGGTCGGCGGAGCGCTTGGCGCTGCTGGTGCGGGCCGGGTCGGCGGCGACGAGGCCGGAGGCGAGCTCCTCGCGGTGGATGCGGTCGAGGAGTTCGCCGATCCGGCGCAGCTTGTTGAGGACGCTGCGGCGGGCGGCCTCGGTGGGGTGCGCGGTGAAGACCGGGCGGACCGCGAGGTGGGCCAGGGTGTCCGCGAGGTGCTTGGGGTCGGCCTCGGCGAGCTGGTCGGCGGTCTGCGCGAGCAGCGAGCCCTCCCGGGCGCGGCGGGTGGCGAACTCCCGGCCGCGGTGCACCTGCTCGGTGACGTTGGCGAGGTGGAAGTAGGTGGAGAACGCCCGGACCAGCTTGGCGGCGGTGTCCAGGTCGATGTCGGAGAGGAGTTCGGCGGTGGCCTCGCCGTCGGTGCGGCTGAGCAGGCGGACCTGTTCGACCAGGCCCAGCAGCTGGGGGCCCTCCTGGCGGACCAGCGTCTCGCCGAGCAGGTCGCCGAGGCGGCGGATGTCCGCACGCAGGGCCGAGTTGTCGGGGCCGGCGACGGCACTGGCATGACTGGTGGGGCTGTCCGCCGGGGCGGGGACCGGAGCGGTCACGGCTGGCTCCCTGTGGTGGTGGGGTTCGGCAACGGCTCATCGTCACAGGTCCACACGCGTGTGGCGGTTGTGACGCGTGCGGACCGCGCTGTCCGACGCGACCAGCATAGGTGTCGGGGCGTTCGCTGTCCGCGAGGTGGCCGGATGGCGGACAGAGCTGCCGAAAAGCGGCGGTGGTCTGGACCACTTGGCGGACTCGGAAGGTGTGCCGGACAATCCCGGTGGGGAGGGGTGGGGATTGCCGCATAGTCTGTCGGGCATGAGCTTGTCGCCGGGGGAGCGCGCACAGGACCGGTCGTTCTGGTGGTGGAAGCGGCCGCGCAGCGCCTTCCTGGACATCGGGCTGGCCGTGCTCGCCGCCCTGGAGTGCTCGGTCAGCACGATCGCCTTCCTCTCCGCCCGCGTCGACCTGTCGACCGCCGGCGTGATCGGCGTCGCGGTGCTGGGCTCGCTGGCCGGCGGCTCGCTGGTGCTGCGCCGGCGCTGGCCGGCCGTTCCGGTGCTGGTCACCCTGCTCGCGATGCCGGGGATGCTCGGCGTCCTGCTGCTGGTCGTGGCGCTGTACACGCTGGCGGAGACCTGGGAGTGGCCCTCGCGGCGATGGCGGGTGGTGGCGCTGTCCGCGCTGGCCTTCGCCGAGGCGGTCGCCGTGATGATGGTGTCGATGCTGACCCCCGGCGACTCGGCCGCGGAGCCGCCGCCGCTGTGGGGCCAGGTCCTGATAGCGGTGCTGGTCGCGGTCGGGCTGACCGTCCCCCCGGTGGTGACGGGCCTGTACGTGGGCGCGCGGCGGCGGCTGATCGAGTCGCTCAAGGACCGCGCGCACGGCCTGGAGGCCGAGCTGGACCTGCTGGCCGAACAGGCGCAGGAGCGTGCCCGCCGGGCCCGGCTGGAGGAGCGCACCCGGATCGCCCGCGAGATGCACGACGTGGTGGCGCACCGGGTCTCGCTGATGGTGGTGCACGCCGGGGCGCTGGAGCGGATCGTCGTCAAGGACCCTGAGAAGGCCGCGCAGAGCGCCAAGCTGATGGGCGAGGTGGGCCGGCAGGCGCTGAACGAGCTGCGCGAGATCCTCGGTGTGCTGCGGATGGACGACGAGCGGCAGCCGGAGCCGGACTCGCTGGCCGGGCTGCCGCGGCTGGTCGACCAGTCCCGGGCGGCCGGGATGGCGGTGACGCTGACGGTCAGCGGCAGCCGCCAGGAGTTCACCGGCGAGGCCGAGCAGACCGCCTACCGGGTCGTCCAGGAAGGGCTGACCAATGCGCACAAGCACGCGGGCGGCGCCCAGGTGTCCGTCCTGCTGGCGTACGCGCCGAACGGGGTGCGGGTGAGCGTGGTGAACGCCTGCCCGGGCGGGGAGCGGGGGGCGGCCAAGCTGCCCAGCGGGGGCAACGGACTGGTCGGGATGCGGGAACGGGTGATCGCGCTCGGCGGCACCTTCTCGTCCGGGCCGGAGGCGGACGGAGGGTTCCGCGTCGAGGCGGTGCTGCCCTCCCGGCTGGCGGTACGGGCCGAGCGGCTGCGGTGAACCGCCGCCGCTCCCGCCCTGCTCAGCGGTCGTCGGCGGTGCGCAGCCGTTCCGGGGAGGTGCCCAGCACCAACGCGGTGATCGCCTGGTCGATGCCGTGGCCGAGGAACCACTCGCCGGTGTGGTCCAGGCTGTAGACCCGGCCCTCCTCGTCGACGGCGAGCAGCGCCTGCCCGTACGCCTCCTCGCCGAGCGGCGCGACCTGGGTGCCCAGCGCCCGGCCGAGGTCCAGCAGGGTGCGCGGCTGGTGCAGGCCGCACAGCGGGTCGACCAGGAACGGGGTGCGGGCCAGCTGGCGGCCCGGGCCGGACAGGTCGAAGGCGAGGCCGCCGAACTCGGCCCAGGCCTCCACCGCTGCCGGGAAGACCGAGTGCGCCACGCCGTTGGGCGCGCCGTACCCGACCAGGGCGTCGGCCCACTCCTCGGCCTGCCCCATCTCCCAGCGGCCGGGGTGCCAGCCGGCCGCCTTCAGCTCGGCGGCGACGTCGGCGGGGAAACGCGGGCGGGTCCGCCCGACGGTGCCGGTGGCGGAGTCGCCGGCGGCTCCACCGCCGGGGGCGGAGAGGGTCGCCGGCGGCGGGGGCGGACTGGGCGGATTCAGGGTGGCCTCCAGGGCTCGGGGACGGGGGGACGGACGGACCGGCGCTCGACCGGTCAGCGCACGGTCGGTCCGACGGCGACGCTCTGCACGGTGAAGTGCTCCAGCATCGGCGCGCAGGAGCGGCACGGCGGGGCGTGGGTACCGTGCGCCGGATCGCCCTCCTCGCGGATCCGCAGGGTCGTCATCCGGGAGCCCCTGAGCGCCTTGCGGGCCTCGTTCAGGCTCATCGGCTTGCGGGCGGCGCGCTTGGAGCGCCGGCCGTCGACCGCGGCCAGGTACTGGGAGAGCAGGACGGCCTCCGGGCAGCGGCCGGTGAACCGCTCGCGGGCCTCCAGCGGCAGGGTGTCCAGGAAGCCGGTGACCAGGTGGTGCAGGACCGGGCGGCGGTCGTCCTTGCCGCCCGCCAGGGTGTGCACCTCGCCGCCCTTGAGCGACAGCGCGGCGGCGACGGCGGGCAGCAGGCTGTCGCGGTGGTGGCGCAGCACGGGCGGGTCCGCCGGCTCACCGGTGGTCATCCGTCGTCCTCCTCCTCGTTACCCGGCCGTCGGCCGGGGTGGCCCGGCCGGTCCTGGGCAAGCCTGTCAAACGACACCGACATCCGTACAACCGGGGTGCGGGCGTGGCGGATACCGGGCGGACCGCGCGGGCCGTTCCCCGATGCTGGCCGAATGCGCACCCCCTCGTCATGACTTGTCCGCCGATTCACCGAAAAGGTCACCGGCCGGGGCGGCGGCCGGTACCGTTCCGGCGGCGGGCCGGGCGGGTGCGGCCGGCGATCAGGGAGGCTTCCGGCGGGGCCGGCTCCGGTGCCCGCAGCGGGTGTTGAGGCCGGGTCGCGGGGCCGGGCGTCAGGGCCGGGTGTCGGGGCCGGGTGTCGGGGCCGGGTGTCGGGGCCGGGTGTCGGGGCCGGGTGTCGGGGCCGGGTGTCGGGGCCGGGTGTCGGGGCCGGGTGTCGGGGTCGGGTGTCGGGGCCGCACCCCACCGGGCGCGGCCGGGGCGGCCGACGCGAGCGGTCGGCGGGGCGGTCCCCGGGGGCGGGGGTTGTCCAAAGGCGGGGGTCCGGGCCTTGAGGGGACCCCCTAGGCTGGTGCCAGCAAGCACCGAGTATTTGCAGCAGCCAGTGGGGGCTCCCAGATGACGACAGGTCGGCCCGGCGTCGCCGCCGCACCGAACGCGGCGTACGCAGGTCAGGTGGTGCAGTTCCCGGATCCGGTCCGTGCCGAGCGGCACCCCGCCGGGGTCAGCGTGGACGAGTACGGCTACCCGGACTTCGGCCCGTACGCCGCCGCCGCGGCCGAGGTCGCCGACCCGCCGGAGGGCTTCGGCGTGGACGAACTGCGGCTGACCGACTACGTCTCGGCCAATGCCGCGCTCTACACCCAGGGCCACCCGCTCTGGGCCGACCTGGAGACCGCCGTGGCCACCCCGCCCGGCTGGACCTGGCACCACGCGGTCGGCCGCGCCGCCCCCGGCTGGCGGCGGATGGAGCTCGTCCCGGTCGAGGTCAAGGCACTGCTGCGGCACCACGGCGGCCTGGCCACCTCCGCCGCCGACCACACCCGGCGCGGCACCCGCCCGCTGCAGGAGCGCCGGCCGGTCCACTTCTCGCTGGCCAAGGACGGCGGCGACCCGATCGGCGTCCCCGAGGACCTGGTTCAGCGCGCCGAGGAGCGCCTCGGCTACCGGCTGCCCGGCGCCTACCGCACCTTCCTCAAGCTGGGCGGCGGCCGCGCCCCCGTCGGCGTGGCGCTGGACACCGACCTCGGCCTGCTGCTCGACCAGCCGTTCCTGACGCTGACCGAGGAGTACGGCACCGATGACGTCGTGTACGCCAACAAGTGCCTGCGCGACCACCTCACCAAGGACTACCTGGCGGTCGCCTACGCGCAGGGCGGCCTCGTCGCGCTCAAGGTGCGCGGCGAGCGGACCGGCTCGGTCTGGTTCCACCTGTACGACGACGCCCGCGACTCCGGTGGCCCGGAGGCCCCGGAGGACCGCTGCGCCCGACTGCTGCTGCCCTGCGGAGAGGACTTCGACGCCTTCCTGCTGCGGTTGGCGGGCAGCCCGCCGGAGCTGGAGACGGTCGCGGAGCTGATGGTGGACGGCGGGTTCGCCAGGGCCGTCCCGGTGGGCTGATGCACGGGATCGCGGTGGACGTGGTGGTGCTGGTGGAACGGGGGACGACGAGGATGCGGACAGGGGTGAACCGGGCGTGGTGACGTACGCGCAGGCGCAGGAGCTCGCCGAGGAGTGGATCAACGGCGGGGTGCCGCGCTCGCAACAGCGCGAGGTGCGGGTCCGGGAGTTCGACCTGGGCTTCGTCTGCTGGGCGATGCCGCCCGGGGACGGCACCGGGAACGCGGCCGGGGCCGTGGGGCCGGACGGCTCGGTCGCTCCGGGCGGTGGCTCGGGTGAGGCGCGGCTGGTGATCGCCCGGGACACGGGCGCCAGCACGCTCTGGCCGGCGTTGCCCGTCAACGAGGTGGTCCGGCAGTACGAGGAGGTCTACGGGCGGCCGGTCGCGGCCAACCCGGCGGGGGCGGCGAAGCCCGCGCCCGGGCCGGTGGAGGCGACGTCCTTCCTGCTCAGCCCGCCGCAGTGGCTGCAGGAGGCGGGGGCCGCGGCGATCGCGGCGGAGGCGGAGCGGCTGGCGGGCGGTCCGGCCGTCCCGCAGGCCGGCGCGCCTGCGCCCACTGCCGCTGCCGCGCCTGCGTCTGCGCCGACGCCGACGCCGACGCCTGCGCCCGCTCCGGTGCCGGTCGAGGAGCCGTTCGCTCCGCCGGTGCCGCCCGCGCCCGCCGTCCTGACCGAGCCGCCGGTCTCCGACCGGCCCGCCGGGGACGCGCCGACCATGCTCGCCCCGCCGCCGGGATTCGACGGGCCGGGCGCCGCGCCGCAGCCGCAGGCCGCCATGCCCGTCCCGCCGACCGCCGCTCCGGCCGGACCGCCTGCACCTCCGGCCGGTGCCGAGGCGGCGACCGTCCTGATGCCCGACGGACTGCGGACCACCGGCTCGGACCTGCCCGACGCGCCCGCGCCGGGTGCCGAGGCCGCGACCATGCTGATGCCGCCGGCGAGCGGCGGCTACGGCATGCCCCCGGTCCCGCCGTCCGGCGCCCAGCCGCCGGCGGCCCAGCCCCCGGCCGCACCGCCGACCCAGGCACCCGCCCCGGCCCCGGCTGCCGAACCGGCGCCGACGCTGCTCGCGCCGCCGGACGCCATGCCCGGGCTGATGGGCCTGCCCGGTGCGCCGGCGACCCCGCCGGGCGCGCCGGTGGAGCAGGCGCCGACGATGCTGGCCCCGCCCGGGGGAGCCCCCGGCCTCGCCGGCCTGCCCGGCGCCCCGGCCGGCGCCCCGGGCACCCCGCCGGGTGCCCCGGTGGAGCACGCGCCGACGATGCTGGCCCCGCCCGGGGGAGCCCCCGGCCTCGCCGGCCTGCCCGGCGCCCCGGGCACCCCGCCCACCGGGACGCCCGCCGCCGGCGCGCCGCAGGGCGGGCTCGGCCGCGCCCCGGGCTCGGCCCCGCCGCCGCCCCCGCCGGCCGCGCTGCGCGGCGGCCCCGCCGGTTCGCCCGGTGCGGGCGCCGCCCCCGGCGTGCTGGGCCGCGGCGGCGGCTCCGCCCCGCCGCCGCCCCCGCCCGCCGGGCTGAAGCACACCGGGGGCTCCGGCACGCCCGCCGGCGCCCCCGGCGGTCGCGGGGCCGGTTCCGCCCCGCCGCCCCCGCCCCCGGCGGGGCTGCGCGGCGGCGCCCCGGCGCCCCAGGGCACTCCGGCCGGTGGCACGCCCTCGGCGGGGGTGGCGTACGAGGCGACCCAGCTGGCGAGCGCGATCGACCCGGCCCTGCTGGGCGCCGGCCCGGCGGACCCGGGCACCCCGCCGTCCGGCGGCCCCGCCGTCCCGCCGCCGCCCGGCGGTCCGGCGGCCCCGGCCACGCCCGCGGCCGGCTACGGCTACCCGAACGCGGGCGGCGCCGCCGGGGTCGTCCCCCCGGCGGCGGTGACCGGCTCGCCGCAGGCCGCGCCGGTGCCCCCCGGGGTGCCCGCGGTCGGCCCGGGCTACTTCGCCGCGCTCAGCTACCGGGGCCCGGACGGTTCGGAGCAGAAGCTGCTGCACCGCAGCGAGCCCGGCACCCCGCACCCGGAGTGGAAGATCCTGCAGGACCTGCGCAGGCTCAACGTGCCGCCGGAGCAGGTGCTGGAGCTCTACACCGAGCTGGAGTCGTGCGACCTGCCCGGCGGGTACTGCAACCGCATGATCGCCGCGTCCTGGCCGAACGTCCGGCTCACCCACACCGCCCCGTACGGCCGCGACCACGCGTCCCGGCAGGCGGGGATGGCCGAGCTGCTCGACCACCTGGACGAGCTGCACCAGCTGGCTTCCGGCGCCCAGCGGGTCCGCCCGTTCCGGGTGCCGCCGCCCGCGCCCGGGACGGTCCAGGCGCTGCCGCCGCTCCCGCCGCAGCAGCTGGCCCAGGAGGTCGGCGCCGCCTTCGGGCAGAACGTGTTCCGCTACGAGCAGCGGGCCGTCTCCCGCCAGGGCGTGCCCGAGCCGGTGTCCCAGAGCCTGATGTGGGCCGGGCTGCCGCGCGACTTCGGGCCGTTCTTCTGGGCGCAGGCACAGGAGGGCCGTCCGATCCCGACGCTCGCCGAGCTGGCCGCCGAGCGCGGCCTGGCCGGGGGCCCGGACTTCGGCGGCTACCTGGTGCTCGGCAACGACTACGGCCGCCAGCTCTGCGTCCAGTACGGCACGGCGAACGTGGTCGCGGTGGACGTCGATGGAACCGGCCAGCCGCCCCGGTTCGTCAACAGCGGTGTACCGGAGTTCGTCCGCGCGCTGGCCCTGCTGGGCCGGATGTGGCGGCTGCGGTACGGGCTGACGCCGGACCAGGCCGGTCGCTGGACGACCGACTTCCAGGCCCAGCTCGCCGCGATCGACCCGGCGGCCCTGCAGAACGCGGACACGTGGTGGGCCGTGCTGCTGGAGCAGTTCTGGGACGGTCTGCTGTAGCGGACCGTCGCGGATCCTCGCAGGTGGGGAGGGGTCGTTCCGGTGTCCGGGACGGCCCCTCCGGCGTGCCGCCGTGGCTGTGCCTCGTTGGGGTTTCGCCCGGATCTGCGCAAAATAGGTCAAGAGGATGGATCTATTCGTCCGGTCCTCGACGTATTCCGGTCCGCACGACGACCGAATCCGGCCCCGGGCACCGAACCGGTTCCGGATCCGGCCGTTCCGTCCGATCATGGGCTCCGCAGCCCGCGAACGAGGGGAAGAGCCCATGAGCGACGCCGTCCCCCAGTACGGCTTCACCCAGGCACGGCGCGGCTACGCGCCCGAGCAGGTCGAGCGAGCGCTCGTCGCGCTCACCGCGCAGCGCGACGAGGCGTGGGAACGGCTCAGCGTCCTGGGTGCCGGGATCCGGCAGATGGAGGCCCGGCTGGAGGACATCCGCCGGACCGCCGAGGAGGCTCCGGAGCCCGACTACCAGGTGCTCAGCGAGCAGGCCGCCGGACTGGCCGTGATGGCCGGGAACGAGGCGCGCGCCGTCCGGGAGAAGGCGGAGCGCTTCGCCGAGGACCTGCGCGACGAGGTCTACGAGGCCGGGCAGACGCTCGACCGGGAGGCCAAGGAGTACGCCACCACCACCCGCACCGAGGCCGACGCGGCCGCCCGCCGCACCGACGAGCGCACCCGCGCCGAGGCCGAGGGCATCCGCTCGGAGTCCGACCGGGAGAGCCGCGCCGTCCGGGACTCCGCCACCGCCTACGCCGCCAAGGTGCGGGTCGCCGCCGCCGAGGCCAGCGAGCAGGCCGAGGCCGAGCTGGCCGCCCGGCGCCGCAAGGCCGACGAGACCTTCGCCGCCGCCCAGGCCGAGGCCGACGCCGAGGAGGCGGAGGTCTCCTCGACCGCCGAGCGTCGGGTCAAGGAGGCGGAGCAGCACCGGGAGACCGTGCTGAACCGGATCAAGCAGCAGGAGACGGACGCCCAGGCCAAGGCCGACCAGCTGATCGAGCAGGCCCGCCGGGAGGCCGAGAAGATCAACGCGGCGAGCGAGCGCGAGCAGCGCGAGTTCGACACCCGGCTGGACACGGTGCAGCAGCACCTGGATCACATCAAGGCCACGCTGGCCTCGCTCACCGGGGCGGCGGTCGGCCAGATCGAGCCCGAGGTGGTGGCCGCCGCTGCGGCGGCTCCCGCGGCGCCTGCGGCGCCCGCGACTCCTGTCCCGGCTGTGGCCCCGGCACCGGCGTCGGCACCGGACTCCGCTCCGGCTCCGGCTCCGACGGACGCGGTCGCCGATGCCGGGTCGGTGGACTCGGAGGCGGACACCGGGGAGATCCCGGTGACGAACCTGCGGAAGGCCTCGACCTCCGGGCAGGCGCCGAACGCCCTGCGGGCCGCGGGTGCGGGTGCGGGCACGGCGGCGGAGAAGGCGACGACGGCGCTGCGCTCGCCGGTGGTCGGCGGGGGCGCCGCCAAGGCGTCCGCCGAGGCCGTGGTGACCGGTCCGGTCGCTCCGGCCGCCGTCCCGCCGAAGCCCGCGTCGCCGCCGTCCCCGCAGGCCGCGTCGCCGTCCGCGTCGCCGTCCGCCTCGCCGTCCGAAGCGCCGTCCGCCTCGCCGTCCGAAGCGACGGCTGACACGGCGGTCGACGGGGACGGCGGTACGGAAGGGAAGGCCGGAGCCCGTGCCCCGTGGCAGTCGGAGGAGGAGACCCGGATCGTCCCGAAGATCATCATCGTCGACGACGGCAGCGGCTACGCGACCCCCAATACCGTGAGCTACCGGCGCCGTTGACGGCGCGCCGGTCCTCCGGCGGCTGCGCGCCACGGTGCCGTCCGGCTCGCCCCGCCCGCGAGCGGCCGGGTGAGTGTCCCGTCCCGGGCCCTGACCGCCTCCTACCGGGCGGTCGGGGCCTCCGCCGTGCGGTCGGCCGCATCGGTGATCGGCAGTGGCGGCCCGCAACGGTGGCCGGCATCGGTGGCCCACAGTGGTGGCCGTCCGGTGCGGCGAACCACGCGCCGGCCGGGGAAACGAAGTAGGCCGAGACCCGTGGCGCCCTCCAGGAAAGGGCGCCACGGTTCCCGGCGCTTGGGCGGGCGCCCCCACCCAGGGTCGCCCGGCCTCGCACCTCCGACCCCCATCGGGGGTGCGACAGTGCCGCCACAGCCATCCCCCACGGTTGGGTGCGGCGGGCACGTTCACCATGGTGCGCGATCTCCATGGACGGCCAGTGACCGGAGTATGTCCAGTTCGTGGCGGATGGCCGTGGCCGGTGGGGCGCGGTGTCCGGCTGGTTCGTCCACCCGCCGGTCCGGCGTTCCGGTCGGCGTTCCGTCCGGTGGTTCGTCCCCGCCCGGCCCCGCCGGGGCGGTACGCCGCGTGCGTGTCCCTGCCGCGGCGTAGTCTGGAGACCCCCGGCCGCTCGGCGTGCCGGGTCGTTCGTGTTGCCCTGGCGGGCCCTCGTCGCCCGGGGGCAGCTCCAGCCACGGGACGAAGAAGAGACCCCAGATGAGCCTGACCGGACTGCTCGATGTCGTCGCGCGGGACGCGGCGCTCGCCGAGGCGATCGAGGCGGCCACCGCCACCGGAGCCGCGGCCGGCGGACGCCGCCACCTGGACCTGGTCGGACCGCCCGCCGCCCGGCCATTCGCCATCGCCTCACTGGCCCGGGCGCTCGCCGGGCAGGCTGCCGGGGACCGGGGCCGTCCGGTGCTCGCCGTCACCGCCACCGGCCGGGAGGCCGAGGACCTGGCCGCCTCGCTGCGTTCGCTGCTGCCCGCCGACGCGGTCGCCGAGTTCCCCGCCTGGGAGACGCTGCCGCACGAGCGGCTGTCGCCCCGCTCGGACACCGTGGGCCGCCGGCTGGCCGTGCTGCGCCGCATCGTCCACCCGCGGGCGGACGACCCGGCGGCCGGGCCGGTGCAGGTGATCGTCGCCCCGGTCCGCTCGGTCCTGCAGCCGCAGGTCAAGGGCCTGGCCGAGCTGGAGCCGGTGGCCGTCCGGCGGGGGGAGTCGCACGACCTGGAGGAGGTGGCCCGCCGGCTCGCCGCAGCCGCCTACGCCCGGGTCGAACTGGTCGAGAAGCGCGGTGAGTTCGCCGTCCGCGGCGGCATCCTGGACGTCTTCCCGCCGACCGAGGAACACCCCCTGCGGGTGGAGTTCTGGGGCGACGAGGTCGAGGAGATCCGGTACTTCAAGGTCGCCGACCAGCGCTCGCTGGAGATCGCCGAGCACGGCCTGTGGGCGCCGCCCTGCCGTGAGCTGCTGCTCACCGACGAGGTGCGGGCGCGGGCCGCCGAGCTGTCCGCCGAGCACCCCGGACTGGCCGAGATCCTGGACAAGATCGCCGAGGGCATCGCGGTCGAGGGCATGGAGTCGCTGGCGCCGGTGCTGGTGGACGACATGGAGCTGCTGGTCGACGTGCTGCCGCTCGGCTCGGTCGCGGTGGTCTGCGACCCCGAGCGGGTCCGCACCCGGGCCGCCGACCTGGTGGCGACCAGCCAGGAGTTCCTGCACGCCTCCTGGGTCGCGGCCGCGGCCGGCGGGGACCGGCCGATCGACCTGGAGGCGATCGACGTCTCCGCCGCCTCGCTGCGCTCGCTCGCCGAGGTGCGCGAGCACGCCGCCGAGATCGGGCTGCCCTGGTGGTCCGTCAGCCCGTTCGCGACCAGCGAGTCGGCCGTCGACGGCATCCTGGAGTTCGACGCCAACACGCTGACCCTCGGCATGCACGCCGTCGAGGCGTACCGGGGCGACACCGCGCGCGCGATCGCCGACGCCAAGGAGCGGCTGGCCGCCGACTGGCGGGTCGTCATGGTGACCGAGGGGCACGGGCCCGCCTCCCGCCTCGCCGAGGTGCTGGGCAACGAGGGCATCCCGGCCCGGCTGGTCGCCGACCTCGCCGAGGCGCCCACCCGGGACGTCGTCCACGTGTCCTGCGGCTCGATCGAACACGGCTTCGTGGACGAGGAGCTGAAGCTCACCGTCATCACCGAGACCGACCTGTCCGGCCAGAAGTCCTCCACCAAGGACATGCGCCGGATGCCCTCGCGCCGCCGCAACGCGATCGACCCGCTGGCGCTCGCCGCCGGCGACTACGTCGTCCACGAGGCGCACGGCGTCGGCAAGTACGTCGAGATGGTGCAGCGCACCGTCCAGGGCGCAACCCGCGAGTACCTGGTGCTGGAGTACGCCCCGGCCAAGCGCGGCCACCCCGGCGACCGGCTGTTCGTGCCGACCGACCAGCTCGACCAGGTCACCAAGTACGTCGGCGGCGAGGCCCCGACGCTGCACCGGCTCGGCGGCGCGGACTGGGCGAAGACCAAGCAGCGGGCCAAGAAGGCGGTCAAGGAGATCGCCGCCGACCTGATCAAGCTGTACTCGGCGCGGATGGCCGCCCCCGGCCACACCTTCGGCCCGGACACCCCGTGGCAGCGGGAGCTGGAGGACGCGTTCCCGTACGCGGAGACCCCGGACCAGCTGACCACCATCGCCGAGGTCAAGTCCGACATGGAGAAGTCCGTCCCGATGGACCGGCTGATCTGCGGCGACGTCGGCTACGGCAAGACCGAGATCGCCGTGCGGGCCGCGTTCAAGGCGGTCCAGGACGGCAAGCAGGTGGCGGTGCTGGTGCCGACCACGCTGCTGGTGCAGCAGCACTTCTCGACCTTCGCCGAGCGGTACGCCAACTTCCCGGTGACGGTGAAGGCGCTGTCCCGCTTCCAGACCGACAGCGAGGCCAAGGCCGTGCTGGAGGGGCTGTTCGAGGGCTCGGTGGACGTCGTCATCGGCACCCACCGGCTGTTCTCCTCCGAGACCAGGTTCAAGGACCTCGGCCTGGTCATCGTCGACGAGGAGCAGCGCTTCGGCGTCGAGCACAAGGAGCAGCTGAAGAAGCTGCGGGCCAACGTGGACGTGCTCACCATGTCGGCGACCCCGATCCCGCGCACCCTGGAGATGGCGGTCACCGGCATCCGCGAGATGTCCACCATCACCACCCCGCCGGAGGAGCGGCACCCGGTGCTGACCTTCGTCGGGCCGTACGACGAGAAGCAGATCTCGGCCGCGATCCGGCGTGAACTCCTGCGCGAGGGCCAGGTGTTCTACATCCACAACCGGGTGGAGTCGATCGACAAGGCGGCCGCCCGGCTGAAGGACCTGGTGCCAGAGGCGCGGATCGCCACCGCGCACGGACAGATGGGGGAGACCGCGCTGGAGAAGGTCGTCGTCGACTTCTGGGAGAAGGAGTTCGACGTCCTGGTGTCGACCACGATCGTGGAGTCCGGCATCGACATCTCCAACGCCAACACCCTGATCGTCGAGCGCGGCGACACCTTCGGCCTCTCCCAGCTGCACCAGCTGCGCGGCCGGGTGGGGCGCGGTCGCGAGCGCGGCTACGCGTACATGCTGTACCCGCCGGAGAAGCCGCTCACCGAGACCGCGCACGAGCGCCTGGCCACCATCGCCCAGCACACCGAGATGGGCGCCGGCATGTACGTCGCGATGAAGGACCTGGAGATCCGCGGCGCCGGGAACCTGCTCGGCGGCGAGCAGTCCGGGCACATCGCGGGCGTCGGCTTCGACCTCTACATGCGGATGGTCGGGGAGGCGGTGGCCGAGTTCCGCGAGTCGCTGGCGAGCGGCGGCGAGCCGGAGGAGGAGCCGCTGGAGGTGAAGATCGAGCTGCCGGTCGACGCGCACGTGCCGCACGACTACGCGCCCGGCGAGCGGCTGCGGCTGCAGGCGTACCGCTCGATCGCGGCGGTCAACTCCGAGGACGACATCAAGCAGGTCCGGGACGAACTCGTGGACCGCTACGGCAAGCTGCCCGAGCCGGTGGAGAACCTGCTGCTGGTCGCGGCGCTGCGACTGTACGCCCGGCGGTGCGGCATCTCGGACATCACCCTGCAGGGCTCCAACGTCCGCTTCGGGCCGGTGGAGCTGCGGGAGTCCCAGCAGCTGCGACTGAACCGGCTCTACCCGCGCAGCCAGGTCAAGGCGGCGGCCCAGCAGCTCCTGGTGCCCCGGCCGAGCACCGGGCGGATCGGCGGCAAGCCGCTGGTCGGCCGGGAACTGCTGGGCTGGTGCCGGGAGTTCCTGTCGGCCATGTTCGACGATCTGGCGGGGGCGAAGAAGTAGCACCGCCCCCAGGGGTGTCCACGACGGCGGTCTCGGGCTTCGGCCCGGGGCCGCCGTTGCGCGTTCTGCAGCCCCGACGGCTGTCCGGCTCCGACGGCTGTGCGGCTCCGACGGCTGTGAACAGGGCCGTCAGCCGAGCTTCCACTGGCCGGTCTGCGGGGCGAAGCCGCTGTCCAGGCCGAACTGGGCCTTGTCGAGCTTGGCGTCCTTCGGCACCTCGAAGGTGACGAAGCCGAGGGCGCTCTCACCGGGGGCGATGTTCGCGGGGACCTGGAAGCTCGGGCCGGCCTTGGTGTCCGCGATCGTCGTGCCGAAGGCCTGGCCCTGGGCGTCGACCACCTTGGCGCTGTTGCCCGGCGCGTCGCTGTAGGCCTTCTTGCCGCTCGCCTTGATCCGGAACTGGATCGCCACGAAGCGCTTGCCGTCGGCCGGGTGGGTGAACTCGTCCGCCCCCTCGGCGTTGTCGACCACCTTCACCAGCGTCACGTCGGCGGTGTCGGCCGGGTCGTTGCCCTTGAGCGCGATGGTGTCGCCGACCTTGGCGGGGGCCTTGGCGGTGTCGGCCGGCTTGCTCTCGGCCGGCTTCGCGGCGTCGGTGCCGGCGGCGGGGGCGGCTACGGTCTGCTTCGCCTCGGTCGAGACGGAGGAGCCGCCGGTGGAGTTGCACGCCGTCGCGGAGAGCGTCACCAGTGCGGCGCCCAGCAGCAGAGCGGCGGCGCGGCGGGTGGTGGAGCGGCGGACAGCGGTGCGGCGGGCGGTCGTGGACATGGGTGTCTCCCGGTGATCGGTGGTCTTCCCCGTGTCGCCCCCGGTCGGTGGCGACGGAGAAATCACACCACTCGACTGTGAACCCTGTCAACGATGATTCACGAAAGATCTCTGTTCACATGTGAACTCTGATCGTGAGGCGCCTCGCTATGCTGTGTGGTCACAGAGCCCCGCTGTGTGGCCACAGCCCCCACCGAAGGAGGCCCCCGTGCCGGACCGCCCCGAAGTCACCGCCGTCGAGATCGCCCGGCTGGCCGGCGTCGGCCGGGCCGCGGTCAGCAACTGGCGCCGCCGCCACCCCGACTTCCCCCGCCCGGTCGGCGGCACCGACGCCAGCCCGACCTTCGCGCTCGCCGACGTGGACTCCTGGCTGCGCGCCCAGGGCAAGATCGCCGAACTCCCGCTGCTGGAGCAGGTGTGGCAGCTCGTCGACACCCTCCGCGACCCGGCCGGCCACCCCGCCGCCCCGCTGGTCGAGGCGGGCGCACTGCTCCTGCTGCTGCACCGGGCGCCCGCGCGCTGGGCCGAGCTCGCCGACCAGCCCGACACCCGGCTCGCCCTCGCGCTGCCCCGGGCCGTGGCCGACACCTCCGTTCACACCTTCGGTCCGGCGGGCGCCCGCCTCCTGGGCCTCCCCGGCCTGCTCGGCAGCACCCAACTGGACCTCGCCCGACGGCTCGCCGCGCTCGCCGCCGACGCCGGCCCGGCCGGCGCGTACGAGCAGCTGCTCACCCGTCACGCCGAGGCCAACACCCGTCAGCTCAGCCCCACCCCGCCGGAGGCCGCCGAACTGCTCGCCGCCGTCGCCGGCGTCCCCGCCACGGTGCTCGACCCGGCCGTCGGCCTCGGCGCCGTCCTGCTCGCACACCCGCCGACCACCGCCCGCTACGGCCAGGACGCCGACCCGGTCGCCGCGGCCCTCACCCGGCTCCGGCTCGCCCTGCACACCCCCGGCGACGAGCCCGGCCCGCTCCCGCTGGAACTGCGCACCGGCGACGCCCTGCGGGCCGACGGCTACCCCGGCGACACCTTCGAGGCCGTGCTCTGCCAGCCCCCGTACAACGAACGCGACTGGGGCCACGACGAGTTGCAGTTCGACGCCCGCTGGCCCGGCGGGCTCGTGCCGCCGCGCGGCGAGTCCGAACTCGCCTGGGTGCTGCACTGCCTCGCCCACACCCGCCCCGGCGGTCTGGCCGCCCTCCTGCTGCCGCCGACCGTCGCCACCCGCCGCTCCGGCCGCCGCGTCCGCGCCGAACTGCTCCGCTCCGGTGCGCTGCGCGCCGTCATCGCGCTGCCCGCCGGCGCCGCCCCGCCGTACGGCGTCCCGCTGCACCTGTGGGTGCTGCGCGCGCCCCGGCCGGGGGACGACTTCCGCCAGGTCCTGCTGCTCGACGCCGGGGCGGCGCACTCCACCAAGGCGGCGCTCGCCGGCGGGGCCGCGGCGGCGCCCGCCGCCGAGGGCGGGCGGGACAAGGTCGACTGGCCCGAGCTGCGCCGCACCGTCCTGGGCGCCTGGCGCGGCTTCGACCTGGCCGCCCGCGAGGGCCTGCCGGTCCCGGCCGACCGCCCCGGCGTCCACCGGGCCGTGGCCGCCATCGACCTGCTCGACGACGAGACCGACCTCTCCCCGGCCCGGCACGTCCCGCCCGCCGCCCCGCTCGGCGGCGCGGCCGAACTCGCCCACGTCGCCGGCCGGTTGGCCGAACTCCTGGCCGGCTTGGCCGACCCGGCCACGCTGCTGCCGCAGCCGGGTGCGCAAGCGGGCGTCGCGGCGGGGGCCACTCCGGCCTTCGCGGCGGGGGCCGAATCCGGCGCCGGGTCCGTCGGCGTGGTCACCGTCGGCGAACTGGTCCGCAGCGGTGCGTTGGAGGTGTACTCCTCCGGGACCGGGACCGGCTCGGCGGGGGCGGGCACGGGCCGTACGGGAGCGGCCGGCGAGGCAGCGGGCGGCACCCTCGTCGTCACCGACCAGGACCTCGCCACCGGCGCCGCGCCCAGCGCCGTCCTCGCCACCGGAACCGGCCCCGCCGGGGACGTCCGCACCCGGCCCGGCGACGTCCTCGTCCCCGCCCTCGGCGGCGGCACCGCCCGCGTCGTCCCCGCCGAGGGCCCGCTGGTCGGCGCCGCCCTCGGACGCCAACTCCACCTGCTGCGGCCCGACCCGGGCGCCCTCGACCCCGAGTTCCTGGCCGGCCACTTCCGTTCCACCGCCGGCACCCGGCGCGCCGCCAGCCACGCCACCACCACCGCCCGCCTCGACATCCGCCGGGTCGAGCTGCCCCGCCTCCCGCTCCCCGCCCAGCGGCGGCTCGGCGCCGCCTTCGCCGGCCTCGCCGCCTTCGACACCGCCCTCAGCCAGGCCGCCGCCCTCGGACGCACCCTGGTCCAGGGCGCGACGGACGCACTGGCGACGGGCACCCTGGCGCCGCCGACCGACTGAGGTGACCCAGGCTCAGCGGCGGTCCGCCGTCGGCCGGGTGGCGGCCCAGTAGCGGGGCGGTACCGGCGCGATACCGATGCGGCACCGAGCGGACGGAAGGCCTCCGGGCCGACCGGGCCGGACGGTACGGTGTGCTGAACCGTTCGCACCGCCACCGGTCCCCACCAGCTCAGGAGCGCGCATGTCAGGGCAGTACCCGGGGCAGTTCGGACCGCCGCCCGGCGGCACGCCGTACGGGCCGGGCGCGCCGTACGGGCCGGGCGCGGCTCCGGTGACGGGCGTGGTTCCGCCGGCGGGCGCGGGGCCGGGTGCCGGCCGCGCTCCGGTGCCCGGCCGATTCGGGACGCCCGTGCGGGTCGCGTGCGCGCTGGCCCCGCTGCTGACGGTCGGCCTGCTCGGCGTCGTCCCCTCGCTGGTGCTGGCCGTCCGGCGCAGACGGGCGTACGACATCGTCGGCGCCGTGGTGTTCTGCGCGCTGCTGCTGACCCTGATGGTCTCCGCCGGAATCGCCGGCAGCCTCCAGGACCCGACCGCCGACACCACCGGCCAGATCACCCTGGTCGTGCTGTGGCTGGCGCCCACGGCGCACTTCCTGCTGATGGACCGCCGCGCGGTGTGGGCGTCCGGCCGGCCCGCGCCGCAGGCGGCAGCACCGTACGCGGCACCCTACGCGGCACCGTCCGCTGCGCCCTACCCCGCGCCGTACGGCCCGCCGCCCGCCACGCCGTACGCGGCGACCGTGCCCGGGTACGGCGCACCCGCGCCGGCCACCGGTCCCGCACCGGCCGCTCCCACCACGCCCCCGGCTCCCACCGCGCCCGCCACCCCGGCCCCCGGGACCGCCCACGACCTGCGCGAGCTCGGCGAGTTGCTGCGCCGGCAGGCCCGCAAGGACCAGCCGTGACCACCACCCGGCTGATCGCCGACCGCTACCGGCTCACCGAGAAGATCGGCCACGGCGGCATGGGCCAGGTCTGGGCCGGCCGGGACGAACGCCTGCACCGCGCGGTCGCGGTCAAGCTGCTCCGCCCCGAGCACCTGCTCCCCGGCGGCACCGGCCGTACCGGCGGCGAACGCGGCAGCCACGGGGACGAGTTGCGACGCCGGTTCCTGCGCGAGTGCCGGGTCACGGCGGCGCTCGACCACCCCGGACTGGTCACCGTCTTCGACGCGGGCGAGGACGAGGGCGAGCTCTACCTCGTCATGCAGCGCATCCCGGGCGTCAGCCTGGCCGACCTCATCGCCGAGGACGCGCCCTTCCCCATCGAGCGCGCCGTGGCCGTCGCCGCCCAGCTCTGCACCGCGCTGGCCGCCGTCCACGCCATCCCGGTGGTCCACCGCGACCTCAAGCCCAGCAACGTCATGGTGCGCGAGGACGGCCGCACCGTCCTGCTCGACCTCGGCATCGCCACCGCCCTCGACACCGAGGCCACCCGCCTCACCCTCACCGGCGTGCCCGTCGGCAGCCCCTCCTACATGGCCCCCGAACAGGCCCTCGCCGCCACCACCGACCCGCGCAGCGACCTCTACGCGCTCGGCTGCCTGCTGCACGAGATGCTCGCCGGCGAGGAGCCGTTCCGGGCGCCCACCGCGCTCGGCGTCCTGCGCCGACACGTCGACGAACCGCCCGTCCCGCTGCGGGAGTTGCGCCCCGACGTGCCGCACGGACTGGAGCGGCTGGTCCTCGACCTCCTCGCCAAACAGCCCGCCGACCGCCCCGCCGACGCCCAGACGGCGTACGGGCGGCTGCTCCCGCTGCTGCCCCCGGCTACGGGCACCCCGCAGCCCCGCTACACGCCGCTGCCCGACCCCGTACGGCCGTACCGGTTCCCGCACCAGCCGCAACCCGCCGCCGTCGCCCCGGCCCCGCCGGTCCGCCCGGAGCCGAGCCCGTTCCTGCGCACGCCCGTCCCGTCCGTTCCGCCCGTCCTGTCCGCACCGTCCGTACCGGCGGCTCCGGTGGTTCCGCCCGCTCCCGCCACTCCGCCGCCGTCGCTCCCCGACCTGGGTGCCCAGTGCGCCCGTCTCTCCGACCTCGTCGACGCCGGCCGTCACACCGAGGTCCTCGACCTCGCCGTCGGCCTGCTGCCCCGCGCCGAGGCCGAACTCGGTGACGCCGCACCCCTGGTCCGCACCATCCGCACCATCTACGCCCGCACCCTCCTCCACGAGGGCCACTCCCGGCAGGCCCTCCCCGAGTACCGCCGCCTGGCCGCCACCGCCGACGGCGGCCCGCACGGCCCCCAAGGCCTCGACCACCGCTACCGCGCCGCGATCTGCCTCGAACACCTCGGCCACGGCGCCGAGGCCCTCGCCGAGTACCAGGCCCTCCTCACCGCCCACACCGCCCGCCTCGAATCCGGCCTCGACACCGACCCCGAGCGGACCTACGACCTGCGCGAACGCATCGGCCTCCACCTCGCAGCCACCGGCGACCCGCAGAACGCCTGGCAGTGGCTGCTCCCCCTCCTCCTCGACCGCGAACGCCGCGACGGCCCCCACCACCCCGCCGTCCACCGCCTCCGCCAATCCCTCTCCACCCTCAACCCCCACCCCACCCCCTGGCCCCCACCCACAGGCCGGTCATAGGACGCCAGCGGGGCGGTTCCCCCTCCGCCCTCGCCCCGTGGCCCCGACCGCAACCGGGGCATCCCCTGGCCTGCGACCGAGGCCGGGAGTGGGAAGTCGGCGGGACCGACTTCCTGTGGCGCCCCTATGGGGCTCGGAGTCTTGGCCCTCGCGGCCTCGCGGACCGCTCGCTTCTCCACCCCCACCTCACCCGATGGCCTCCGCGGGCGGGGAGTTGAAAGTCGGCGGGTCCGACTTCTGGCGCTGGGGCCTCTCGCTGCGGGCAGCTTCGACCGTCCCGCGTTCATGACCGCCGAGGGCTGCGTGGGGGATGAGGCCAGCTCCGGCGGACGCAGCGTGCGCTGGAAGTCGGCGGGGCCGACTTCTCGTGCGGGGATGGTCGGTGCCCGCACCCCGCCGGGCACCTCTCGTCCACGAGCCGATCGTGTCCACTGGCGACCGGCGGACTCCACGCCTCGCCCACCCCGAGCCCGCCTGGCGGCCGGCGGGCTCGGAAGGCGGACGGTCTCGGTTCCGACCGGTGGGCGCCGCGTCCCGTAGGGCGCTGCGTGCGCCTGCTCCGGCGGTACGCCTGGGTGTGGGAGTCCGGTGGGCTGGGTTCCGTTGTCGGGCTGCGCGGGGCTGCCTCGGGGTGTCGTTGCCATGGAGGGGGAGCACGGGGCCCGGTTCCGCCGTTCGACCGTCGGGCTGGTCGACTCCGGTGGGCGGGGTGGGTCGCCCCGCGCCTACCCGGGTCGCCGGGAGGGGTGGGGTGGGTGGGGCGAGGGCCGCAGGTGGCCGCGGTGGGCGGGTAGGTTCGGGGTGTGACGACGAATGTTCCCGGTGCCAAGTTGATTCTGCTGACCACGACCCACCGGGTGGCCCCCGGGTTGCTGGCGTGGCCGGCGTGGGAGGCGTTGCGGGCGGCGGGGCGGGTGCTGGTGGCGGACGAGGGGCATCCGCAGCTGGCGGCGGTCCGGCAGGCCGGGGTCGCGGTGGAGGTGGTGGCGCCCGGTTCGGCGCCCGCGTTGGCGCGGTTGTTGACCGAGCAGCCCGCCGGGGCCGGGGCGACGGTGTGGCTGGGCAGTCCGGACGGGGATCCGGGGCTGACGGACGCGCTCGCGCGGCTCGCGGTGGAGCGGGCCGGTGAGGTGCCGGAGATCGAGGTGCTTCCGGGTTCGTACGACCTGCCGGGGGCGCGGCTGCTGGACCTGGTGACGGTGATGGACCGGCTCCGCTCGCCGGGCGGCTGCCCGTGGGACGCCGAGCAGACGCACGAGAGCCTGGTGAAGTACCTGGTCGAGGAGGCGTACGAGCTGGTCGAGGCGATCGAGGAGGGGGACCGCGACACGCTGCGCGAGGAGCTGGGGGACGTCCTGCTCCAGGTGTTCTTCCACTCCAGGATCGCCGAGGAGCACCCGACCGGGGCCTTCTCGATCGACGACGTGGCGGGGGACATCGTCGAGAAGCTGATGTACCGGCACCCGCACGTGTTCGGGGACGTCGAGGCCGGGGGCGCCGCCGAGGTGGAGGCGAACTGGGAGCAGCTGAAGGCCGCGGAGAAGGCGGACCGCGAGTCGGTGCTGGATGGCGTGCCGGCCGGGCTGCCCTCGCTGGCGTACGCGGCGAAGCTGGTGTCGCGGGTGCGCCGGTCGGGCTTCTCCGGGGTGCCGGACGAGCCGTACGAGCTGCCGGCCGAGCTGACCGCGGAGTCGGCGGGCCGGCTGCTGCTCGCGGTGGCGCAGCGGGCGCACGACGCCGGGGTGGACGTGGACGCGGCGCTGCGCTCGGCCGCGCGCGGTTACCGGGACGCGGTGCGCGCGGCCGAGGGCCTCAAGCCGGTCGGGCAGCCCGGCGTGGAGCCGGACGGGAAGTAGGCGCTCAGGCCGCCGTGGCGGTGCTCTCCACCGGGCGCCGCTGCGGCGGGACGAGTTCGCCGATGGCCTCGCCGACGAGGACGACGAGTTCGGCGAGGCGTTCCAGGTCGAGGTGGTCGGGCAGGTCGGCGAGGGAGACGATCCGCTCGCCGTCCGGGCCGGCGACGGCGAACAGGTCGATCGGCCCGAGGTGCTTCTCCGCGGTGTCGACGAGGGCGGCCACGTCGCTGGGGCGGCGGATGTCGCCGGAGACGCCGACGACGGGGCAGCCCGGCCGGTCGAGTTCGGCGGCGAGGTCCTCGGCGATGCCGACGTGCTGGTCGGCGATCAGCATTCCGGCGGCGCCGGCCGCGGAGAACCGGCGGGCGAGGTCGGCGCCCGACCCGCCGTCGAGTACCGCGATGACGACGACTGACCCGCTGACCCGCATGGTCTGCTCCTCCCTGTGGGCGACACCGCACCGGCGCCCACGCGTACTGCGGAGGATCGTAGGCACGACCTGACCCTCCGCAACAGGGATTACCCCTCAGGTGACCAGGCTCACGCCCGCCGTCCGGCCAAGAGCTGTCCAAGAGCTGTCCACGGACCGTCCACGGGTCGTCCACGGAGTGTTGGCGCGCCCGTCGTACGCCGTTGTCACGGGGGTCGCGAGCCGTCGGCGGAGGGGGGAGCGCACCCAGCGGATACGGTCGACCCATGCCAGCTCAGCCCGACCCCGCCCGGCCCGCAGCCACCCCGTCCGACGCCACCCCGCCCGCAGGTCCCGTCCGGCCCGCCGCCCCGCAGTCGGACGCCGCCACCCCGTCGGACGCCGCCGCCCCGCAGTCGGACGCCGCCGCGCCGCAGCCCGAGGCCGCCGCGCCGCAGCCCGACGCCGCCGCTCCGCAGCTGTTCACCTGGGAGTTCGCCGCCGATCCGTACCCCGCCTACGCCTGGCTGCGCGAGCACGCCCCGGTGCACCGCACCAAGCTGCCGAGCGGTGTCGAGGCCTGGCTGGTGACCAGGTACGCGGACGCCCGGCAGGCGCTCGCGGACGCCCGGCTGTCGAAGAACCCGGCGCACCACAGCGAGCAGGCGCACCGCACCGGCCGGGTGGGCATTCCGGGGGAGCGGCAGGCGGACCTGATGACGCACCTGCTGAACATCGACCCGCCGGACCACACCCGGCTGCGCCGCCTGGTGTCGAAGGCGTTCACCCCGCGCCGGGTGGCCGAGTTCGAGCCGCGGGTGCAGCAGCTCACCGATCGGCTGATCGACGGCTTCGCGCAGCGCGGCTCGGCGGACCTGATCCACGAGTTCGCCTTCCCGCTCCCCATCTACGCGATCTGCGACATGCTGGGCGTGCCGGCCGAGGACCAGGACGACTTCCGCGACTGGGCCGGGATGATGATCCGGCACGGCGGCGGCCAACGCGGCGGCGTGGGGCGGGCGGTGAAGCGGATGCGGGCGTACCTGCTGGAGCTGATCCACCGCAAGCGGGCGGACCTCGGGGACGACCTGATCTCGGGCCTGATCCGCGCGAGCGACCACGGTGAGCACCTGACCGAGAACGAGGCCGCGGCGATGGCCTTCATCCTCCTCTTCGCGGGTTTCGAGACGACCGTGAACCTGATCGGCAACGGGACGTACGCGCTGCTGCGCAACCCGGGCCAGCGCCGGTTGCTGCAGGAGTCGGTGGCGCGCGGGGAGAGCGCGCTGCTGGAGACGGGCATCGAGGAACTCCTGCGCTACGACGGGCCGGTGGAGCTGGCGACCTGGCGGTTCGCGACGCGTCCGGTGACCATCGGCGGGGTGGACATCCCGGTCGGCGATCCGGTGCTGGTGGTGCTGGCCGCCGCGGACCGCGATCCGGCCCGGTTCGCGGACGAGAACACCCTGGACCTGGCCCGGACGGACAATCCGCACCTGGGGTTCGGGCACGGCATCCACTACTGCATCGGTGCTCCGCTGGCCCGTTCGGAGGGGCGTGCCGCACTGGCCACGCTGCTTTCCCGGCTGCCCGATCTGCAGCTCGCGGAAAGCCCGGAGAATCTGCGCTGGCGGGGCGGTCTGATCATGCGTGGCCTGCGGGAACTCCCGGTCGAATTCACTCCGGAGAGCCGCTCCCCGCATACGCCGCCGCACGCTCCTTCCGCGCCCCCGGCGAACTGACGCGAGGTGGCGGAACGCCGGGCGGCGCGCTGACGGAACGTCGCCCGGCGTGCTCCCGGTGGGGTGTGAAACCCCATCAATGCCGACATAGTGGCGCCGTTGGTAGGCGATCGGACACGTGCCGTAATTTCTGTGTGATATCCGGGATATGAGCTTGTGATCGGTCTGAAGATCTGTCTACTCTCCCTGGAGTTCGCAGCTGCGGACCTCGTGCGCGGAACGCCGAATCCTGCCCGCCGCGTCACGGGAAACCGACCAGAACCCTGGGCAGGGGCGGGGGAACCAGGTTTGTTGCCGTCCCCACGGCTTGGGGTGAAGCCGCCCGAGCGGAATCGTTTCCGCGTACGGCGGCCGGGCCACCTCCCGGTCCGAACCCGACAGCTCACCTCGCAGGCGTGCGGAGAGGGACCTCTTCATGCTGTTCGTTGGAACCGGCCGTCACCGTCGTCGCACCCAGACCGAGAAGGCCATCGCCGTCGCCGGTGTGGCCGGCGTCGGACTCGCGATGCCGCTCCTCACCGCGACCGGCGCCTCCGCCGCCCCGGTCTCCACCTGGGACGCCGTCGCCCAGTGCGAGAGCGGCGGCAACTGGAGCATCAACACCGGCAACGGCTACTACGGCGGCCTGCAGTTCACCTCCAGCACCTGGAAGGCGTACGGCGGCACCTCGTACGCGGCGCAGGCCAACCAGGCCAGCAAGGCGCAGCAGATCTCGATCGCCGAGAAGGTGCTCGCCTCGCAGGGCCCCGGCGCCTGGCCGGTCTGCTCCGTCAAGGCCGGCCTGACCAAGGGCGGTGCCCCGGCGTCCGTCGACACCTCCTCGGACTCCAAGCCGCAGTCGGCCCCTCAGCAGCAGACGCCCAAGCGGCAGGCCCAGAAGCCGGCCGAGAAGCCGGTCCAGAAGCCCGCCGAGAAGCCGGCCGCGAAGCCCGTACAGAAGCAGGCCCCGAAGCACGCCGCCCCCGTGCAGGCCGAGAAGCCCGTCGACCAGTCGGCGCAGCAGTACGTTCCCAAGCACGCGGCCCCGCGCCCCGCGCAGCCGGCCCCGGTCGCGCAGACCGGCCACGACTACACCGTCCACGCCGGTGACACGCTGTCGACCATCGCCGCCACCCAGGGCGTGTCCGGCGGCTGGCACGCGCTGTACGAGCAGAACCGCTCCACCGTCGGCGGCGACCCGGACCTGATCCTGCCCGGCCAGGTGCTGCACCTCGGCTGAGCCGGCGTGTCCCTGGTGGCACCGGCGACACGCGTGACGGGGGGTCGGTCCGGCCGGCCCCCTTCGTCCGCATTCGCCCGATCCGGTGGGACAAGCTGGGACAAGCAGGTGAACTACCGGTGGGTAGCGGGGCCACACGCTGAGACGGGACCGAGGCCGACGTGGCCTGGAGAGCCCGGGCGGTTAGGCTCTGGTCCGTAACGACTCCGCAATCGTCCCGCCGACAGCGCCACCGTCAGCGGGACCCTGCTTCCGCAAGGAGATGCCTCGTGCCGTCCATCGATGTCGTCGTAGCCCGTGAGATCCTCGACTCCCGCGGCAACCCCACGGTCGAGGTCGAGGTCGGCCTCGACGACGGCAGCACGGGTCGTGCCGCTGTCCCGTCGGGTGCCTCCACCGGTGCCTTCGAGGCCCTGGAGCTGCGCGACGGCGACAAGAACCGCTACTTCGGCAAGGGCGTGGAGAAGGCCGTCCTCGCCGTCATCGAGCAGATCGGCCCGGAGCTGGTCGGCTACGACGCCACCGAGCAGCGCCTGATCGACCAGGCCATGCTGGACCTGGACGCCACCCCGGACAAGTCCTCGCTCGGCGCCAACGCCATCCTGGGCGTCTCGCTGGCCGTCGCGCACGCCGCCTCCGAGGCCAGCGACCTGCCGCTGTTCCGCTACCTGGGCGGCCCGAACGCGCACGTCCTGCCGGTCCCGATGATGAACATCCTCAACGGCGGCTCGCACGCGGACTCCAACGTCGACATCCAGGAGTTCATGATCGCCCCGATCGGCGCGGAGTCCTTCTCCGAGGCCGTCCGCTGGGGCGTCGAGGTCTACCACACCCTCAAGGGCGTGCTGAAGGAGCGCGGGCTGTCCACCGGCCTGGGCGACGAGGGCGGCTTCGCGCCGAACCTGGACAGCAACCGCGAGGCCCTGGACCTGATCACCGAGGCCATCCAGAAGGCCGGCTACGTGCCCGGCCGTGACGTCGCGCTGGCCCTGGACGTCGCCGCCTCCGAGTTCTACCAGGACGGCGCCTACCAGTTCGAGGGCAAGGCCCTCTCGGCCGCCGAGCTCATCGAGTACTACGCCGAGCTGGTCGCCGCCTACCCGCTGGTCTCCATCGAGGACCCGCTGGACGAGTCGGACTGGGACGGCTGGAAGGCCATGACCGTCAAGCTGGGCGACAAGGTCCAGCTGGTCGGCGACGACCTGTTCGTCACCAACCCGGCCCGCCTGGGCAAGGGCATCGAGACCGGCACCGCCAACGCGCTGCTGGTGAAGGTGAACCAGATCGGCTCGCTGACCGAGACCCTGGACGCCGTCGAGCTGGCCCAGCGCAACGGGTACCGCTGCATGATGTCGCACCGCTCCGGCGAGACCGAGGACGTCACCATCGCCGACCTGGCCGTCGCCACCAACTGCGGCCAGATCAAGACCGGTGCCCCGGCCCGCTCCGAGCGCGTCGCCAAGTACAACCAGCTGCTGCGCATCGAGGAGATCCTCGACGACGCCGCCGAGTACGCCGGCCGCGGCGCCTTCCCGCGCTTCAAGCACGAGGGCTGAGACCGCGAGGTCACGAGGGCCGAGCGCTCCCGGTAGCGCAAGCCTGACCGGTGCCCCGCCGTTCACCCCGTAGGGTGGACGGCGGGGCACCGTCGCGACCAGGAGGGGATACGGGAGATGGCAGGCTGGAGGATCCCGGGCTTGGCGGCCCGGCCTCGGTTCACGAGCCGGGCGACCGTCCTCGTCCTGGTGCTGTGCTCACTGGTGGCGATCCTCGCCTACCCGACGCGGCAGTTCATCTCCCAGCGCGCCGAGATCTCCGCCCAGCGGGCGAAGGCCGACCAGGTGCGCCGGCAGGTCGAGCAGCTGCGCCGGGACCGGGCCCGCTGGCAGGACCCGGAGTACGTCAAGGCGCAGGCGCGCGCCCGGCTGCACTACGCGGTGCCGGGGGAGACCCCGTACATCGCGGTGGATCCGGCCGACCAGGCCTCCGCCAAGCCCTCCTCGTCCGCCGCCGGCGCCCCCGCCGCCGGGGTGGCTGCCGGTCAGGCGACGGCCGCCAAGCCCTGGTACACCAGCATCTGGGACTCGGTCGACGCCGCCGACACCGCCGCGCCGGCCCCCGGCACCCCCCTTTCGCTCCCACCGTCCCCCGTTGGAGACACCTCCCCCCATGACCACTGAGAACCACCCCGCCGTCTCCGACGCCGACGTCGCGGCCATCGCCGCCCAGCTCGGCCGGGTGCCGCGCGGCCTGCGCGGCGTGGCCCACCGCTGCCCGTGCGGCAACCCGGACGTCGTGGAGACGGCTCCCCGCCTGCCCGACGGCACGCCGTTCCCGACGCTCTACTACCTGACCTGCCCCAAGGCCGCCTCGCTGATCGGCACCCTGGAGGCGGAAGGCGTCATGAAGGACCAGACGGCCCGGCTCGCCGAGGACCCGGAGCTGGCCGCCGCCTACCAGGAGGCGCACGAGGACTACATCGCCCGGCGCGACGCCATCGAGGTGCTGGAGGGCTTCCCGAGCGCCGGCGGCATGCCGGACCGGGTGAAGTGCCTGCACGTGCTGGTCGGCCACTCGCTGGCGGCCGGCGAGGGCGTCAACCCGCTCGGCGACGAGGCGATCGGCATGCTGGAGGACTGGTGGGCGAAGGGCCCGTGCGTCTCCCCGGCCGAGGTCCAGGCGGCCGGTGAGCGGGTCGCCCGCAACCGCGCCAAGGACCAGGACCACGACGCCGTGATCGCCGCCAAGCAGCAGAAGACCGCCGAGCGCGCCGCCAAGAAGCGTGCCGCGCAGGAGCCGGCCGAGGACGCGGCGCAGTCCCCGGCGGCCCCGGGCGGGTCGGCCGGGGACACCGGCGGGCAGCAGGAGTCGCAGTGACCATGACCCGAGTCGCCGCGATCGACTGCGGCACCAACTCGATCCGGCTGCTGGTCGCCGACCTGGACCCGGAGACCGGGGAGATCACCGACCTCGACCGCCGGATGATCGTCAACCGGCTGGGTCAGGGCGTGGACCAGACCGGCCGGCTGCACCCGGACGCGCTGGCCCGCACCTTCGCGGCCTGCCGGGAGTACCAGGAGATCATCTCCGGCTTCGGGGTCGGCCCGGAGCGGGTGCGCTTCGTCGCCACCAGCGCCTCCCGGGACGCCGAGAACAGCGACGAGTACGTCAAGGGCGTGCGCGACGTCCTGGGCGTCGAGCCCGAGGTGGTGAGCGGCGAGGAGGAAGCGCGACTGTCCTTCCTGGGCGCCACCAAGGAGCTGACCGGGGGTCAGTTCCCCGCCCCCTACCTGGTGTTCGACCTCGGTGGTGGCTCGACCGAGTTCGTGCTCGGCGCGGAGGACGTGCAGGCGGCGCGCTCGGTGGACATCGGCTGCGTGCGGCTCACCGAGCGGCACTTCGGCGGCGCCGAGCTGCCCTCCGCGGAGCAGGTCGCCGAGGCCCGGGCGCACGTGCGGGCCGAGCTGGACAAGGCCGAGGAGGTCGTCCCGCTGACCGGCGCGGCCACCCTGGTGGGTCTGGCCGGGACGGTCACCACGGTGTCCGCGATCGCCCAGGGCCTGCCGGACTACGACTCCGCCGCGATCCACCACTCGCGGATCGGCCGGGAGCGGGTCGCCGAGATCGCCCGTGAGCTGCTGGCCGCGACCCACGCCGAACGCGCGGCCATCCCGTCGATGCACCCGGGCCGGGTGGACGTGATCGCGGCCGGCGCGCTGGAGCTGCTGGAGATCATGGAGCGCACCGGCGCCGCCGAGGTGGTCGTGAGCGAGCACGACATCCTGGACGGGATCGCCTGGGGTATCGCCTCCTGACCCCGGGCAGGGCTTACCCGACCGGCCCCGGCACCCCTTTCGGAGGGCCGGGGCCGGGACGCGCCCGGGCCCGTGCGAAAAGGTTCGTGAATTTCTTCACATGACGATCGGGCCATTCGTCGCACCGGCTCGCCCGCTACGTCCGAATTGTGGGACCGAAGGCCTCCCGGCGGTGACGCCCCTTGGATCGCAGGTCAGGGCTCGTTCGGGGTTTGAATATCAAAACCACGCGCGGGAACCCGGGCCCTGTACGGATCGTTGCTGCTCAGCAGGGTGGTGCTCCGGCGCATGTTCACGAGGGGGCGTGAAGGGCCGTGAGGTTGCGCGCCCGTGCCGGTTTTGTGGCCGCGCAGTGTAGCACGGGGGGTCCATGAGCTTGTGACCGGGCTCACGAAGGCTGCTCCGGACGGTGCTGGATACTTTCGGATATGAGCACCACGGAGCGTCCTCGCATCCTCATTGTCGGCGGTGGTTACGTCGGCCTGTATGCCGCGATGCGCATCCTCAAGAAGATGCGCTACGGCGAAGCGACCGTCACGGTCGTGGACCCGCGGTCGTACATGACGTACCTGCCCTTCCTCCCCGAGGCGGCCGGCGGCAACGTCGCGCCCCGCAACCTCGTCGCGCCGCTGCGCAGCGCCCTCAAGCAGGCGGAGGTGCTGACCGGGTCCGTCACCGGCATCGACCACGCCCGCAAGGTCGCCACCGTCCAGCCCGCGGCCGGCGACAGCTACGAGCTGCCCTTCGAGTACCTGGTCGTCGCGACCGGCTCGGTCTCCCGCACCTTCCCGATCCCGGGTCTGGCGGAGAACGGCATCGGCATGAAGACGGTCGAGGAGGCCATCGGCCTCCGCAACCACGTCATGGCCCAGCTCGACAAGGCCGAGTCCACCACGGACGAGGAGGTCCGCCGCAAGGCCCTGACCTTCGTCGTCATCGGCGGTGGCTTCGCCGGCATCGAGACGATCGCCGAGATCGAGGACATGGCGCGCGACGCGTCCAAGCTGTACCGGACCGTCAGCCGCGACGACATGCGCTTCGTCGTGGTCGAGGCCGCCAACCGAATCCTCCCCGAGATGGGCCCGGACCTCGGTCTGTGGACCAAGGAGAAGCTCGAAGAGCGCAACATCGAGGTCTACATCGAGACCTCGATGGACTCCTGCGTCGACGGCCACGTCATGCTGAAGAACGGCATGGAGATGGACGCCTCCACCATCGTGTGGACGGCCGGCGTGAAGCCGAACCCGGTGCTGTCCGAGTTCGGTCTGCCGCTGGGCCCGCGCGGCCACGTCGACACCGCGCCGACCCTCCAGGTCCAGGGCTTCGACTACGTCTGGGCCGCCGGCGACAACGCCCAGGTCCCGGACCTCGCCGCCGGCGAGGGCGCCTGGTGCCCGCCGAACGCGCAGCACGCCTGCCGTCAGGCCGTCGTCCTCGGCGACAACGTGATCTCCGGCATGCGCGGCTTCCCGCAGGCGGAGTACAAGCACAAGAACCTCGGTGCGGTCGCCGGTCTCGGCCTGCACAAGGGCGTCGCGATCCTCTTCGGCAAGTACAAGCTGAAGGGCCGTCCGGCCTGGTGGTTCCACCGCCTGTACCACGGCGCGATGGTGCCGACCTTCAACCGCAAGGTCCGCGTCTTCACCGACTGGACCCTCGCGATGTTCCTGAAGCGCGAGATGGTCGGCCTCTCCCAGATGGAGAAGCCGCAGCTTCCGATCCAGGAGGTCACCCCGCCCACCAAGCCCGTCGAGGCCGCCAAGCCGGCCGCCGACAAGGAACTCGCGAGCAAGTAAGCGACTGAGACCCCGGTGTGGGAGCGCCGGGGTATGAGTCGGAGGCCCTCCGCCCGGCAGCGTTGCCGGACCACGACCTCCGTGGTGCTCAGCCGGCCCTGTGACCGGGCGGAGTACAGCAGTAGGAGAGCCCCTGCCGGGATCGGCAGGGGCTCTCCGCGCGTCCCGGGTCAGTCGGTCTTGATGCTCGACAGGATGTCCAGCCCGGCCGCCCGGCGGGCCGGCCAGATCGCGGCCACCAGGCCCACCACTCCGGCGAGCGCCAGGAACAGCGCCAGCTGGCCGTACGGCAGGACGGTGGTCAGCCCGGCCAGGCCGGACTTCAGGGTGCCGTTGATCGCCCAGGCGATGAAGCACCCGAGGGCCAGGCCGATGCCGGCGCCGAACAGCGAGATCACCACGGACTCCAGACGGACCATCCGCTTGATGCCCCGGCGGTCCAGGCCGATCGCCCGCAGCATCCCGATCTCGCGCTTGCGCTCGAAGACCGACATCGCCAGCGTGTTGATCACGCCCAGGATCGCGATCAGGACCGCCATGCCCAGCAGGCCGTACATCAGGTTCAGCGCGAAGGTGATGGTCTGGCTGAAGCCGTCGCGGACGTCCTGCTTGGACTTCACCTCGATCACCGGGTTGGCGCCGGTGGCGTCCTTGAGCGACTGCTTGAGCGTGTCGGTGGCGCCGTCCTTGCCCTTGACGAGGACGTCGGAGACGTACGGCTTCGGGTCGTGCTTGGCGATCTCGCTGTTGGCCAGCAGGGCCGGGCCGAGCATGCCGCCCGTCCTGTACACGCCGCCGACGGTGAGCTGCCCCTTGGTGTCGTCCGGGTAGGAGACGGTCATGGTCGAGCCGGTGGTGACGTTGAACTTCTTGGCGACGTCCTCGTCCACCAGCAGCTGGCCCTTGCCGAGCGCGGCGGTGGACCCGCTGGTCAGGTCGATGTCGACCAGCTGGTCGAAGGTCGCCGTGTCCAGACCGGAGATCGACTTGCCGGTGCCGTCGAGCTCCCAGTACGCCGTGGTCATCGGCGAGGAGGCCGCCACCCCGGGTGCCTTGGCGATCTGCGCGGGCACCTGCTCGGAGAGGTTCATGCCGTTGGCGGTCGAGACGATGTAGTCGGCCTTCATCGAGCTGGTGACGGCCCGGTCCACCACGTCCGACACCGAGGCGCCGATCACGGTGAGGCCGCTGACCAGGGTCAGGCCGATGGTGAGCGCCGCGGCCGTCGCGGCCGTCCGGCGGGGGTTGCGCACCGCGTTCTGCTGGGCCAGCTTGCCGGGCGTCCCGCCGAGGCCGCGCAGCAGCGGGCCGAGCAGGGCCACCACCGGGCGGGAGAGCAGCGGCAGCAGGACGAACACGCCGATCAGGGCCAGGAACGCGCCCAGGCCGACCGGGACCCGGCCGTCGGTGCTGCCGGTGGAGGCGCCGTAGCCGATCAGGGCCAGGCCGCCGGCGGCGAGCAGCGAGCCGATGGTGTTGCGGACCACCAGGCTCTTCTGGGAGGCCGGCTGGTCGCCGCTGCTCATCGCGGCCACCGGGGCGATCCGGGCGGCGCGCAGGGCCGGCAGCAGCGCGGACAGCACCGTCACCACGACGCCGACCACGAGGGTCACCGCGACGGTGACCGGCTTGATCACCAGGGCACCGCTCGGCATGTTCTCGTTCAGACCGACGATCAGGGACTGCATCCCCGCGCCGATCCCGACGCCCGCGGCCAGACCGGCCAGCGCCGAGACGGTGCCGATCACCAGGGCCTCGACCAGCACCGAGCGGGTGACCTGCTTGCGGCTGGCGCCGATGGCCCGCAGCAGCGCGAGCTCCTTGGTGCGCTGGGCGACCAGCATGGTGAAGGTGTTGGCGATGATGAAGATGCCGACGAAGAGCGAGATGCCGGCGAACACCAGCAGCATCGTGCGCATGTTGTCGGTGCCCTTGGTGATCATGCTCTGCTCGTCGGCCTTGAGCTTGGCGCCGGTCTCGACGTCGAACTGGCTGCCGGACGGCACCTTGGGCTGCACCTGGGCGAGCAGCGCGTCCTCGGTGGTGCCGGGCTTGGCGGTGAGCACGACGCCGCTGTAGCGGCCGGGCTCCAGCAGCAGCTGCTGGGCGGTGGCCTTGTCGAACAGGGTGAGCGTGCCGCCGGTGTTCACCACCGGGTCGTCGGTGGTGAAGACACCGGTGAGCTTCGCCTCGATGACGGGGCCGTTGGCGGCCACCCGCACCGTGTCGCCGACCTTGTAGCCCGCCTTGTCGGCGGTCTTGCGGTCGAGTGCGATCTCCTTGGCGTTCTTCGGGCCCTGGCCCTCGGCCATCGGGTAGCGCGGGTCCCGGCCGTCCTGGCCGGGGGCGAAGTTGGCGCCCTTGGCGGCCCAGAACTGGCCGATCAGGTTGCCCTTGTGGTCGGCCACGCCGGTGAAGCCGCTCACCACGCCGCGCGCGTTCGCGGTGCCCGGCAGGGCGGCCAGCTGCTGGAGGGTGGCGTCGGTGAGCGCGGCGGAGCCGCTCTCGCTCTTCTGCTTGGCGCTCGCGGCGGAGCCGGCCGCCTGGTCGACCACCTGGACCGAGACGTCCGAGTAGCTCTTGGAGTTGCTGTCCCGCATGGCCTTGCCGAAGGTGTCGGAGAAGACCATGGTGCCCGCCACGAAGGCGGTGCCGAGCATGACGGCCAGCGCCGTCATGAGCAGTCGGCCCTTGTGGGCCAGCACGTTGCGCAGTGCGGTGCGATACATGGGGTGTCCTGGGAAGGGTCGGTGGGCTGGCTGCGGGGCGGCGGGGTGTCAGCTGGTGCGGCCCTTGGCGTCGAAGCGGCGCATGCGGTCCAGGACGGTGTCGGCGGTGGGGTGGTGGAGTTCGTCGACGATGCGGCCGTCGGCG
>NZ_JBITTM010000059.1:0-55275 GCF_044541955.1 Kitasatospora sp. NPDC085464
AACGAGCACGCCGAATAAGAACCGAGCCGCGACGCAGAAATGCGAACGCAACCCAGCCCGAACCTGGGAAGTGGTGTTTCAGGGGATTGGCTGCCCCGGGGGCCGTCCGCGCTGATGCGTGTCCGGTGCTCCATGTCAGGCAACTCGAAGAACACTAGACCTCTGGGGTGGCCGAGTCAAGGCCCGCAAGCGAATTTTCGGCGACCTCCGCCGCCGGCAGGTGGAAGGCCAGGACGGCGACGTCGTCGTCGTGCTCCGAGGTCACGCCCATCGCCCGCAGCAGACGGGCGCAGATGACGTCGGGGGCACCGATCGCACCGGTCAGGGTGCGGGCCAGGAGGTCGAGGCCCTGGTCGATGTCCTCGTCGCGACGCTCGACCAGGCCGTCCGTATAGAGGACGCCGGTCGTGCCGGGGAGCAGGCGCAGGGTGTGGGAGACGTGCATGCCTCCCCCGGTGCCGAGCGGCGGGCCGTTCTGTTCCTCGCTGCGCAGGATGGTGCCGTCGGGGCAGCGCAGCAGGATCGGGAGGTGGCCGGCCGAGGCGTAGGAGAGGGTGCGGCGCTCCGGGTCCCAGACGGCGTAGGTGCAGGTGGCGATCTGGTTGGCGTCGATCTCCATGGCGAGGCCGTCGAGCAGGCGCATCACCTCGTGCGGTGGCAGGTCGAGGCGGGCGTAGGCGCGGACCGCGGTGCGCAGCTGGCCCATGACGGCCGCCGCCCGCAGGCCGCGGCCCATGACGTCGCCGATGACGAGTGCCGTGCGCCCGCCGTCGATGGCGATGACGTCGTACCAGTCGCCGCCGACGGCCGCCTCGGCGCCGCCGGGCTGGTAGGTGGCGGCGACCCGCAGGTCGGCCGGCTGGTCGAGCTTCTGCGGGAGCAGGCTGCGCTGGAGGGTGACGGCGGCCTCGCGCTGGCGTCGTTCGGCTTCGCGCAGACGGGCGGCGGCGAGGACCTGGTCGGTGACCTCGGCGGCGAAGATCAGGACACCGGCGGGCGGGCCCTCGGCGGGGGCGTCGGTGGTGTCGCCGGAGCCGAGCGGGACGCAGGAGACGTTGTAGTAGCGGTTGCCGGTGAGGCCGAGGATGCAGCGGGCCTTGACGCTGCGCGGGCGGCCTCCGCGGATGACCTGGTCCATCAGGGGCAGGACGCCCATGGACCCGAGTTCCGGGAGTGCCTCGCCCGCGGGCAGGCCGGTGGGGCGTTCGCCGAAGAGTTCGCGGTAGGCGCGGTTGGCGTAGCCGAGCTGGTGGAGCGGGCCGTAGGTGACGGCGACCGGGGCGGGGATGCGGTTGAGGACCTCGCGCAGGTTCTGGGGTTTGTGCGGGTCGAGGAGTTCGGAGGCGGCGGCGGTGGAGCCGGCCGGTTCGCGGGGGCTGGGCACGACGACGCCGTCGGCGGAGGGCACGCCCTCGTCGGTGCCGACCCCGCAAGTCGGGGTGGCACGCCAGGGGACTCCGGTGAGCCGGGCGCTCCAGCGCATCAGGTTCAAACGACGGCCGCTTCCTCGTTTTCCAGGCATATCATCACTTTTTGTGTACACGGCAGTACACGGGGTAATGACCAGGTCGGGCTGATCCTGTCAGGCAGAGGCCCGGTTTCGGAAGTCGCGCGCCCGGCGTGGCCGCCCGATCGGCTTCCGGGCCGCATCGGCGGGGGCGGTCAGCGGGGCGCATCCGGTCCGGCGTCGGACGGCCGTCCGGGCTTCGGGTCGAACCCCTCCTCGAAAGCCGAACGCGGGTGCTCCATCGCACCCAGCGAGACCACCTCGCGGGAGAACACCCCGCCCAGCACCCAGTCCATCAGCACCCGGACCCGGCGCTCCGCGGTCGGCAGCCGCCGTAGGTGCCTCGCCCGGTGCAGCCACCAGGCCCGTCGGCCGGTGAGCTTGCCTCCCCGCCGGGTGTGCGCGACGGCGCGGTGCGGGCCGAGCGAGGTCGAGCAGGCCGCGGGACCGGGCTCGTACGCCGCCAGGCCCGGTGCGTGCGGCCCGCCGTCCAGGGCGACCGCGATGTTGCGGGCGAGCAGCGCGGCCTCGGCGAAGGCGTGCTGGGCGTTGGGCGCGCAGGGGGCGCCGTGCGCGTTCGGATCCGGTACGGCCGCGCAGTCGCCGGCCGCCCAGACCCCGGGCAGGGCCCGCCCGTCCGGTCCCATCGCCTGCAGGGTGGACAGACAGCGGACCCGGCCGAGGGTGTCCAGCGGCAGGTCGGTGTCGCGCAGCAGCGGGGACGGCCGGACGCCCGCCGTCCAGACCAGGGTGCGGGCGCCGAAGCGGCTGCCGTCGGAGAGTGCGACGACCCGGTCGACGGCGGACTCCAGGGTGGTGCGCAGCCGGATGTCGACGCCGCGTTCGCGCAGCTCGCCGAGGGTGTGCTCGGCGAGTTCGGGCGACTCCTCGGCGAGGATCCGGTCGGTCGCCTCGACCAGCACCCAGTGCAGGTCCTCCGCGCGGACGTTGTGGTAGCCGCGCACGGCGGTGCGGACCATGTCCTCCAGCTCCGCGAGCGCCCCGACGCCCGCGTAGCCCGCGCCGACGAAGACGAAGGTGAGCGCGGCCTGGCGCAGCGCGGGATCGCGGGTGGCGGAGGCCAGGTCGAGCTGTTCCAGGACGTGGTTGCGCAGGCCGACCGCCTCGCCGACGGTGGAGAAGCCGAGGCCGTGCTCGGCGAGGCCCGGCACCGGTGCCGTCCGGGAGACCGATCCGGGGGCCACCACCAGGACGTCGTAGGGCAGTTCGATCGGCGCCGGGGGTTCGCCGGGGCTCGCGGCGTCGGCCAGGGCTCGGCGGGCGGCGTGCTCGATCCGGGTGATCCGGGCGGTGAGCACCCGGCAGTCGGGCAGGACCCGGCGCAGGGGGACGACCACGTGTCTCGGGTCGATCGAACCGGCCGCGACCTCGGCCAGCAGCGGGTGGTAGGTGAAGTAGGCCTGGGGCTCGACCACGGTGATCTCCACCTCGCCGCTCCGCAGCCGCTCCCGCAGGCCGCGCTGGAGGTGGAGTGCGGTGGCCGTACCGGCGCAGCCGCCGCCGGCGATCAGGATCCTGATGGTGCACCTCCTGCCGATGTGACGTTTCGTCCCGGCCTCGCGGCCGGGGGTGTCCCCCCATCACGCCCCCCTATGAAGGACCGGCGGAGGTGGTCTTGTCCACAGTCCGTACGGGGCTGGTTGCGTCGCGAGTGGCCGCCGTGGCCAGTTGTGCTTCCCGGGCGACTTTCTGACGCACTTTCGGCCGCGAAGAGCCGTGAACTATGGTCGGATTGTGTACCGGGGCGGCTGTCGCCATGACAATCGGCGGCGACGCACCGTGGAGCGGCCACTACGGCCAGTTCCAGCGTTGGCGTGAGAACCCGACTGGGGGACAGTCATCCGGGGAAGGGTAGTTCCCGGACAGGGCCCCGGGCGGTGCCGACGCGCCGAGCCGGACATGGACCCGGCCCGGCGGCACGAAACCGTGGTCACCGGAACGGGACGGGCGGCACGAGCGATGGTTCATCGGGTCATTTCTGACGGGCTGAGCTGCACCGGGGGGTGCAGGGGCGGGCGACGACAGGGTCCGGATTCGGACGCCTGCGGGGGAGAGTTGGGATGATGGAACAGGAGCAGGTGTTGGGGCGGGCGGGAGCACCGCAGGCCGGGCCGGGCACGGTGCCCGAGCAACGCGGCCCGGTGGACCTGTCGGTGCAGGCCGGGATGGCGCAAGTCGGGATGTTCCAGGGCGCCGCGCCGTACCGGACCGAGTCCGCGCAGGCCGTGCCGCCGGTGCCGGGGGCCCGGCTCCGGGTGGACGCCCGGCGGAATCTGGAGAGCGTGCTGCGGGCGGCCCGCGAGGTGTTCGGCGAGTTCGGCTACGGCGCGCCGATGGAGGAGGTCGCACGCCGGGCCGGGGTCGGCGTCGGCACCGTCTACCGGCGCTTCCCGAGCAAGGAGGTGCTGGTCCAGAGGATCGCCGCCGAGGAGGTGGCGTGGCTGACCGCGCAGGCGCGCGAGTCGCTGTACGGCGGCGACGGCGCCTGGGAGTCACTGGCCGGCTACCTGGCCCGCGCGGTGAGCAGCGGGGCCGGGCGGCTGCTGCCGCCGGAGGCGTTCCGCTACGCAGAGGAGCTGGGCCGGGTGCCCCAACAGCGGGTGCCGGAACCGCCTGCGGCGGTCCGCTTCGACCTGCGCGGTGAGGAGGCCCGGTCCGGCGGGGCGGTCGAGCCGTCGGCCGCCGACGCCGATCCCCGGCTGCTGCTCCAGCTGCTGGCCGCGCTGGTGGCGCGGGCCGGTGCGGCGGGCGAACTGCGGCCGGGTGTCACGGTGTCGGACGTGGTGCTGGTGCTGACCGCGTCGGTGCCGGTGCACGCGGCCCGCCCGTCGGTCTCGACGCCGGCGGCGGGCGGCTTCTCGCCGGTTGCTCCGCAGACGGACGGTCAGGCGCTCACCGGTCCCGCGGACCGACTGCTGCAGATCCTGCTGGACGGTCTGCGGGCGCGCTGACTTCCGGCGGCGGGTGTGGCCGCCACCCCTGGCGGGCAGGGCAGTTGGACGGATCACCGGCGCGCGGGGCAGGCGCGCGCCGGGTGCGGGTGTCGCGCGACCGGGCGCCGCACGCTGGGCGAACACATCCGCGACGGCCCCACGGAAGAGTGGGGAACGGCCGGTCCGGCTACCGCGCGTCCCTGCGCTATGCCATCCTTTGCCCGTGGTTGGAGCCAATGTCCGGATGCGCGCCCTTCGCGCGCCGTCGGCGCCGCACGCCGGGGAACCGTGCGCCTACGCACGTCCGCGCGCCCTGCCACACTACGGGGGCTGTCGTGGAATCTGGGGTCCGTTGTGAGCGCCGAGGAACAGAACGACTACGGGTACGGCCTCGACTTCGGAGGCCTCTCGGGTAGTACCGCCGAAGGGTCCGCCGCAGGCTCCGGCGGGCTCGGCGGTACGGGCGGGCTCGGCAGCCCGGGCGGGGCCGGCGGACCGGCCCAAGGCCCGGGCGCCGCAGCGGGTTCCGCGGCCGGACACGTCCCCGACCAGGCCGGGATGCCCAGCCGTGAGTCGCTCTCCGCATCGGCCGCCGCGCTGCCCTCCGGCCGGGTGCCCGGCCAGGCCCCGGCGGGCCGCGGCGGCGTCGCCCCCGAGGCGTTCGTCGGCGAGCAGTTCGGCGGCGGCCGGCCCGTGCGCCCGACCGTGCCCGCGCCCGCCGACCCGGTGGACGGTGAGCGCCCGCCCTCCGACGCCGAGTTGACCGCCCGGGTGCGGGCCGGCGACGACGCCGCGTACGAGGAGATCTACCGTCGGCACGCCGAATCGGTCCGCCGCTACGCGCGCACCTGCTGCCGGGACAACTTCACCGCCGAGGACCTCGCGGGTGAGGTCTTCGCCCGCACCCTGCAGGCGCTGCGGGCGGGCAAGGGACCGGAGTTCGCCGTCCGCGCCTACCTGCTGACCGCCGTGCGCAACGTCGCCACCGCCTGGCACCGCAGCGAACGGCGCGAGCAACTCGTGGACGACTTCGCCGTCTTCGCGCAGACCTCGGCCGCCGTGGCCGACCCCGACCTGGCCGACCCGGGCGCCGACGCCTGGGCGATGGCGATGGCCGACCAGCGGATGGTCATGCAGGCCTACGCCGAACTGCCCGAGGACGACCGGGTGGTGCTCTGGCACACCGAGGTCGAGCGGGAGTCCCCCAAGACCGTCGCGGTGATGCTCGGCAAGACCGCCAACGCCACCGCCGTCCAGGCCCACCGGGCCCGTGACCGGCTCGCCGCCGCGTTCCTGCAGGCACACGTCTCCGGCAGCCAGGACCGGGCGTGCGAGGGGTACGCCAACCGGCTCGGCGCGTACGCGCGCGGCTCGCTGCGCAAGCGGGCCTCGGCGGAGGTCGGACGGCACCTCAAGGAGTGCGACCGCTGCACGGCGGCCTGCCTGGAACTGACCGAGATCAACACCGGCCTGCGCGCGCTGCTGCCCGGCGGCGTGCTCGTCTGGGTCGGGGTCGGCGGGTTCGGTGCCGCCGCGGCCGCCGTCGGCGGTGTCGCCGCAGTCGGCGGGGCGGCGGCGGGGACGGCGGCGGCGACCGCCGGGTCCTCGGGCGCGGCGGCCGGCTCGGCTGCGGGCGGTACGGCAGGTGCGGCCGGGTCCGTCGGTGCCGCGGGCTCGGGCGGTGCCGCGGGCGGAGGGGCCGCGGGGGCCGGTGCGGCCTCCGGCGGGCACGCGGCCGCCCTGGCCGGCGAGGGCCTGGGCGCGGCCGCCAAGGCCGGGATCGCCGCCGCCGTCGCGGTGGCTGCGGCCGCCGTCGCCGCCTACGCGCTGACCGGTTCGTCCGAGCCGACTCCCCCGGCGGCCGCTCCCCCCGCCGTCAGTGCCCCGCCCGCGCCTTCCCCGGCGGCCCCGTCCCCGGCGGCTCCCCCTCCGGCAGCGGCGCCCCCCGCGCCCGCCCCGGCACCCGCGCCCAGCAGCGCCGCGCCGGCCCCGGAGCAGCCCGCGCCGAGCCCCAGTGCGCAGCCGCCCGTCAAACCCGCTCCGGTACCGCCCGCGGCCAAGGCGCCGAAGCCCGCCCCGGCCGCGCCCAGCAGCCCGGCGGCCCCGAAGCCGACCTTCGTGCCCCCGGTCATGCCCGCGCCGACCCTGCCGCCGGTGCCCGTGCCCGAGCCGCCCGTCGTCCCGACGCCCACCCCGCCGCGGGTGCCGACCCCGACCGTCACACCGCCCACCCCGCCGCTGCCCACCGACTTCTGGGCCGACGCGCTGCCCGTGATCAAGCCCGGCCACAACCGGGTGCCGCCGCCCCAGCCGAGCATCCGGCGGAAGGGCAGCGACAACTTCTGGCAGCGCGTCGGCGGCTGGATCGGCGGTGACCACCACGCGCACGTCCTCACCGTGCGCGCCCCGGCGACCACCCTGATCGACCTCAACCGCAGCTGCACGTCCTTCGACGCGGTGGCCGGAGTGGACGACGCCACGCTCTCGCCCGGCGGGGTGGTCTTCTCCGTCGAGGGCGGCGACGGCCGCACCCTGTGGCGTTCCCGGGCGCTCGCCGTCGGTGACGACGCCGTGCCGGTGCACGTGCCGCTGGCCGGGCAGAAGTCGATCCGGCTGGTGGTCACGCCGGCGAACGGGATCTGGTCGGCGCTGAACGTCGCGGACTGGGCCGAGGCCCGCTTCCGGTGCTCCTGAGGCAGGTGCACCGGAAGCGGGCCCCGGGCTCCGGGCCGTCGGGGCCCGGAGGGGGTCAGATGGCGCAGGCGCCGTCCGCGCAGGCCTCCCCGGCCGGGGCGACCTGCACCGGGGCGGGCCGGCGCTCGCCGATCTCGGTGGCGACCTGGTCCAGCACCTTGCGGAAGGTCTCGGCGTCCTGCCCGCCCTGGACCGCCCACTTGCCCTCGAACACGAAGGTGGGAACGGCGGAGATCCCCAGCTCCCGGCCCTCGGCCAGCTGGGCGTCGACCTCGGCGGTGCCCTCGTCGCCCGCCAGGTAGGCGGTCACCCGCTCCCGGTCCAGGCCCACCGCCACGGCGACGTCGGCCAGCGCGGCGCGGTCGCCGACGTCGACGCCGTCGGTGAAGTGCGCCTTGAGCAGCGCCTCCTTCAGCCGGCCCTGGGCCTCAGGGCCGTACTCGGACTCGGCGAGGTGCAGCAGGCGGTGGCCGAGGAAGGTGTTGGCGTGCAGCGCGGCGTCGAAGTCGTACGCGATGCCCTCGGCGAGGCCCAGCTCGGCCACCCGGGCGTCCATCGCCACCGACTGCGGCCCGTAGCGCTCGGCCAGCCAGGCGCGGTGCGGGCTCGCCGTCGCGGGGGCGTCCGGGACCAGCTGGTACGGGCGGTAGACGACCTCGACCTGCTCCTTGCCCGGGAAGTCCGCGAGGGCCTGCTCGAAGCGGCGCTTGCCGATGTAGCACCAGGGGCAGGCGATGTCGGACCAGATCTCGACCTTCATGCGGGGTCTCCAGGGGGCGTCTTGTCAGATGTGTACGAGATGGGTGAACGATGAACCATCTCGGTACATTCCCGACAACTCCCTGACCTGCCGGTTCAGCCGGCCGGCGGCGCCGGGACCACCAGCACCGGGCACGCCGCGTGGTGCACCATCGCCGAACTCACCGACCCCAGCAGCAGCCGGGCGAACCCGCCGTTGCCCCGGGTGCCGACCACCATCGTGTGCTGCCGGGGCGCCGCCTCCAGCAGCACCTCGATGACGTTGCCCAGCACCACGTGCAGCGACATCTCCCCGGCGTACGGCGTCGGGCGCTGCCGCTGGACGGCGACCACCGAGCGGCGCAGCCCGTCCGCGGTGCTCTCGACCAGCGTCTCCACGCTCTCCTGCACCAGCTCCGCCATCCCCGGCGGATAGCCGGCCGGCGCCGGGTTCACCACGGCCAGCACGTACAGCGGCAGGCCGAACAGCTCCGCCTCCGTCATCGCCCGGTCCAGCGCCCACAGCGACCCGTCCGACCCGTCGCACGCCGCCAGCACCCCGGCCGGGCGGCCGGCCGGCGGCCGCCCGAGCACCGACAGCACCACGGGCACGTCCCGCCCCGCGCTCCCACCGGCCACCGCACACCCTCCTCGCCCCGGATCCACAACCCCGCCATCATGGGCGCCCGGACGACGCCGCCGCCGCAACCGCGCCGAGAGAAGGGGGCGGGTCGGTGGGTGCGGCCCGGTCGACGGGCGGAGGAGCGCGGAGGCGGCCCACCGCGCGGCACGGCCGTCCTGCGTCGGGTCAGGGGGTGAGGGCGGGGGGCTGGGGGTGCGGGAGGCCGGTCCAGCAGGCGCCGTGGCGGCGGGCGCGGACGCGGCGCAGCCAGAGTTCGGCGGAGACGAGCTCGGCCAGGCCGGCGAGCGCACCGGGGGAGATCGGGGAGGCGGGGTCCGCGGAGTCGGCGAGGCCGGCGCGGACGGCGGGGAGGTCGATGAGGCCGGCTTCGGCGAGGAGGGGGGCGTCGAAGAGTTCGGCGAGGCCGTCGGCGGCCAGGCGCAGTCCGGCGCGGGCGGGGGCGGTGCGGTCGGGGCGGGGGCCGCGGCCCCAGTCGGGGGGCAGGTCGGTGCGGCCGGCACCGGTGAGGACGGCGTGCAGGAGGGCGTGCCGGGCGCCGGGCTGGAGGCGGACGTCGTCGGGGAGGAGACGGGCGGCGCGGACGACCTGGTTGTCGAGGAAGGGCGCGTGCAGCCGTTGGCCGGGCTGTTCGGCAGCGTGCACGAGGGTGCGGAAGGAGCGTGCCTGCCGGTAGAGGGCGTGCCGGGCGCGGTGCGCGCCGGGGCGTTCGTCGGGCGCCGGTTTGCGCGCCGCCAGGCGGAGCCGCAGGGCCACGGAGGAGAGCGCCTCGTCGGAGAGCCAGCGGGCGGCCGGCCCGGGCACGCACCAGGCGAGGTCGACGGCCGAGCGGCTCCCCGCCGTCCCGCCGCCGTCCGGGACGTGGCGGGCGGTCAGTTTGGCGGCGGCCTCGTCCAGCGCCTCGGCGTAGCCGACCCGGGAGAGCCGGTGGGCGGCCCGGACCACGGTGAGCGGTGTGCGCAGCGCTCCGGTCAGGACGCCCGCGACGGCCCGGTCGGCCCCGGCCAGCGCGGCGACCGGGGGCAGGAGTTCGCGCGGGCGGCCGGCCCGGATGAGGTCGGCGAGGCGGGCCGGGTGGCCGTCGAGGACCTGGCGGGCCCCGTAGCCGGTGAGATGGTCGGTGCCGCCGGCGTCGAAGCGGGCCTCGGCGCGGGCGGCGGCGACGAGTTCGGGCCCGGGCTCGTCGGTGAGCCGGCCGGCCTGCGGGTCGGTGCGCAGCCCGGCGTACGGGAGGGTGTCGGGGCCGGGGTCGAGCACGGTGTGCCGCAGTCGCGGGGTGTCGGGGGCGAGTGCGAGGGTGGCCGGCGGCTCGGTCTCGCCGAGCGTGACGGCGGCCAACTGCTCGGGCGCGGCGGGCTCCGGGGCGGCGGCCCGGGCCCAGGAACCCTTGACCGCGCCGTTCCTGACCCCCGGTGCGACTCCGGGAAGCCCCGCGGCCCCCGCGGCCCCCGGTGCCCTCGGGGCCGGGACGGTCGCCGCGGGCACCGGCGGCAGCGGTACGGCGGCGGCGAGCAGCGCGACGGTGGCGGAGGCGGTGCCGTACGAGAGGTCGACGCCGAGCCGGGCCCGCCCGGCGGGGTCGAGGACCGGCGCGGTGGTGCGGACCCGGGAGCGGACGGATTCCAGCAGGGCGCGGGTGAGTTCGCGGACGGCGGGCGCCTCGTCGCGGGGCTGCTCGGCGGAGACCGGGTCGTCGTAGCCGGACAGGTACGGGCGGCCGCCGCGGATCCCGAGCACGTGGCCGGGCGGCACTTGCTGGACGCCCAGGTACGGCGTTCCGGTGCCGAGTGCCTCGGGGGACTCGGGGCAGGCGAGCCGGGCGGCGAGGTGGCCGGTGTCCAGGGCGGCGCCGACCAGGTCGGCCAGCGGGAGGGCGGCGGTGGCGTACGCCGTGCCGCCGGCCCAGGGGGTGTGGAAGACCGGCTGGGCGCCGGCGAGGTCGGTGAGCAGCAGGGTGGAGCGGGTGCCGGCGCGCAGCACGACGGTGTAGCTGCCGGGCCAGGCGGTGAGGTGGCGGACCGCGCCGCCGCGGGCGCCCGCGAGGCCGGCGGCGAGCTCGGCGTCGGTGGCGCCGCAGTGGCCGAGGACGGCGAGCCGGGTGGTGGCGGGGGTGTCCTCGACGGGGTCGGGGGCGGTGGGGCCGGTGCTGACCGCGGCGGGGGCGCCGGGGCGGAGGGTGACCAGGCGGATCTCCTCGGGGCGCCAGTCGCCGACGGCCCAGAGCGGGTCGGGTCCGGTCCACAGCGGGCGCGCGGCGATCGGCGCGACCGTGCCGGGCGTCCCGTGCGCGGGCGTGCCCGCCCGGGGCCCGCCCGTGCACCAGCCCGTCAGCCACCGCATCGCGCCTCCACCGGACGAGGACCTGCATCCGCGCGGCGTGCCGGACGCCGGGTGGGTGTGCCGTGGCGGCCCGTGCGCGTCCCGACGTGCCCCCGCAGCTCGATGCGCCGTCAGGGACATCGTGCCACCGCTCGGCGTCGCTGTGGCCGGTGTTGCGGGTTCCGCTTCGGTGGCGGCCTTTCGGCGGCGGGACGGAACCGGGGCCGAACTCCCCGCGGCGGCGGGACGGAACGGGGGCGGAGCGCCCTCACGGCGGCGGGGTGGGGCCGGGCGGGCCGGGCCTCCCCCTCCTTGGCCCGGACCGCCCGCGGGCCGCCTTGGCATGGGCATCGCGAGATGGCCGAAAGGCGTCGCCCAGCCCGGGAGGGCATCCGCATGCCCTCCCGGACTTCACCGCCGCCCGCGGGGATTGAGGCGGCGGCATCCCCCGGCCCGCCGGGTCCTCGACGGCGGGCCGACCCACGACCACCAGCGAATCGCCGACCAGCCGGTGCGGCCAGGGGGCACGGCCGGGCGCACGTGAACACGGGACCGGAGCACGGCGCTCCGGCGCGCGGCGCGATCGGCCGGATCCGAGTGGTCCGGACCAACCCCCGTGCGGCGCCGCCGAGTGCGCGATCCCGCCATCCGGAATGCGACCTCTTAACCGTCGGAACGCGTCCGACTACTCTAGGTACAGCAGCTACGGCCCGGTGCCGCCCGGGCCCCGCGCACAAGGCCGCAGGAGGTGCCGCCGCCACCATGACCGTCAGCCCACGTGGACCGAACGAACGGCTCGGCACGCTCCTGACCCTCGCCCAGATCAGCAACGCCGGACTGGCCCGCCGGGTCAACGACCTGGGCGCCCAGCGGGGGTTGACCCTGCGGTACGACAAGACCTCGGTGGCCCGGTGGGTCAGCAAGGGCATGGTCCCGCAGGGGCCCGTCCCGCACCTGATCGCCACCGCGATCGGCGGCAAGCTCGGCCGGCCCGTCCCGCTGGAGGAGATCGGCCTGGGCGACACCGACCCGGCGCCCGAACTCGGCCTGGCCTTCCCGCGCGACGTCGCCGAGGCCGTCCGCTCCGCCACCGACCTGTGGCGGGTCGACCTCGACCTGCGCCGGGGCCCCGGCGGCGGCCGGTGGAGCGACAGCCTGGCCGGCACCTTCTCGGTCGCCGCCTACGCGACGCCCGTCTCCCGCTGGCTGATCACCCCGGCGGACGGCTCGGTGGCCCGCGAGGTGCCGCGCTCCCCCAGCGACACGTCCTCCTACCGGGTCGGCCACTCGGACGCCGCCAAGCTCCGCGAGGCCGCCCAGGAGGCCCGCCGCTGGGACTCCAAGTACGGCGGCGGGGACTGGCGTTCGTCGATGGTGCCGGAGTGCCTGCGGGTGGAGGCGGCGCCGCTGCTGCTGGCCTCGTACAGCGACGCGGTCGGCCGGGCGCTGTTCGGGGCGACGGCCGAACTGACCAGGCTGGCCGGGTGGATGGCCTTCGACACCGGGCAGCACGAGGCCGCCCAGCGGTACTACATCCAGGCCCTGCGGCTCGCCCGGGCCGCCGCCGACGTGCCGCTCGGCGGCTACGTGCTGGCCTCGATGAGCCTGCAGGCCGGCTACCGGGGCTTCGCCGAGGAGGCGGTGGACCTGGCGCAGGCCGCCCTGGAGCGCAACCGGGGCCTGGCCACCGCCCGCACCATGAGCTTCTTCCACCTGGTGGAGGCGCGAGCCCAGGCCAAGGCCCGCAACGCGGCGGCGTGTGCGACGGCGCTCGGGGCGGCGGAGAGCGCACTCGAACGAGCGCGCGCCGGGGATCCCGATCCGGCGTGGATCGACTTCTACGCCTACGACCGGCTCGCCGCCGACGCCGCCGAGTGCTTCCGCGACCTCGGAGTGCCCTCCAAGGTGCGGCAGTTCACCCGCGAGGCACTGGCCAAGCCCACCGAAGGCTTCGTCCGCTCGCACGGCCTGCGGCTGGTGGTCTCGGCGATGGCCGAGGCGGAGGCGGGCAACCTGGACGCCGCGGTCGCCGCCGGCGAACGCGCCGTCGAGGTGGCCGGCCGGATCTCCTCGCAGCGCAGCCGGGAGTACGTGGTGGAGATGCTGCGGCGCCTGGAGCCGTTCCAGGGCGAGCGCCGGGTGCGGGAGCTGACCGAGCGGGCGCGGGCGGTGATCGTCGCTCCGGCTTGAGGGGCGCCGGGCGGGCCCGCCACCGCGCCGGGCGGGCCGGCCACTGCACCGGGCGGGCCGGCCACTGCACCGGCTGATTCCTGACGGTAAATGAGGTGCGCCTGCGAGAGGGGCCTGGCTAAGGTCTCTCTCGTCCAGGTGCGCAGGCAGAGGTTACTTCCAACTCCCAATTGGGCAGGTCGCGGGTTCGAATCCCGTCATCGGCTTCGGGCCGGTGTAGCTCAGTGGCCAGAGCAGCTTCGTCACCTCAGCCGTCCTCGAACTCTGGACACCCATACGTGAATAGTTCGTCCGCACCTCCCGGTGCGACGGCAGCGGTTACTTCGGTCGAGTGCCCCCCGTGGGCGCGGTGAAGCTGAGTTCCATCGACCGCGGCCACCTTTGATCTCGGGAGGCAGTGCGCTTCGGAGTGCCCGGTGCGCAGGCGGGGGTTACTTCGGATCTTGTGGTTCCGGGTTCGAGTCCCGGGCGTGCCGTGCGCGAGCGCGGGCGCTAGCTCAAATGGGTAGAGCACAAGGCATACAAACCTCCGCCGACGTCGGCCGTCCTCGCGACGGTCGGCACGATCTCGGGCACCCCGGACGCAGCACGCCTCCCTCCCACTGACACCGACACGCCGAGGGGGGCTGTCCCATGTCCAGGTTCAACATTCGTAGGGCGAAGGCGGGCCCGAGCTCGCCGGTGGCCACGACCGGACGGCTCACCCGCAACCACAACGGCGGCACCGGCCACGTCCGGGACGCCCGGTCCGAGCTGTTCCTGCTCGCGGTGGCCGACATGGTCGGCAAGGACACCTACTACGAGCGCGGCGGCGAGCGCGACGACCGCTACACCGCGCTGGTGCGCGAACTCGCCGTCTCCGATCCCGAGTGGACCGTCGGGCTGCTGCACTGGCTGCGCTACGGCGCCCACATGCGCACCGCCGCCCTGGTCGGCGCCGCCGAGTTCACCCGGGCCCGGCTCGACGCGGGTGCCCACGGGCACTCCCGGCAGGCCGTCGCGGCGGTGCTGCGGCGCGCCGACGAGCCCGGGGAGCTGCTCGCCTACTGGACCTCGCGCTACGGCCGGGCGCTGCCCAAGCCGCTCAAGCGCGGTGTCGCGGACGGTGTCCGGCGCCTCTACGACGCCCGCTCGCTGCTCAAGTACGACACGGCGGGCAAGGGTTACCGCTTCGGTGACGTGATCGAGCTGACCCACCCCTCGCCGGACCCGGACAAGCCCTGGCAGGGCGCCCTGTTCGCGTACGCGCTGGACCGCCGGCACCGGCCGGACGAGGCCGTCCCGCCCGTGTCCGAGCCGCTGCTGACCGCCAACCGCGAGCTGCTCGCGCTGCCCGTCGAGGAGCGGCGGGCAGCAGTGACCGCCGAGGACGGCGCCGAGCGGCTGGCCGCCGCCGGGCTGACCTGGGAGGCGCTGGCCGGCTGGCTGCAGGGGCCGCTGGACGCACCGGTCTGGGAGGCGGTCATCCCGTCGATGGGGCCGATGGCGCTGGTGCGGAACCTGCGCAACTTCGACCAGGCGGGGGTGTCGGACACGGTCGCGGCCGATGTGGCCCGGCGGATCTCCGACAAGGGCGAGGTGCGGCGCTCGCGCCAGTTCCCGTTCCGCTACCTGTCCGCGCACCGGCACGCGCCCTCGCTGCGCTGGGGGCACGCGCTGGAGACCGCGCTCGGCCACTCGCTGGCCAACGTGCCGGAGCTGCCGGGCCGGACGCTGGTCCTGGTGGACCGCTCGGGCTCGATGTTCGACCGTTCCGGCGGCCCGACCGAGCTCAACCGGGCCGACTCGGCGGCGATCTTCGGCACCGCGCTGAAGGTCCGTGCCGCCGACGCGGACCTGGTCGAGTTCGGCACCACCAGCCGGGTGGTCGGGGTCGGCCGGGGCGAGGCGGTGCTGCGGGTGCTGGATCGTTTCTCCAGCCTCGGCGGCACCAACACCGCCGACGCCGTGCGCGCCCACTACCGCGGCCACGACCGGGTGGTGATCGTCACCGACGAGCAGACCGGCCCGAACCACTGGGGCGGCGACCCCCTCGCCGCCGTCCCCGCCCACGTCCCCGTCTACACCTGGAACCTGGCCGGCTACGCGCCGGCCCACGGCCCCAGCGGCGGCGCCCACCGCCACACCTTCGGCGGCCTGAGCGACGCCGCCTTCCGCCTCATCCCGCTCCTGGAGGCCGGGGCGAACGCCCACTGGCCCTGGGAGGAGTGAGGGGGCCGGCGGCCCGCGCGGTCGCCGGCCGTCCCGCAGCACCGGTCGTGGGGGCCGGGGCTGCGGGACGGGACCGCACCGGGCACCCGGCGGGGCCGTGCCCGGCATCGGGCACCGCCGGGGGCGGGCGGCCGGGAAGGGATCCACGGGGGTGGTTCCTTCCCGGCCGCCCGCCGTTCCCGCGCGGGCCGTTCGCACTCTCGACCCGGCCCGGCCGCCGTGGCAGCATCGGCGGCGGTGGGGGCGGGCCGGGCGAGGCGAGGAGCCTGTGGTGGCGGACGAGATCGATGTGCTGGTGGTGGGCGGCGGGATCGTCGGGCTGGCCACGGCGTACGCGCTGACCGGGGCGCGGCCGGGGCTGCGGGTCGCGGTGCTGGAGAAGGAGACCGGCTTCGCGGCGCACCAGACCGGGCGCAACAGCGGGGTGATCCACAGCGGCGTCTACTACAAACCGGGTTCGTACAAGGCCCGGTTCGCCGTCGAGGGCGCCGCCGAGCTGGTGGCGTTCTGCCGCGAGCAGGGCATCCCGTACGAGGTGACCGGCAAGCTGATCGTGGCCACCGGCGCCGCCGAGCTGCCCCGGCTGGCGGCCCTGGCGGAGCGCGGACGGGCCAACGGCATCCCGGTCACCGAGCTGGACCGGGCCGGGATCGCCCGGTACGAGCCGGAGGTGTCCGGGCTCGCCGGGCTGCACGTCGGCACCACCGGCATCTGCGACTTCCCGGCCGTCGCCACCGCCTACGCCCGGCTGGCCCGGGAGGCCGGGGCCGAGCTGCGGCCCGGCAGCGAGGTCCGGACGGTGGCGCGGCGCAGGGACGGGGTGACGGTGGGCACCGCCACCGGCGAGCTGCGGTGCCGGGTACTGGTGAACTGCGCCGGGCTGCACAGCGACCGGATCGCCCGGATGGCCGGGGACGAGACCGGGGTGCGGATCGTGCCGTTCCGCGGCGAGTACTACGAACTGGCCGAGCACCGGAGGGACTTGGTGCGCGGCCTGGTCTACCCGGTGCCCGAGCCGGCGTTCCCGTTCCTCGGCGTGCACCTCACCCGGGGGATCCACGGGGACGTCCACGTCGGCCCGAACGCGGTGCCCGCACTGGCCCGCGAGGGCTACGACTGGCGCACCGTCCGCCCGCGCGACCTGGCCGGGACCCTGGCCTTCCCCGGCACCTGGCGGATCGCCCGCCGGCACTGGCGGTACGAGCTGGGCGAGCTGCACCGCTCGCTGTCCAAGCGGGCGTTCACCACGGCCGTCCGACGGCTGCTGCCCGCCGTCTCCGCCGAGGACCTGGTGTCGGCCGCCGCCGGGGTGCGGGCCCAGGCGGTGGCCCGGGACGGCTCGCTGCTGGACGACTTCGCCTTCGCCGGCTTCGACCCGCAGGACCCGCGCTCCCCGCGCCGCGCGGTGCACGTGCTGAACGCGCCCTCCCCGGCCGCGACGGCCTCGCTGCCGATCGGCCGGGAGGTGGCCCGGCGGGCCCTGGCCGCGCTGGAGGCGGGCGGATGAGCCCCGTCACACACCCCGCCGGGGGCCCCGCACGGCCCCGTAGACTCGGGGGATTGTGACTGCCACCGCCCCGATCCCCCAGCCCTCGCCGTCCGCCCGGCTCTCCGCCGCGCCGGCCGGCTACCCCGCGCCGATGTACCCGCACAAGGCCACCGAGGAGCAGCACCGGGAGCGTCGCATCCGCAGCTTCCAGCCGCGCCGGGGCCGGATGACCAACGCCCAGGCCGGCGCGCTGGACCGCGGCTGGGAGACGTACGGCATCCCGATCGACGGCACCCCGCTCGACCTGCGGGAGCTGTTCGGCGAGCTGCCGGTGACGCTGGAGATCGGCTTCGGCATGGGCGAGACCACCGCCGCGATGGCCGCCGCCGACCCGGGCACGGGCATCCTCGCCGCCGACGTGCACACCCCGGGCCACGGCAACCTGCTCGGTCTGCTGGAGCGCGACGGCTCGGACAACGTCCGGCTGGCCGCCGGCGACGCGGTGATCCTGCTGCGCGACATGCTCCCGGACGCCTCGCTGGCCGGCCTGCGGGTCTTCTTCGCCGACCCGTGGCCCAAGCCCAAGCACCACAAGCGCCGGCTGGTCCAGGAGTCCTTCCTCGACCTGGTGCTGCCCCGGCTCGCCCCCGGCGCCCTGGTGCACTGCGCCACCGACTGGGAGCCGTACGCGGAGCAGATGCTGGCGGTGCTGTCCGCCTCGCCGGAGCTGGAGAACCTGCACCCCGAGGGTGACGGGACCGGCTGGCTGGAGCCCGCGGACCACCCGGACGGCAGCATCCCGGGCTACGCACCGCGACCGGAGTGGCGGCCGGTCACCAAGTTCGAACGGGCCGGGATCGCCAAGGGCCACGTGGTCCACGACCTGCTGTTCCGCCGGCGCTGACCCACCGGCCGCCGTTCGAACGGCGGCCGCGCGGCGGCCGTACGGACGTGCCCCGAACGGACGTTTCGTCCCGAGTCCTCCCGACGGGCGGCTGTCGTGGCCTACCCTGTGCCGCATGGGCAGCCCGTCCGGCGGCGGGTCCCGGCCGACCGCCCTGACGACGGTTCGGACGGCTGTTCGGGTCGCCGCCGACGCACCGGAGACGGTCCCGAGCACCGGCGACACCCGGACGATCCCGGGGCCCCGGTGGCGCCGGGACCGACGGCTGCTGCCCCGGCCGGGGGGCTCGTCACCGCCGACCGTGAGGGTCCTCGCCACCGCTTCCGCCGCCGTCGGCGCAGCCGGCGCCCCCGGAGGACCGCCGGGCCGCAGCCGCTCGACGGTGCTCTCCTCGGTCACCGCGACCGCCGTCCTGGTCCTGCTCGGCTGCGGCGTGCTGATCCTGCACCTCGTCCAGCGGCAGACCGGCACCGTCGGACTGCTGGTCGGCCTGGGGCTGGCGATGGTGCCGCTGCCCTTCGTGCTGGGCGGCCTGGCCTGGCTCAACCTCACCGCCCGGGTGCCGCTGCGGCACACCGCGTTCTGCCTCGCCTGGGGCGCCTGCGCCGCCACCACCGTCGCCATCCTCGCCAACAACTGGACGGCCAGCTACCTGACCAGGCACCGGGGCCCGCTCGGCGCGCTGCTCGGCGCCGGGATCGCCACCCCGGTGATCGAGGAGACCGCCAAGGCCACCGCCCTGCTGGTGCTGCTGCTGCCGCTCGGCCGACGACTGCGCTGCCGGGGCCTCCGCACCGGGCGCCCCTGCGCGCCGCTGCTGCACCGGTCGCCCGCGCCCCGGCGCCCCCGCCCGTACCCGCGCCGCGAGGTCGGGCCGCACGCCCGGGGCCGGCTGGGACTGCGCCCCTACCTGCGGCCGCTGCCCTACCTCTGCCCCGCCCCGCCGTCCGGCGGCGCACCGCACCGCCGCTCCCGGCCCCGCACCCTGGCCGCCGGGGTGGTGCTCGGCGGGACGACCGCCTGCGGCTTCGCCTTCACCGAGAACGCCCTCTACCTGGGCCGGGCCTTCACCAGCGACCAGCGGCAGCGGCTGGACAGCCTGGGCCTCGGCGATCCGCCCAGCCTGCGCGACTTCGACAGCACCGTGCAGACCTTCGTGCTGCGCGCCCTGCTCTCGCCCTTCGCCCACCCGCTGTTCACCGCGCTGACCGGGATCGGCCTGGCCGTCGCCCTGACCACCGGGCGGCGCTGGCTCGCCCGGCTGGCCGCACCGACCGGGCTGCTGCTGGCGATGGTGCTGCACGGCACCTGGAACGCCGCCGCCGACCTCGGCACGCACGGCTTCCTGGTGGTGTACGCGGCGCTGATGGTGCCCTGCTTCGTCGCGCTGGTCTGCTTCGCGGCCTGGGCGAGGGCCCGCTCGGCCCGGCACGGGGGACGGGGCGGGCGGCGGCCCGCCGAGCACCCTGCCGGGGGCGGCTGAGGCCTGCGGCAGGGGCTGCGCCGGGCCGGCGGCGGGGGTGCTCGCAGAACCGATTTCCCATCTCGGCGACTTCCACGTATTGTTGTGTTCACCGACGCGGGGTGGAGCAGCTCGGTAGCTCGCTGGGCTCATAACCCAGAGGTCGCAGGTTCAAATCCTGTCCCCGCTACTCAGTAGCACGAAAGGCCCGGAGGACTCGTCCTCCGGGCCTTTCGCGTTCCCGGGTACACGGAGAGCACGGTCCTGCCACGAAGCTGTAACAGCGGCGGAATGGAAGATCCCCGGCCTGACGGCTGACCCATACTGAGGAAAAATTCATCCAGTTGGGGGCGGCCCGGGGCCACCCCCGGGACAAGGAAGCACCAATGCTCTCGAAGCGCCTGGTCAGCACCGCCGCGATCTGCCTCGTCCTGGCAGCCGGCACCGCCGCGTGCGGCGACACCAAGGGCGACAGCAAGGGTGGCGGAGACTCCAAGGCGGCCGCCTCGCAGAAGCTCGACACCGACAAGCTCAGCGCGCAGGACATCGAGAAGCAGGCCAAGGACGCCCTGGCCGGCGCCACCGCCCTCAAGATCAGCGGCAACATGGTCGACGAGGACGGGAAGATGGAGATGAACCTGTCCCTGGACAACAAGAGCCAGTGCACCGGCACCATGTCGATGCCCGGCATGGGCAAGTTCGAGATCATCAGCGACGGCAAGACCTCCTACGTCAAGCCGGACGCCGACTTCTGGACCAACCTCGGCGGCCCGAACGGCGCCCAGGCGGCCGAGCTGTTCAAGGGCCGCTACCTGACCGGCTTCGACACCGACCCGGAGATGAAGTCCCTCTCCAGCGTCTGCAACCTGGCCGACTTCAGCAAGAAGATCACCGAGGACGACGGCACCGACAACAAGGTCGAGAAGGGCTCCGCCGGCAACGTCAACGGCGTGAAGACCTTCAGCCTCAAGTCCACCGACACCAAGGGCGGGGTGTCGACCATCTCCGTCGCCACCGAGGGCAAGCCGTACCCGGTCCGGATCGAGCACACCGGCGGCACGGACGGCAGCGGCCAGATCGACTTCTCCGACTTCGACAAGCCGCTGACCATCCAGGCCCCGTCGGCCGACAACGTCATCGACTTCGCCAAGTTCAAGAGCCAGTTCAAGACCGCCTGAGCGACGCGCCCGGATAAATCCGTTGCCCTCCCGACAGTGGCCTGCCTATGGTGGCGGCACACTGAAAGGAGGTGATCCTGAGTTGAGTACGACCAGGATGCGTGAGGTGGCTGCTCGCTAGAGCCGCCCCTGCCTGCGCGGGGTGAGGCCCCTGGCCTCCGGCAGGCGAAATCCATAGCAGTCACCCGGCCCGCAGGCTCACCGGTACATCCCCGGTGCCTCGGCGCCAGGCCAGTGCACGGGCCGGCGTCGCAGGAGCAGCCTGCGGGCTGTCTGCGTTTTCGGGGACCGTCGGTGTTTTCACGGGTCTTCCTGTCGTAGCCGGGGCGTGCTCCGGGCGTTTCCGTGGTGGGGCCGCAGCGCTAGAGTCGGCGCGGGGTTCCGGAGCGGAGCGGCACGGACACAGGGGGTGGGCGATGGCGGGGTCGCGGCGGCCGGGCGGCAGGTCGGCGATGCGCACGGCGCAGTGGGGTGCCGCCGGCGCACTGGCCGGGACGGGACTGATCGGACTGCTGCTGTTCGCGCTCGGCCGGGACGAGACCTGGCAGGCGCTCGGCGGCGGCCTGGTGGTGACCGGGGCCTCGACGGTGCTCGGCGGCGCGCTGGGCTTCCTGTTCGGGGTGCCCCGGGTGCGCGGTGGCTCGGACCAGCCGCAGGGCTCGTACGCGCCGAACACCAATCTGGAGCAGGTCTCGGACTGGCTGACCAAGGTGTTGCTGGGCGTCGGACTGACCCAGCTCGGCTCGCTCGGCGAGCGGCTGCACGAACTCGGGTCGGCGCTGGCGCCGGTGCTCGGCGGGGGCGACTCCGCGGTGCCGTTCGCGGCGGCGCTGGTGCTCTACTTCCTGGTCCTCGGCTTCCTCGCCGGCTGGCTGGTGACCAGGCTCGCGCTGCCCCGGGTGCTGAACGACGCCGACCGGGCGCTGGACCTCTTCCTCGCCGGGCAGGACCGCGACCGGCACGGCGACAAGGTCGGCGCGGACGACCTGCGGGTCCGCGCGATGCAGCAGCTCGGGCTGCTGGGCGGCAGCGCCGAGCACCCCGCCGCGCTGGCCGGGCAGCTGCCGCCTGCCTCGGGCTCGCCGGCCGGGCCGGAGGGCGTGGTGGCCGAGGTCCGTTCGACGGCGCGGCGCTCGGCACTGACCGCCGACCAGGTGCGGGGCCTCTTCACGGACGGCTCCGAGGGACGGCGGATCCAGGCGCTCGCGCTGATGCAGGGCGACCCCGCGCTGGCGGACCTGACGAGCGTGCTGGACGCGATCGAGCACCCGCGCTCGGGCTTCGAGCAGTACCACGCGCTGCTGGCCGCCCGGGGACTGCTCTCCCGGCTGCCGGCCGCCGGGGCGCAGCGGCTGCGGGACGCGGTGGCGGCGCAGCTGGTCGACCCGCGGGGCATTCCGTACGGGTCGGACCGCAGCTGGCTGGCGGAGAAGATCCTGTCCCGGCTGCAGGTGACGGCCTTCGTGCCGGCGCAGCCGGTGGGGCCGGCACCGGCGGCTGCGCCCGCGGCAGCGACCTCCCCGGCCTCCCCGGCCTCCCCGGCCTCCCCGGCCTCCCCGGACACCCAAGCCTCCCCGGACACCCAAGCCTCCCCGGACACCCCGGACTCCCCGGACGCGGCGGCGCCTTCGGCTCCGTCCTCCTCCGGTGCTGGGGGCGAGTCCTAGACCGTGAAGCGCAGTTCGGGCTGCTCCCACGGGGTCCTGGGCTGCGGCGGCCGGGTGCCGGTGCGCTCGGCGCCCATCCGAAGGTAGAAGCGCTCGGCGGGCGGGTGCGACACGACCTTGACCGAGGTGATCCCGGCCGCCCGGGCACGGTCCAGCATGTCCGCGATCAACTGCCGCCCGACGCCGAGCCCCTGGGTCTCGTCCGCGACGAACATCAGGTCCAGCTCGGCCGGTTCGCGGATCAGCGCGTAGAAGCCGAGCAGGCGGTCGTCGGTGCTGTCCATGGCCATCCGCACCTCGTGCCGCGCGAGGTAGTCGGGCGTCACCTGGTAGCCGTCGATCATCGCGAAGTACTCGCCGCGGTAGGCGCCGGAGGCCCGGATCAGCCCGGTGAGCCGGGCGGCGTCGGCCGCTTCGGCACGCCGGATCGTCATGTCGGTCATGCGGCGAGTATAGGCGGCCGTATAGTGGCTCAAGCGGCCAGTGACCATTACATGCCGAGTGGCCCCGCCCGGCGGCGGCGGTCGGCGGCCCGCAGCACCAGGACGCGGCGGGTGTGACCCCCCTCGGCCGGGGGGACGCGGTGGACCTCGCTGGCGATGCGGCGCTCGCCGAGGGCGTATCGCAGGGGGTCGAGGTGGGGGCAGCGGCGGCCCCGGGCGTCGCACAGCGGCTGGACGCGGACCTCGCCGTCCGGGGAGGTGACCCGGACCAGCTCGGTCAGGGCGGCCAACTGGAGCTCGGGGCCGAAGAGTTCGGGGTAGGCGAAGAGCAGGTAGCCGCTCAGGGTGAGGGCGAAGGTGCCGCCGGCGAAGGGCAGTCGGGGCAGCGCGGCGGCGACGTACCGCTGCGGGTGCGCGGCCGAGTCGGCGGCGAACAGCCGCCGGGCGCGGTCCCAGCTGCGCAGGTAGCGCTCGGGCCGGTGGGGGTGGGGCGAGGGGTAGAGGTACGGGCGGTCGGCCATCGCGGTGGCCATCGCCGCCCGGGCGGCCCGGGCGCGGGCCGCGACCACCGGCAGCGGCAGCGCGTACGCCGGGTCGGCGGCGATCACCCGGCAGCCCAGCTCGCGCGCCTCGGCGGCCAGGCCGGCCGCGCCGCCGGGGCAGTCCAGCAGCAGCCCGGGCAGAGCGGCGAGCCGGGCCCGGGTGAGGCCGAACAGCGCGCAGTACTCGTCCAGCGGACGGGAGGTGACCAGGACGTCCGGGGGTTCGGAGGGAGCCCGTTCGCGGGGGAACCGCTCCGCGGGGAACCGTTCGGTGGGAAAGCCTTCGGCGGCCACCCGGCCATCCGAACACGCGTCGGCCCCGCCCGCACCCGGAGGGCGGACGGGGCCGGACGGAGCGGACGGGGCCGGACGGGGCGGAACGGGGCCTGACGGCCGGTACCGGCTCAGCGGCCGAGCAGACCCTGGGCGGCCGCCCGGTTGACGTTGGTCAGACCACGGACCAGCTGCGCGGTGAGGAACACCAGCACCACCCCGACCAGCGAGACCGCGGCGATCTGCCACACCCCCTCGACGTAGTAGACGTGCCGCGCGTGGTGGCTGTCGGTGTAGTCGAACACCTGGTACCCGCGCCAGTCGGTGAAGGTCGGGAAGACCCAGTGGTAGACGGGGTAGAGCGCCATCGCCCAGCCGACCAGCAGGAACACCAGCGTCATGGTGAAGCTGAAGATCGCCCAGGGGAACATCACCACCTGGTGCAGCGCGGCCTTCCAGCCCGCCGGGTCCGCCAGCCGCGCGGTGATCGCCCCCCAGCTGCCCGGGCGGACCCGGCGCGCCGGCTTCGGGCCGGGGACGTCCAGGGCCAGCATGCCGCGCACCCGGGCCCGCTCCAGTCGGCCGAAGCCCCGGCCGGCGACGGTCAGGGCGGCCAGGACGGGCAGGCCGAGGGCGGTGACGAAGGTGCCGAGACCGAGGCAGAACAGGGCGATCGCGACGGCGAACCCGGCGATCGCCACCGGCAGGCCGGTGAGCACGTACCCGATCTCGCGGTAGTAGTGCGCGGAGAACGGCGCCGCCAGGAAGGCCGGCGGCTGTTCCGTCCGGTGGGCCCGGTCGGGACGCGGCTCGGCGTCGTACCCGCCCAGGACGTCGAACTCGTGGTCCAGTGTGCTTCGGCTGCTGCTCATCTCCCGGCCCCCGGCCCTTCGTTGTGACGGTCGTTCGCGTTCCCTGACGTCGTCCAGTCTGGTCGAACGGCCGGGGCCCGGGGCATCCGGAGGCCTGGCGGATCGGAGGTGGGGTTAACCCCCCGCCCCTTCGGGCCGCCGCTCGGCCGGACGGCGGTCGGCCGGGCCCGGCCACGCGTCGGCGAGCAGCACGTAGTGGTCCGAGCCGGACCGCTCGCCGTCCGGGAGCCGGTCCTGCCGCGCCCGCTCCTCCGGCCGGAACCCGAGTCCGGTGAGCACCTTGGCGGCGGCCGCGTTGGCCGTCTCGGCCCGGGCCGTCAACCGGTGCAGGCCCAGGACGCCGAAGCCGAGGACGCAGAGCAGGGCGGTGACCTCGCGCCCGTGGCCGCTCCCCTGGAACTCGTGGCCGAGGACGCAGCCGAGGTCGGCGGCGCCGTGTTCCCCGAGGGTGAGCGAGGCCTGGCCGATCGGGGTCGCGTCCCGCGGCTCCTCGGCGTCGGCGAGCCTGGTGACGGCGAGCCGGTAGGTGTCCCGCTGCTCGGCCATCGCCTCCTCCAGGTAGAGCTCGATCTGGTCGGCGCAGGTCTCACGGTCGTGCGGCTCGAACGGCAGGTGCCGGGTGACCTCCGGGTCGCCGAACAGCGCGTGCAGGGCGTCCACGTCGCCGTCGGTGTGGTGGTACTCGCGGATGGCCAGCCGGGGGCCGGTGAGTCGTACGGGGACCATGGCTGCCGACCCTACCCGCCCCCGGCGGCTACCGTTCGGACTATGAACGACGAAGACCTGCGGCTCGCCCCGCGCACCAGGGCCGCCGACCTGCTCGCCTGGGCGGCCGAGCAGGGCCGCACGCCGGTGGCCGAGGGGCCGCTGCGCGCGGTGCTGGCGCTGCTGGAGCTGGGCGAGAGCAGGATGCACGACGGCTGGCCCGAACTGACCTCCGACGCGGTGGAGCACCTGCTGTACGAGCGCCTCCACCTGTACGTCCAACCCGCGCCCGAGGAGGACCCGCTCGCGTACGGCGAGGCGGTCCGGCTGCTGATCGACCACCAGCGGGCGGTGCGGCGGCTCAACGCCAAGCGCCAGGAGCGGCTGCACGCCGAGGCCGAGTGGCAGGGCGAGGTCGCGGCCGGGCTGCTGCGCCGCGCCGACCTGGTGACCTGGCCCCGGCTGTACGCGCTGCTGCTGCACGCGCACGGGGTGGACGTCGCGGACGGGGCGGCGGTGCGGGACTGGCTGACCGGCTTCGCCGGGCTGGCGGAGGAGGAGCGGCTGGCCGCGTACGAGGCGCTGGTGCCCACCGGCTGGCTGGACGAGCCGGACGAGCAGGGCTGGGGACCGGGACGGGTGCTGTCGGTCGGCATGGCCACGGACGGCGCCCGGCGGCTGCTGGAGCAGGGCCTGATGCGGCGCAGCTACCGCAACCTGGCCGAGCTGACCGCGCTCGGGCGCCCGATGCCGGACGAACTGGCCGGGGACTTCGGGCACTTCGAGGACTCGGCGGTCGACGCGGCACTCGACCTGTTCGGGGAGTGGACGGTGCCCGGGCTGCCGCGGCTGCTGGTGGCGGAGTTCCCGGAGCTGGCGCCGGAGCCGGGCCAGGAGGAGATCGACGCCTACCTGGCGCAGCTGCCCGCCGAGGAGTAGCCGCGTGGAAACGGGAAGCCCCCGGCCGTGCGGCCGGGGGCTTCCGGGTGGCTGTTGCGGGCTTCCGGGAGGCCGCTACGGGCCTCCGGGTGTCCGTTACGGGTTGAGGCCGTGCTGCTGGAGCCAGGGCTCCGGGTCGACCGGGGCGCCGCCGCCGGGGCGGACCTCCAGGTGCAGGTGCGGGCCGGTGACGTTGCCGGTCGCGCCGACCTTGCCGATCTGCTGGCCGGAGGTGACCTTGCCGGAGCCCGCGATGATCGAGGAGAGGTGGCAGTACCAGATCTCGGTGCCGTCGGGCAGGGTCTCGACGATCCGGTAGCCGTAGGAGCCGGACCAGCCGGCCGAGGTGATGGTGCCCTGGCCGAGCGCGTAGACCGGGGTGCCGGTGTCGGCGGCGAAGTCCAGGCCGGTGTGCAGGTTGGCCCAGTAGCGGGCGCTCTGGCCGTAGTGGGCGGAGAGCCGGTAGTCCTTCACCGGGAGGGTGAGGGCGGCGGCCCGCTTGGCCTCCGCCTCCTCGGCGGCGCGCTTGGCCTCGGCCTCCTTGGCGGCGGCCTTGGCCTCGGCCTCCTGCGCGGCCTGCACGCGGGCGGTCTCCTCGGCGGCGGTGCGCTGGCTGTCGGCCTGCTGCTGGATGCGGGCGGCGAGCGCGAGGCCGGGGTCGGCGGAGAGGGCGACCGGCGTCTCGTCCGGGGCCTCGACGGCGGGTGCGGCGGCCGGGGTGGCCGAGGCGAAGCCGGTGGCGCCCAGGGTGGCGGCGACGGCGGTGACGCCGAGCAGCGGGGAGGTGCCGCGGACCTGACGCGGCATCCGGTGCCGGTTGGTCTCGGCCTCCGGGCCGAGGGCCTCGGGGCCGTCCGCACCGGGGTGGTCGAGGAGCTGGGTACCGGCTGCGGGGCCGGCCGGGTGTGCCGGAGTGTGCGTCGACGCCACGGAGGCGCGCTCCTTTCCTTCCTTCGCGCCTACCGGGTTAGCTGACGGGTTCGGAGCAGGAAGGTCTCCTACGGCCGGGCCGGGGCCCCGCCGATTCACCCCAAGGAACGTGGTTCCCCGGCTCCCTGACCTGCCCGGAGGCCGGCCGGCGGGATTAGGCGACGGCGCACGGTGCCGTCTGGGTACGGCGTTGACAACCGCGCTGCGTTATCAAACGTTAATCCTAGGACGCTCTGATTCCAAGCCATCCGTCCGGGACGGCCGTGGAGCGAGTGATAGGACGTCAACGAACGACCCTTCGACACGAGCACTCCATCTGAGTACTCCTACTCATGTGCGGCCCGGCCGGGCGGCCGCATCCTGACGCCATGAGCGCACCGATGCAGAACCGCACGACGGCCGCCTACTACATCCAGGCCATCCTCTCCTTCGCCCTGTCGGGCACGGCCCTCGCCGTCGGGATCGCCTACCTGCCGGTCGGCGGGTGGACCCGGGCGTTCCTCGGGATCGGCCTCCTCTACACCGTCAGCTCCGCGTTCACCCTGGCGAAGGTGGTCCGGGACCGACAGGAGACGAACGAGATCGTCAGCCGGGTCGACCAGGCCCGGCTGGAGAAGCTGCTCAGCGAGCACGACCCGTTCAAGGTCGAGGGGGTCTGAGGCGGGCCGCCCGACACCCCCTCCCCCTCCGCCGCGATCGAGCACTTGACGGCTAAGGCTATTAGCCTTAGCTTTATGGCTATCGGCAGCACCGCCGATGCCCGCAGCGGAGGACCGAGGAGGCCCACCATGAACGCCACCATCACCCCGGACACCCAGTACCTGACCCTCCCCGGCGGGCGGATCGCCTTCGACGACACCCGGCAGGGCGACGGCACCCCCGTCGTCCTGCTGCCCGGCATGCTCGACAGCCGCGCCGCGTACCGGCACCTCCGCCCGCTGCTCGTCGCCGCCGGCCACCGGGTCGTCACCATGGACCTGCGCGGCTTCGGCGAGTCGTCCATCGCCTGGGACGACTACGACCCCGCCGCGATCGCCGACGACGTCCTCGCCCTGCTCGACCACCTCGGCATCGAGCGCGCCGTCCTCGCCGGGAACTCCTACACCGGCGCGACGGTCGTCAAGGTCGCCGGGGACGCGCCGGAGCGGGTCGCCGGGATCGTCCTGATCGACGCCTTCGTCGAGAACCCGCAGCCCGGCGCCCTGATGCGCGGCGTCCTCGGCCTGATGGGCGCGGCGCTCGTCCACTGGCCCGCCTTCTGGGGCTTCTACCTGCGCCGGATGGCCTTCCCCGGCGCCAAGCCCGCCGACTTCGACGCCTACGTGAACGGGCTGGTCGCCGCGCTGCGCACCCCGGGCCGCAAGACCGCCACCCGCGGGTACGTCACCGGGAACTCCTCGCCGGTCGGCTGGACGGCCGCCGTGCGGTGCCCGGCGCTGGTGGTCATGGGCAGCAAGGACCCCGACTTCCCGAAGCCGGAGCTCGTCGCCGACCGGCAGGTCGCGGCGCTGGGCGCGCGGAAGGCGATGATCGAAGGGTCCGGGCACTACCCGATGGCCGACGACCCGCAGGCCACCGCGGACGCCCTGCTGCCCTTCCTCGCCGAACTCGCCTGACCGCCCGACCGCCCGGCCCACCCGGCCCGCCACAGGCCCACCACCGACCGGCCACCGGGGGCCGACCCACGGCGGGACCGCCGCCCGACCACCGCCGACTCCCGCACGAGAGAAGCCCGAACCATGCCCCGCATAGGACTGACCCCCGACCAGGTCGTCGACCACGCCATCGCCCTCCTGGACGAACAGGGCACCGAAGCCCTCACCCTCGCCGCGGTCGCCGCCCGGGCCGGCGTCGCCACCCCCTCGCTGTACAAGCACGTCAGCGGTGGCCTCGCCGAACTGCGGCGGCTGATCGCCGTCCGGGTCACCGGGGAACTGGCCGACTGCCTCGCCGCCGCCGCGGTCGGCCGCAGCGGGGACGACGCCGTCGCGGCCGTCCTGCGCGCCTACCACGCGTACGCCACCGAGCACCCGCACCGCTACAACGCCCTCCCCCAGGCCCCGCAGCCCGACGACGACCTCGCCGAAGCGGCCGCGCGACTCGTCGGCGTGATCATCGCCGTCCTGCGGGAGTACGGGCTCGACGGCTCCGAGGCGATCCACGCCGCCCGGACCGTCCGCTCCCTGGCCCACGGCTTCGCCTCCCTCAGCACCGCCGGTGCCTTCCGGCTCGCCGAGGACCTCACCACCACCCAGGACCGCCTCATCGCCACCCTCACCACCGGCCTCCGCGCCTGGCCCGCCTGACGGGCCGCCCACGCACCCGGCGGACCGGCGGACACCGGGGGCGTCGAGCCGGCCGACCCCCCGCGGCGCCCCGACGGAGGACGGGTGGACGCCGGAGGAAACGCCGGAGGAAACGCCGGGGGAAACGCCGGGGGAAACGCCGGGGGAGGCGCCGGGGGAGGCGCCGAGGGGAGGCATCGAGGGAAGACGCCGCCGGCCCCGAGGATCCGCTTTCGCGACATCCTGCACACAGGCCCCACACATCCCAGGGCGCGAACCGGCCATCGGGTGGGTTCGGGACGGGTGGCGGCCGACCCGGCGGAGCCGCCCCGAGGGCTTGCCCCAGAGGGCGATCGGGGACGAACGAGTCCGGAATGCGGGCGGATTGACTTGATTTTGACGAGATCCGGTCACTTGGCGAGATCCGTTCACACCTTCGTAGGATCATCACCCTAGAATTCGCCGCGTGACGATGACTCAGTGGTCAGTAACGGCAACCGGCGTGCTCGCCGTCCTCGCCCTCGTGGCCGCCGCGCGCTACCACGCCGTGTCCGTCACCCAGCGCGGCCGCGCCGACCGGCTGCAGCACGAACTCGCCCGGCTCCAGGAACAGCTCACCGCCGAACTCTCCCGCCGGGGCGTGGACCTGGCCGCCGTCCAGCACGAGCAGGAACTCACCGCCTCCACCCAGCGCGCCTTCCTCAGCGTGGCCCGCCGGATCCTGGTGATGGCCCACGACCAGCAGGCGCTGCTGGACGAGATGGAACGCACCCACGACGACCCGGCACTGCTGGAGGGCCTGCTCAAGGCCGACCACGCGGCCGCCCAACAGGCCAGGCTCGCCCAGACCCTGGCCGTGCTGTGCGGCGCCCGGGCCGGCCGGCACTGGCCGGAGCCGGTCACCCTGGAGGACGTCGTCCGCGGCGCCCAGTCGCGCATCCTGCCGTTCCAGCGGGTGGTGGTCCGCAGCCGGATCGAGACCGCGGTGGTCGGCGCCGCGGCCGAGGCGCTGATCCACGCGATCGCCGAGCTGCTGGACAACGCCACCCGCTACTCCCCGCCCAGCACCCAGGTGTTCGTCACCCTGATGCCGGTGCACAACGGCGCCGTCATCGAGATCGACGACGGCGGCGTCGGCATGCCCGAGCAGGCCGTCGCCAAGGCCGCCGCCGCGCTCGCCGGCGGCAGCACCCTGGAGGTCTCCCGCCTCGGCGAGGTCCCGCAGCTGGGCCTGGCCGCGGTCGGCCGGCTCGCCGAGCAGTACGGCTTCCGGGTCACCCTCAGCTCGGCGCCCTCCCCGTACGGCGGTGTCCGCGTGGTCATCCTGCTGCCGAACGCGCTGCTCACCGAGCCGCTGCCGCCCACCGTCCCCGGCTTCGGGCCGGGCGACCCGGCGTTCAGCCCCGGCCCCGGGCCGGCCTCCCCGGCCGACCACCCCCTGCTGGAGACCCCGCCACCCGGCCGGGCCCCGGTCGGCGGCGACACCCCACCGCCGCTGCCCCGCCGCAGCCACCGGCGCGACCGCGCCAACCGGCCCGCCCAGCACGCGGCTCCCCCGCCGCCCGCCCCGCCGTACCGCTCGGCCCGGGACGCGCAGACGTTCATGGCGATGTTCCAGGCCGGGACCGCCAGCGGCCGGTCGGCCGCCCGGGGCCAGGGCCGGAACGCACCCGGCCCCTCCTGACCACTCCCGCACGCTTCCCCCGACTCCCCCCGACTCCCCAGCGCTCCGGAGAACTCCATGACCACCACGCCTGATCTCGGTTGGCTGCTCGCCGACATCATCAATGTCCCGCAGGTCCAGCACGCCGTCGTCGTCTCCAACGACGGCCTGGAGATCGGCCGCAGCGCGGGCATCGCGCGCGAGGACGCCGAACGGCTCGCCGCCGCCTGCTCCGGCCTGCAGTCCCTGGCCCGCGGCGTCGCGACGGGCTTCGGCGGACCGGGCAGCGCCACCCGCCAGATCATCATCGAGTACGGCGGCGGCTACCTCTTCATCGTCGCCGCCGGGGCCGGTGCGCACCTGGCCGTGGTGACCAGCGAGGCGGTGGACGCCGGCCTGGTCGCCTACCAGATGCAGGTCCTGGTCGAGCGGATCGGAGCCCACCTCACCAGCCCGCCGCGCGTCGACCACGCGGCGGGGGGCCACCGGTGAGCGGGCCGGTCCGGCCGTACGTCATCACCGGTGGCCGCAGCCGCTCCACCCGCCCCGAGCTGGCCCTGGAGAGCCTGGTCAGCGCGTTACCCGAGCCTCCGGAACTGCCCGAGCACGTGCTGCTGAACCGTGAGCACCGGCGCATCCTCGGACTCTGCCACAGCCTGCTGTCCATCGCCGAGGTGGCGGCCCACCTGGGGCTGCCGCTCGGCGTCGTCAAGGTGCTGGTCGGGGACCTGTGGGACCTCGGCGCCGTGCAGGTGCTCCCACCCGTCCCGCAGGCCGAACGCCTGCCCACAACCCTTCTGGAAGAGGTGCTCGTTGGCCTCCGCCAACTCCGCTGAAGCCGCCCCCGGGGCCGCCGGGTCCGCCGACGGGCCGCAGTACCTGCCGTCCTCGGTGCAGGGCGCGGTCAAGATCCTCGTCACCGGCCCGTTCGGGGTCGGCAAGACCACCCTGGTCGGCTCGCTGAGCGAGATCACCCCGCTGCGCACCGAGGAGACCATGACCGCCGCCAGCAGCGGCGTCGACGACCTCACCGGGCGCGGCGGCAAGACGACCACCACGGTCGCGCTGGACTTCGGCCGGATCACGCTCAACCCCCGGCTCGCGCTGTACCTGTTCGGCACCCCCGGGCAGCAGCGGTTCTGGCCGCTCTGGGACGACCTGTCGCGCGGCGCGCTCGGCGCCATCGCCATGGTCGACCTGCGCCGGCCGGACGAGAGCTTCGACGTCCTCGGCCGGCTGGAGGAGCAGCGCATCCCGTTCGCGGTGGCGGTCAACACCTTCCCGGACACACCGAGTTACCCGGAGGAGGAACTGCGCACGGCGCTGGACCTGCTGCCGGACGTACCGATCCTGTTCTGCGACGCTCGCGACCGGCGGCAGTCCTACGACCTGCTGATCGACTTCGTCGACCACCTGCACCGCAACTCGATCCTGGAGCTGCAGGGATGAACGCCTCCGACCCCGGGGCCGCGGGCGCCCACGGCTGCCCCGTCGCCCACGGCGGCAGCCTGCCCGGCGGCCTGCCGGTGGGCGTGCCGCTGACCCCGCTGCACGGCACGGCGGTAGCCGAGGACCCGCACGGCCTGTACGCCCGGCTGCGCGCTCACTACGGCCCGGTCGCACCGATCGAGCTGGAGCCCGGCGTCGAGGCCTGGCTCGTCCTCGGCTACGCCGAACTGCTCGAACTCACCCGCAACGAGGCGCTGTTCTCCAAGGACTCGCGCCGCTGGCGGGTGCCCGCCGAGGGCCGGCTGGCCGCCGACTCCCGGCTGCTGACGATGACCGCCTGGCGCCCGACGCTGCTCAACCTGGACGGCGCCGAGCACCAGCGGCTGCGCTCCGCCGTCTCGGACACCCTCGCCCAGATCGACCACCACCAGCTGCGCGGCACCACCGAGGCCGCCGCCAACGGCCTGATCGACAGCTGGGGGCCGGACGGCACCGCCGACCTGATCGCCCAGTACGCGCGGCGGCTGCCGCTGCTGGTCTTCACCCAGCTGATCGGCCTGTCCGCCGAGGCCGGGCCCCGACTGGTCGAACTGATCAGCCACTTCGTGGACAGCAGCGCCGAGTCCCAGCGGGCCGGCGCCGAGTTCCAGGCGATCCTGGTCGACCTGGTCCGGCGCCGCCGGGCCGCGCCCAGCGCCGACCTCACCTCCTGGCTGCTCGCCCACCCGGCCGGGCTGACCGACGAGGAGGCGGTGCACCACCTGGTGGTGCTGATGGTCGCGGGCAACGAGACCTCGATCAACTGGATCGGCAACACCCTGCGGCTGCTGCTCACCGACCGGCGGTTCCGGGCCACCCTCACCGGCGGCCGGCTCACCGTGTCCGACGCGCTGGAGGAGGTGCTCTGGCGCGACCCGCCGACGCAGAACTTCCCCGGCCGCTGGGCCACCGGCGACACCGTGCTCGGCGGCCAGTACATCAGCGCCGGCGACATGCTGGTCCTCGGCCTGGCCGCGGCCAACGCCGACCCGGCCGCCCAGGGCGTCTCCGCCGCCGCCCAGGGCTCGCTCGGCGGCAACCGGGCGCACCTCGCCTGGGGCGCGGGCCGGCACGTCTGCCCGGCCCAGCACCCGGCCCGGATCATCGTCGAGACCGCCGTCGAGACCCTGCTGCACCGGCTGCCCGACCTCCAACTCGCCGTCCCGCCGGGCGAGCTGTCCTGGCGCCCGTCCCCGTGGTCGCGGGCCCTGACCGCCCTGCCGGTGCTGTACAGCGCCTTCACCCCGCCCCGCCCGCCAGCCCCCGAGAGGCCCGCATGGACACCGCCGTCGATCCCGCAGGAGCCCGACCCGAGCCCGTCCGACTCGACCCCTTCGGAGGCGACCAGCACGGAGAGAACGCCCGACTCCGCGCGGCCGGCCCCGCGGTCCTGGTGGAACTCCCTGGCGGGGTGGTGGTCTGGGCGATAACCCACCACGACACCCTCCAGACGCTGCTCGCCGACCCCCGGGTCGGCAAGAACCCCCGGCTGTGGACGACGTTCCGGGAGGGGCGGCTCCCGGAGGGCTGGCCGCTGACCAACTTCGTCTCCGTGCCCGGCATGGTCACCGCCGACGGGGACGACCACCGGCGGCTGCGCGGACTGGTCTCCCAGGCGTTCACCCCGCGCCGGATAGCCGCCCTGGCACCGGCGATCGAGGCCAGGACGATCGCGCTGCTCGACCGGGTCGCCGAGCTGGAGGGCGAGTTCGACCTCCGCGAGCACTTCGCCTACCCGCTGCCGATGCAGGTGATCGGCGAACTGCTCGGCCTCGCGCTGGAGCAGCAGGACCGGCTGCACGCGCTGTCCGACACCCTGGTCTCCAGCTCGGCCACCCCGGCGGCGGCCGTCGCCGCGCAGCGGGACCTGAACGCGCTGCTGGCCTCCGTGGTGGCCGCCAAGCGGGCCGAGCCCGGCGACGACCTGACCACCGACCTGATCGCCGCCCGCGAGGCCGGCCCGAGCACGGACCGGCAGCAGCTCAGCGAGGCCGAACTGGTCGGCACCCTGCTGCTGATGCTGGTCGCCGGGCACGAGACCACGCTCAACCTGATCACCAACGCCGTCCGCGCCCTGCTCGCCCACCCGGACCAGCTGCAGCTCGTCCTGGACGGCGCGCAGCCGTGGTCGGCGGTGGTCGAGGAGACGCTGCGCTACGACTCGCCGGTCGGGCAGTTCCCGCTGCGCTACGCGGTCGAGGACATCGAGGTCGGCGACGTGGTCATCCGGCGCGGCGAGGCGCTGCTGGCCTCGTACGCGGCGGCCGGGCGCGACGCCGGGCACCACCCCGACGCCGACCGCTTCGACCTCACCCGGCAGCCCGCCCGGCACCTGTCGCTCGGCCACGGCCCGCACTTCTGCCTCGGCTCCGGGCTGGCCCGGCTGGAGGCCGAGACGGCGCTGCGGCACCTGTTCGGGCGCTTCCCCTGGCTGGCCCTGGCGGAGGGCCGGACGAACGAGCCGATCGCGTCGTTCGTCAGCAACAGTGTGCGGACCCTGTGGGTGAGCGTCCGGCCCGCCGGGTGACCTGAGGGCGGCCCGGTCGTTCGGCAGTGCATGACGAACCACGGCACCAAGAACGACGGCACGCACGGCACGAGGAGCCACGGCATGAAGAAGCTCGCCACCCTGGCCGCCCTCACCATGGCGGGCCTGGCCCTCGCCGCCCCGGTGGCCTCCGCCACCACCCAGACCGCCGCCTCGCCGGACGCCACCGGGGGCCTGACCGACGGCCTCAACCTCTCCCCCGCCGACCTCGCCCTGCAGACCGCGGGCAAGCTCCCGGTGGTCGGGCACGCCGCCAACGAGGTCGAGGCCGTCGGCACCAACCAGATGAGCCACCCGGGGCTCAGCGGGCAGATCGGCTGACGGGCGTCGGCGGCGCCCCGGGCCGACCGGCCGGTGCCGGGCGGCCGGCCGTCCCCCGAACGGTCGGCCGCCCCCGGTCCGGGCCCGGGCCCGGTGCCGGAATCCGGCCCGGTCCCGGGGTTCAGGCGGAGAAGAACCCGTTGAGCTCCGGGTACGTCAGCCCGCCGTCGAGAGCGCCGTACGTTCCGCTCGTGTACACCTCCTCGGCGGCCCGGCGGACCGCCGCGTACGCCGCCTTGGCCAGGCCCGGGCCGAGGCTGATCCGGGCCACGCCGAGCTTCGCCAGGTCGGCGACCGACGGGGAGCCCGGGCCGGCCAGCACGTTCAGCGGCGCCGGAACGGCCGCGACCAGGGCGGCGATGGTCTCCGGGTCGGCCACGCCGGGGACGAACACGGTGTCCGCGCCCGCCTCGACGTACGCCCGCAGCCGGCGGACGGCCTCGTCCAGCCGGCCCTCCGGGGCTCCCGTGCCGTGCAGGAACACGTCGGTGCGACCGTTGACGACGAGCGGGACACCGGCTGCTCCCGCCGCCGCCCGGGCCGCCGCGATCCGCTCGGCGGCCTCCTCCACGGGGCGTCCGCCGTCCTCCAGGTTCACCCCGACGGCGCCGGTGGCGAGCAGCGCGGCGACGGTCTCGCCGACCCCGGCGGCGGTGTCCGCGTAGCCGCTCTCCAGGTCCGCGGTGACCGGCAGGTCGACCGCCCGGACCACCTGGGCGGTCCGGGCCAGCACCTGCTCGCGGTCGGCGCCGCCGCCGTCCGGGCTGCCGAGCGACCAGCACACGCTCGCGCTGGCCGTCGCCACCGCGCGTGCCCCGGCGACGGCCACCAGGCGGGCGCTCGCCGCGTCCCACACGTTCGCCAGCACCAGCGGCTCGCCCGGGCGGTGCAGCTCCCGGAGCAGCCGGGCCTTCTCCTGCCGGGTCGTCACGTCGTCGGCCCTCACTTCGCGGCCGGGCTCAGGCGGGTGCTCACGCCGATCCGGTTCCAGGCGTTGATGGTGGCGATCAGCGCGACCAGCTGGGCCAGCTCCGTCTCGTCGAACTGCTCGGCGGCCTCGGCCCACACGGCGTCCGGCACGTGGCCCTGGGTCAGCAGGGTGACCGACTCGGTGAGGGCCAGGGCGGCGCGCTCGCGGGCGGTGAACCAGGGGGTCTCGCGCCAGGCCGGGAGGGAGAGCAGGCGGTGCTGCTGCTCGCCGTGCTTCACGGCGTCGGTGGAGTGCATGTCGATGCAGAAGGCGCAGCCGTTGACCATCGAGGCGTGCAGCTTGACCAGCTCGACGATCACCGGGTCGAGGCCGGTGCGGGCGGCCTGGTCCACGGCGACCATCGCCTGGTAGTAGGCGGGGGCGAGCTTCGGGAGCGCGAGGCGCTGGGCCGGGGCGGGCACGTGCGCACCGGCCGCCGCGTCGGGGGTCGGCAGGCTGTCGTTCGTCGTCATGATCACCAGCCTAGGATCGCGGTGGCCCGTCGCCGTGGTGCATTCGGCACCGGGTTCCTTGGGCCATTTCCGGCGTGCGAACATCCGTGCGAGGATCGCTGACAGGACGAGGTCAGGGGGCCGGGGTCGTGTGCACGGCGTTCGTCAGCATCGAACCGGGGGCGCCGGTACCGGTACTGCTGCTGTCCGTCCGGGACGAGTACCTGGGGCGCGCCTGGCTGCCGCCGGACCACCACTGGCCGGACCGGCCGGAGCTGCTCGGCGGGCTCGACCTCGCGGCCGGCGGCACCTGGCTGGCCGTCGACCCCGCCCGGCGGACCGCCGCCTGCCTGCTGAACGGCTTCGGCCCGCTCGCCCCCGCCGACTCCCGGCGCACCCGGGGCCGGCTGCCGCTCACCGCCGTCACGGAGGGCGGGATCGGCCACCTCGACCTGACCCCGTACGACCCCTTCCACCTCGTCCTGGTCCGGCCGGACGGCGCCCGGGTCGCCAGCTGGGGCGGCGGCCGGCTCACGGAGCACGAACTGCCCGCCGGCCTCAGCGTGGTGCTCAACGACGGACTGGAGGGCCTGGCCGCCAACCGCGCCGCCTCCGAGCGGATCAGCGCGCTGATGGCCGCGCGCGCCGCCCACTTCCGGGCCCGCTTCAGCGCCGCGCCCCGCCCCGAGCCGACCGGCGCCGGGCCCGCCGCGCGGGCCTGGGGCGCGTGGCTGCCGATCGTCAGCGGCGACGGGCTGGCGCCGGACGAGGACGCGGCGCTCGTCCAGCGCCGGGACTTCGGTGACGGGCGGGTCTGGGGCTCCTCGTCGATCTCGCTGCTCGCGCTCGGACCGGACCTGCTGCGGTACGACTTCGCCGCCGCGCCGGTGGCGCCGGACGGGCCGAACGGCTCGGACGGCTCGGACGGCTCGGGCTGGCGGCGGATCGCGACGGACTGACCCGGGCCCGACCGGCCCCCGCCGGGCCCGACCGGACGGGAGCAGCCCCGGCCCGGAACTCCGGCCGCCGGGGCGAAAAGGACTTGAACCTGACGCAGCGGGAGGCGCCATCGTGGCGTGCGTCGAGCCCGAAGCCGAGTCCGGGGAGCCACGATGCACCGCCTGTCCGCCGTCCTGACCGTCGCCCTGCCGCTGGCGGGCGCACCGCTCGTCGTGAGCGCCTTCGTCCTGCTCGGCCACCCCGCGCACCGGGCCGTCCCGAGCACCACCCTGCTGGCCGCCGTGGCAGGGGCGCTGATCCACCACCTGGGCGCCGGTTTCCCGTAGACGTACGGTCGGTGAACTTCTGGCGGCGGGACTGCCGGGCGTCTACATGGGCGTAGTAGCTTCGCGGGGGCCACCGGACCAAGGCCGGCCACCGACCCCCCGATCGAAGGTGCGCGATGTCCACCCTGACCTACCCGGAAGCGATAGGCGTCGGCCTGCTGCAGGGTGTCACGGAACTCTTCCCGGTCTCCAGCCTCGGCCACAGCATCCTGCTGCCCGCCCTGATCGGCGGGAAGATCCAGCACGACCTCGACATGACCGCCGAGGGCTCGTCCTACCTCGCCGCCCTGGTCGCCCTGCACCTGGCGACCGCGCTCGCGCTGGTCGTGTACTTCTGGCAGGACTGGGTCCGCGTCGTCAGCGGGCTGATCACCTCGATCCGCCACCGCCGGGTGGAGAGCCGCAACGAGAAGCTCGCCTGGCTGCTCATCCTCTCCACCATCCCGGTCGGCGTGGCCGGCCTCGTGCTGGAGAAGGCGCTGCGCAACGCGCTCGGCAAGCCCCTGCCGGCCGCCGTCTTCCTCGCCCTCAACGGGCTCGTGCTGCTCGGCGCCGAGCGGCTCAAGCGCGGCGGCTCCGGCCGCCGCCGGGCCGGGCACGCCGCCCCCGTCGACGAGCCGGGCCTGGACCCGGCGGTCGCCTCCGACCACCGGCTCACCAAGCTGGGTTACGGGCAGGGCGCCTGGATCGGCGCCGCGCAGATCCTCGCGCTGTTCCCCGGCATCAGCCGCTCCGGCGTCACCATGAGCGCCGGCATCCTGCGCGGGCTGCACCACGAGGACGCCGCCCGGTTCTCCTTCCTGCTCGCCACCCCGGTCATCCTGGCCGCCTCGGTGCTGAAGGTCCCCGAGCTGTTCAAGCCGGAGAACTCCCCCGTGCTCGGCCCGGTCCTCGCAGGCAGCGTCGCCGCCTTCGCCGCCGGGTACGTCTCGGTGCGGTTCCTCACCAAGTACTTCGAGACCCGCAGCCTGACGCCGTTCGCGATCTACTGCTTCCTGGCCGGCCTCGGCAGCGCGGTCTACCTGTCGGTCTGAGCCGACCCGTCCGCCCCGGCCGGGCCGTCGCTCCGAGCAGGCCCGCCCGGCCGGACCGGCCGGACCGACTCCAGCAGGATCCGGGCCAGTTCGGCCGGCCGGGAGAACATCGGCCAGTGCCCGGTGTCCAGCTCGGCCAGCCGCCAGTGGCCGTCCGCGACCAGCGCGGCGACCACCGGCGGCGGCTCCGGCCAGTCCAGCAGGCACTTCACGTACACCGCCGGGAGGGCGCTCAACGGCCCCTCCAGCACGGCCGGTTCGGTCAGCGAGGCGCCCGGGTGCGGGGTGGCCCGCTCGGCGATCCGGGCGATCTGCCCGGTCGTCAGCCCCTGTCCGGCGAAGTCGGCGGGCGGCAGCGGCGGCCACCAGCCCCCGTGCGCGGCGAGGTCGGCCCGCAGCCCGGCCGGCTCCGGTATCCCGTCGGCGAAGGACTCCCCCGTCACCGGCACGTCGGCGTCCACCAGGACCAGCCGGGCCAGCCGGTCGCCGATCCGCTCGGCGGCCTGACCCACCGGGACGCCCGAGTAGCTGTGCCCGACCAGCACGACCTCCCGCAGGTCGTGCTCCTCCACCGCGGCCACGACGTCCGCCACGTGCTCCCGCTGCCCGGCCGGCACCGCCCGCTGCCCGGCGAGCCCGGACAGCGTCAGCGGGTACGCCCCGTGCCCGGCCGCGCGCAGCTCCGGCACCACGTCGTCCCAGGCCCAGGAACCGAGCCACGCGCCCGCCACGAGTACGAAGTTCGCCATGCGCGGCACGGTAGCGCGAGAGGGTGACAACCCACCCCTCGAACACGTGGAGGAAGCATGACGGAACCACTGCTCCTGGACGGCAAGGCCGCGGTCGTCACGGGCGGCTCGCGGGGCATCGGGCGGGCCGTCGTCCGGCGGCTGGCGCGCGACGGCGCGCAGGTCGTCCTCGGCTACGCCCGCGACGAGGCGGCCGCCGCCGAGACGGTCCGCGCCGTGGAGGCCGAGGGCGGCCGCGCGTGGGCCGTACGGGCCGACCTCGCCGAGCCGGACGCCGCCGAGCGGCTGATGGCCGAGGCCGAGGAGCGGCTCGGCGGGCTCGACGTCCTGGTGAACAACGCCGCCGCGTCCTTCGTCCCCACCCCGCTCGCCGAACTCGACGACGCGGCCCTCGACGCCGTCCTGGCCGTCAACACCCGCGCCGCCTTCACCACCGTCCGCTACGCCGCCCGCCGGATGCGCGACGGCGGGCGGATCGTCAACGTCTCCACCGCGAACACCGTCCGGCCCGTCCCCGGCATCGCCGCGTACGCCGCCAGCAAGGGCGCCGTCGAACAGCTCACCGCCGTCGCCGCCGTCGAACTCGGCCCGCGCGGGATCACCGTCAACACCGTGTCCCCCGGGGCCACCGACACCGACCTGCTGCGCGGCACCAACCCGCCCGAGGCCCTCACGCGGGTGGCCGGCCTGACCCCGCTGCGCCGCCTCGGCCGCCCCGAGGACATCGCCGACGTCATCGCCTTCCTGGCCGGCCCGGACGGCCGCTGGATCACCGGCCAGAACCTCCGCGCCACCGGCGGGCTGGCCTGAGAACCGGTCCCCGGGTCCGGCCGTCCGTCGAGCGGCCGGACGGGCCCGGGGAGCGGGTGCCCGGTCAGGCCGTGAGGCCCAGGGCGGCCAGGCGGGTCGGGTCGGTGAGGATGTCCATCGCGGTGATCCGGCCCTCGTGGATGGTGAACGACATGACCGACAGCGGACGGCCGTCGGCGAACGACACCACCCCGGGCGAGCCGTTGACCAGGACCAGGCGGCCGTCGGCGGCGAACCGGGCGAAGGTGATCGCCTGGGCGGCGACGTCCGCGGCGCCGCGGCGCAGCACGCTCGGCACCAGCGTGCCGCCGTCGGAACGGGCCACCACGTCCGGGTCCAGCACGGTCAGCAGGGCATCGAAGTCGCCGCCCCGGGAGGCCGTCAGGAACGCCTCCACCACCTCGCGCTTGCGGGCGACGTCGGTGTCCGCGGCCGGCGTGGCGCCCTGCACCCGGCGGCGGGCGCGACTGGCCAACTGCCGGGTGGACGCGGACGTGCGGCCCAGCACCTCGGCGATCCCGTCGAAGGGCACCTCGAACATGTCGTGCAGCACGAACGCCACCCGCTCCGCCGGGGACAGCGTCTCCAGGACCACCATCAGGGCGATCCCCACCGAGTCGGCGACCAGGATCTCGTGCACCGGGTCCAGCGCCGCCGGCCCGCTGACCACCGGGTCCGGCAGCCGCACCTGCCCCTCCTGCTCGGGCAGCGGATCCTCCCGGCGGGAAGCCCGGGACCGCAACTGGTCCAGGCAGACCCGGCCGACCACCGTGGTGAGCCACGCCCCCAGGTTGCGCACCCCGCCCACGTCGCTGCGGCTCAGCTTCAGCCAGGCCTCCTGGACGGCGTCCTCGGCCTCGGCGACCGACCCGAGGATCCGGTAGGCCACCGCGCGCAGCTGCGGCCGCTCCGCCTCGAAACGCCCTGCCAGCTCGGCCAGTTCGGACGGTTCGGACGGTTCGGACGGTTCGGACGGTTCGGACGGTTCGGACGGTTCGGCCGGGGAAATCTCTTCGCTCATGCTGTCACATCCTCGCGTCGGGATCCGTCGGTCCAGTGACGGACGCTAACCGACGAGGAGATCACCGTGACCACCGCACGCATGAAGAACCCCGCCCTGGTCCTGCCCGACGCGATGAAGGGCGTCCAGGCCGTCTACAAGGCCATGTACCAGGGCGGCGTCTCCCCGCAGCTCCTCGAACTGGTCCACCTGCGGGCCAGCCAGATCAACGGCTGCAGCGCCTGCGTGTTCGCGGGCGTCCAGGGAGCCAAGAAGCACGGCGAGACCGACGAGCGGCTGCACGCCGTCGCCGCCTGGCGCGAAGCACCGTTCTTCACCGACGAGGAGCGCGCCGCCCTCGAACTCACCGAGGCCGCCACCCGGATCGCCGACCGCTCCGGCAAGGCCGTCCCGGACGAGGTCTGGGACGCCGCCGCCGACCACTTCAACGAGGAGCAGCTCTCCGCGATCGTCCTGATGATCGCGCTGACCAACTTCTTCAACCGCATCAACACCACCATCGAGGAGCCCGCCGGCACCTCCTGGTGACCCCGGCGGGCCGCCCCTGCGCGCGAGAATGGGCCGGTGACCAGCTCCTGGACCTCCTTCGGCGGCGACCTGCACCTCGACCTCACCGAGCGGCGCGCCGCCGGGACCGGGCTGCGGGCCGCCCTGGAGGACGCCCTGCGCGAGGCCGTCCAGGACGGACGGCTCGCGCCCGGCACCCGGCTGCCCTCCTCCCGGGCCCTCGGCGAGGACCTCGGGATCGCCCGCAACACCGTCGTCGAGGCGTACGGCCAGCTCACCGCAGAGGGCTGGCTCGACTCCCGCCAGGGCTCCGGCACCACCGTCGCCCGGCGGGCCGTACCCGAGGCCCCCGCCCACGGCAGGCGGGCCGCGCCCCGCCGGGTTCCGCAGCGACGGACCGCCCGGCACGACCTGATGTCCGGACGGCCCGACCTCTCGCTCTTCCCCCGCACCGCCTGGCTCGCCGCCGCCCGCCGCGCCCTCGCCACCGCACCGCACGAGGCCCTCGACTACGGCAGCCCGCTCGGCCGGATCGAACTGCGGCAGGCCCTCACCCACTACCTGGCCCGGGTCCGCGGCGTCCGCACCGACCCCGACCACCTGCTCATCTGCACCGGCGTCACCCAGGGCCTCGGCCTGCTCTGCACCGCCCTGCGGGAACGCGGCACCCGAACGCTCGCGGTCGAGGAGTACGGGCTGCCACCGCAGCACGACGTCGCCCGGGCCGCCGGACTCACCACCGCCCCGCTGCCACTGGACGAGGAGGGCGCCCGGGTCGACCGGCTCGACGCCCGCCCCGGCGCCGTCCTGCTCACCCCGGCCCACCAGTACCCCACCGGCGCCCCGCTCTCCGCCGACCGACGGGCGGAAGCGGTGCGGTGGGCGCGCGAACAGGACGGGTACGTCGTCGAGGACGACTACGACGGCGAGTTCCGCTACGACCGGCAGCCGCTGGGCGCCATGCAGGCGCTCGACCCCGAACGCGTGGTGTACGCCGGAACGGCCGCCAAGAGCCTCGCGCCCGGCCTGCGGCTGGCCTGGCTGGCCCTGCCGGACGCCCTGGTCGAGCCGGTCGCCCGGCTGAAGGTCCTGGCCGACACGATGTCCCCGGTGCTCGACCAGCTGACGCTGGCGGAGCTGATCACCTCCGGCACGTACGACCGGCACGTACGGCGCTGCCGCCTGCACTACCGGCGCCGCCGCGACCACCTGGTCGCCGCGCTCGCCGAACACGCCCCGCACGTCCGGGTCACCGGGATCGCGGCCGGCCTGCACGCCGTCCTCCAGCTCCCGCCCGGCTCCACCCCGGAACCCGAACTCCTCAGCCGCGCCCAGGCCGCCGGCATCTCCCTCAACGGCCTCGCCTGGCACCGCGCCACCCCGGACCCCACCGACGCACCGCCCTCCCTCGTCATCGGCTACGCCACGCCACCGGAGCACGCCTTCCCGGCGGCGGTGCAGGCCCTCTGCGAGCTGCTGCGCAGGGCGTGAGGAGGGGGCGGGGAAGAGGAAAGGGCGGGGCGCGGTGCAGGCCCGCTGCGAGTTTTTGCGCGGCGCGGGGCGGCGGGGTGCTCGCGAACTGTCGGACGGCACCGGCAGGTTGGCCGGACGGCGTTCCGCCCGCCTCCCTCGGGGGTGGAGGCGGGCGGACGGCGGAGGGGCGCCTACTTGTTGCGGCTGCCGAGTTCGAACAGGAGCATGATGAAGCCGGCGAAGACGTGGATGCCGGCGGTGTAGATCACCAGGCGCAGGTAGACCCGCTTGTTGGCCCACTTCCCGGCGTCCATGGTCTTCGGGCCGGTCGGGGTGTCGGCCGCGCCGACCAGGGGGGCTGGGGCGGTGGTGGCGGTGGTGGTGGGATCGGCCACGGTGATCTCCTCCGGATGGTTCTGACGGCAGGTCAGTGGGTCGCGGCGGGGCCGCCGCCGAGGCAGAGTTCGCCGCCGGGGCTCTGCAGCAGGGTGTGGACGAAGAGCAGTTCGACGCCGTTCTCGGACTCGGCGGCGATGCAGTGCGGGGTGAGCGAGTCGTAGTGGGCGGAGTCGCCCACGCGGAGGTGATGGACGCGGTCGCCGAGGGTGAGTCGGAGTTCGCCGCGCAGGATGTACAGCCACTCCTCGCCGGGGTGGACCCGGACCACCGCGTCCTGGACGCCCGGCGGGACCTGCACGCGCAGGGCCTGCATGGCGCGGCCGGGGGCGCCGGCCCGGCGGTAGCCCCAGCCGCCGGCCCGGCCGGGCTCTATGGCGCCGCCGCGGACCACCGGGTCCGGTTCGGCCATGGTCTCGCCGAGCAGGCCGGACACCGAGGTGCCGTAGGCGCGGGCGAGGCCGAGCAGGACGGGCAGCGAGGGCTGGCGACGGCCGGTTTCCAGCCGGGACAGATACGCTGGGGAGAGTCCGATCCGCGCGGCGGCGACCTCCAGGGTGAGGCGGCTGCTGAGCCGGTGCTCGCGGAGGCGGGCGGCGAGGCCGACGACCTCCTGGTCGTCGAGCTGGTCGCCTGCGGCGGGGGCGCCGGTGGAGCTGGTGGTCATGTACCCAGTGGACACCCGGCGTGCCGGTCGGGCAAGAATATTGCCTCAGAGGCAAAAGCCCCGAGAACAGGGGCTCACGACCGGGACCCGCGGGCCCTTCCCCGCCTCACGGCCGCGGGATGTTCCGCAGGTTGCTCCGGGCCAGGTCGATCATGCGTCCGACCCCGCCCGAGAGCACCGTCCGCCCGGCCGCCAGCGCGAAGCCCTTCAGCTGGGCGGCGGTGATGTGCGGCGGGACGGACAGCGCGTTGGGGTCGGTGACGACGTCGACCAGGGCCGGTCCCGGTCGCTCCAGCGCCTCGGCCAGCACCTCCCGGACCCGGGCCGGCTCGGTCACCCGCTTGGCCGGGATCCCCATCGCCCGGGCGATCCCCGCGTAGTCCACGTCCCCGTTGTCGATCTCCGACTCGGGGTACCCGGAGACCAGCATCTCCAGCTTGATCATGCCGAGCGCGCCGTTGTTGAACACCACCGTCTTCACCGGCAGCCGGTGCTTGGCCACCGTGAGCAGTTCGCCGAGCAGCATGCCGAGGCCGCCGTCGCCGGCCATCGCGATCACCTGGCGTCCGGGGTTGGCGAGCTGGGCGCCGATGGCGTGCGGGAGGGCGTTGGCCATCGAGCCGTGGAGGAAGGAGCCGATCATCCGCCGATGGCCGTTGGGCTGCAGGTAGCGGGCGGCCCAGACGTTGTTCATGCCGGTGTCGACGGTGAACACCGCGTCCTGCGCGGCGACGTCGTCGAGGACGGCGGCGACGTACTCGGGGTGGATCGGCAGGTGCTTCTCGATGTCCCGGGTGTAGGCGCCGACCACGTCCTCCAGCGACCGGGCGTGCTTGCGCAGCATGCCGTCCAGGAAGGCGCGGTCGCCCTTGGCCTCCAGCAGCGGCAGCACGGCCCGCAGGGTGGCGGCGACGTCGCCGTGGACGGCCAGGTCGAGCGCGGTGCGCCGGCCGAGGCGGGTCGCGTCGTGGTCGACCTGGACGGTGTGTGCCTGCGGCAGGAAGGAGTCGTACGGGAAGTCGGTGCCGAGCAGCAGCACCAGGTCGGCGGAGTGCAGCGCCTCGTGGCAGGCGCCGTAGCCGAGCAGGCCGCTCATGCCGACGTCGTACGGGTTGTCGTACTGGATCCACTCCTTGCCGCGCAGCGAGTGGCCGATCGGCGCGTTCAGGGCCTGCGCCGCCTCCATCACCTCGGCGTGCGCACCGCGCACCCCGGCGCCGCAGAACAGCACCACCTTGCGCGCCTCGTTGAGCAGCCGGGCCAGCTCCTGCACCTGCGACCACGGCGGCGCGGCGACGGCCTGCTCGGTGAGGAAGTGGCTGGTGCCGGTGGGGCCGGCGGCGGGCAGCGCGGCGACGTCCCCGGGGAAGGCGAGCACCGAGACGCCGTGCGCGCCGAGCGCGTGCTGGACGGCGATCCGCAGCAGCCGGGGCAGCTGGGCGGGGGCGGAGAGCAGCTCGCACCAGCTGCTGCAGTCGGTGAACACCCGCTCGGGGTGGGTCTCCTGGAAGAAGCCGGTGCCGATCTGGCCGGACGGGATGTGCGAGGCGAGCGCGAGGACGGGCAGGCCGCTGCGCTGGGCGTCGTAGAGGCCCTGGATCAGGTGGGTGTTGCCGGGGCCGCAGGAGCCCGCGCACACGGCGAGCCGGCCGGTGAGTTCGGCCTCGGCGGCGGCCGCGAAGGCCCCGGCCTCCTCGTTGCGCACGTGCACCCAGCCGATGCCCTCGGCCCGGCGGATCGCGTCCACGACCGGGTTGAGGCTGTCCCCGACGACGCCGTAGACCCGCTCCACCCCGGCCTGCCGGAGCACCTCCACCATCTGTTCGGCCACGCTCGCCACGGGTGCACTCCTTCACTGGGGCGCCGGTTCTCACAGGCACCTGCACACTCCGACGGGCGGCGGGGCGGCGCAGCCGGGGTGGGCCGGACGGGTGAGCGCGCGGGCGCGGGTGCGGACGCCGCGGGGTGCTACTCCGCCGCCAGGTGGTCGTGCTGGCCGAGCTTGCCCGCGGCGAGGCCCGCCTGGGGCTGGCGGCGGGCGGGTTCGCGGCCGGGCGGCTGGGCGAAGCGCTCCTGGGCGGGCGGGGCGGTGGTGGGCAGGGTGACCGGCTTCCCGGACTTGAGCTGGACCGCCTCGCCGTCGTGCCGCAGGTGGAGCACGTCGCCGCGGCGCAGGGTGTACGTCGTCTCCTCGTGGCTGATCCGGACGTCGAGCAGGTGTCCGCGCACCAGCAGCGAGAAGCTGAGCCGCATCAGCCCGGACGGCAGCCGGGGGCGGAAGGACAGCATCCCGCTGTGGTCGCGCAGCCCGCCGAACCCGGCCACCAGGGCGATGCAGGCCCCGGCGAGCGAGGCCATGTGCAGGCCGTCGCGGGTGTTGCCGCCGAGGTCGTGCAGGTCCATCAGGGCGGCTTCGGCGGTGTAGTCGTACGCGAGGTCGAGCTGGCCGACCTCGGCGGCGATGACCGCCTGGGTGCAGGCGGAGAGCGAGGAGTCGCGGACGGTGAGGCGCTCGTAGTACGCGAAGTTGCGGGCCTTCTGCTCGTCGGTGAAGGCGTCGCCGCGGACCTGCATGGCGAGCACCAGGTCGGCCTGCTTGACCACCTGCTTGCGGTACAGGTCGAAGTACGGGAAGTGCAGAAGCAGCGGGTACTTCTCGGGCGGGGTGTTCTCGAAGTCCCAGACCTGGTGGTGGGTGAAGCCGTCGGCCTGCGGGTGGACGCCGAGGTCCTCGTCGTACGGGATGTACATCGCCGCGGCGGCGTCCCGCCAGGCGGCGGTCTCCTCGGTGTCGACGCCGAGGGCGGCGGCCTCGCGCGGGTGGCGGACGGCGGCCTCGGCGGCGGCGCGCAGGTTCGTCTGCGCCATCAGGTTGGTGAAGACGTTGTTGTCCGCGACGGCGCTGTACTCGTCGGGACCGGTGACGCCCTCGATCCGGAACCTCCCGGCGACGTCGTGGTGGCCGAGCGAGCGCCACATCCGGGCGGTCTCCACGAGGAGTTCGAGCCCGTACTCGCGCTCGAACTCCTCGTCCCCGGTGGCCCGGACGTAGCGGGCGACGGCGGCCGCGATGGCGGCGCCGATGTGGAAGGCCGCGGTGCCGGCCGGCCAGTACCCGGAGCACTCCTCGCCGCGGATCGTCCGCCACGGGAACACCGCGCCGGACAGGCCGAGTTGGGCCGCCCGTTCGCGGGCCAGCGGGAGGGTGGTGTGCCGCCAGCGCAGGGCCTGGTTGACGGCGGCGGGCAGGCAGTAGGTCAGCACGGGCAGGACGAAGGTCTCGGTGTCCCAGAAGCTGTGCCCGTCGTAGCCGGGGCCGGTCAGCCCCTTGGCGGGGATGGCCCGTTCCTCGCTGCGGGCGCCGGCCTGCAGGACGTGGAAGATGGCGAACCGGACGGCCTGCTGCAGTTCGACGTCGCCCTCGATCTCGATGTCGCTGGTCTCCCAGAACTCGCGCAGGAACGCCTTCTGTTCGGCGACCAGGCCGTCCCAGCCGGTGTACCGGGCGGCGGTGAGCGCGGCCTCCACCTGGTCCCGGACGGCGGGCTGCGAGCGGGTGCCGGACCAGCCGTAGGACATGAACTTGGTCAGCCGCAGCCGCTGGCCGGGCTTGAGCACGGTGGTGACGCTGATCCGGCAGTGGTCGGCCTCGGCCTCGGCGACGGTGTCGGACTTCTCCGGGCCCTCGATGATGTGGTCCATGCCGGCCGCGACCCGGATGCCGCTGTAGCGGGTGCGGTGCACCAGGACGGCCTTGGTGCCCCCGGCGTGGTGCACCTCGGGCTGCAGCGGCGCCTCCAGGACGGCCGCGGCGCGCGGGTCGCCCTCGGGGCTGCCGGGCAGCTGCTCGTTGGCGACCAGCTCGGACTGCAGCACGATCCGCACCGGGCCGTCCACCGCCTCGACGACGTACTCGACGGCCGCGATGGCGCGCTGGGTGAGCGAGACCAGCCGGGAGGAGCGCACCCGGATCGTCCGCCCGGCCGGGGACGTCCACTCGGCCTCGCGGTGCAGCAGGCCCTCGCGGAAGTCCACCCAGCGCTTGTGGCTGACGAGTTCGCCGTACCGCAGGTCGAAGGGCTCGTCGTCCACCAGCAGCCGGATGATCTTGCCGTTGGTCACGTTGATGACGCTCTGGCTGGACTCCGGGTAGCCGTAGCCGCCCTCGCCGTAGGGCAGCGGACGCAGCTCGAAGACGCCGTTGAGGTAGGTGCCGGGCAGGCCGTGCGGCTCGCCCTCGTCCAGGTTGGCGCGCAGGCCGATGTGCCCGTTGGAGAGTGCGAAGACGGACTCGGCGCGGGCCATCGAGGCCAGGTCCAGGCCCTGTTCGGTGATCTGCCAGGGGTCGATCGCGAAGTTGTCGGAGGGACTCATGCCGCCGCCTCCCCGCGGCCGCACAGGGGCCCCGCCTCGCCGCGCCCGCCCGGGGCCGTCGTCTCGCCGCGCCCGCTCATGCCTCGTCCCCCAGGAGCTCGGCGAGGTCGTCGACGACCACGGTGGCGCCGTCGTGGCGCAGTTCGGCGGCCTGTCCGGTGCGGTTCACGCCGACCACCGCGCCGAAGCCGCCGGCCCGGCCGGAGGCGACCCCGGCGAGCGCGTCCTCGAAGACGGCGGCGTGCTCGGGCTCGACACCGAGCGCGCGGGCGGCGTACAGGTAGGTGTCGGGGGCGGGCTTGCCGGGCAGGCCCTCGGCCTTGGCGACGTTGCCGTCCACGATCACGTCGAACAGCTCCTCGATGCCCGCCGCCCGCAGCACGTCGCGGCAGTTGGCGCTGGAGGAGACCACCGCACTGGGCAGCCCGGCCGCGCGCAGCCGGTGCACGTAGGCGACCGAGCCGTCGTACGGCTGGACGCCCTGTTCGCGGATCATCCGCAGCACGGTGTCGTTCTTGGCCCGGCTGATCCCTTGGACGGTACGGGAGTTGGGAGGGTCGTCGGGGGAGCCCTCGGGCAGGTCGACGTCCCGGCTGTGCAGGAAGGCCCGGGTGCCGTCGAGGCGCGGGCGGCCGTCCACGTAGGTGTCGTAGTCGACGACGGCGTCGAAGGGGACGAACGGCCCGCCGGTACGGGCGGCTTCGGCGCGCAGGAAGGCGTCGAAGGTGTCCTTCCAGGCCGCGGCGTGCACCTTCGCGGTCCGGGTGAGCACTCCGTCGAGGTCGAAGAGGAAAGCGCGGATGTCGTCCGGTAGCCCCAGCATGGGTGCAGTCTTACCCGGGAACGGGGGGAAGCCGCCCATTTCCCGGCGGCGCGTCGCGGGAAGGGCGGCTTCCGGTTGCCCGGCCGCGCCGCGGGCGGCTACGGGGAGTCGGGCAGCTGCGCCTGGGGCGCCTGGACGACGGCGAAGACCGCGCCCTGCGGATCCCGGACGACGGCCATCCGCCCGGCCTGCATGTCGAACGGCGGCTGGATCACCGAGCCGCCGGCCTTGACCAGGGCGTCCACCGTGGAGTCGGTGTCGTCCACCGAGAAGTACGTCATCCAGTGCGAGGGGGTGCCCGGGGCGAGGTAGCCGGGGATCGCCTGCATGCCGCCCACCGTGCGGTCGGCGACGTTGAGCGAGAAGTAGCCGTCCATGCCCTGGATGGTGGCCGGGCGCAGCCCGAGCGCCGCGCGGTAGAAGCGGCCGGCCGTGTCGCCGTCGGCGGTGTTGAGCTCGTTCCAGACCAGCGCGCCCGGTTCGTTGACCACGCCCGCGCCGATGAAGTCCATGGCCTGCCAGATGCCGAACACCGCGCCGGTCGGGTCGGCGGCGACCAGCATCCGGCCGATCGTGCCGACGTCCGTCGGCTGGTAGAGGATCGTGCCGCCGGCCGCGGCGATGGCCCGGTTGCTCTCGTCGGCGTCGTCCGAGGCGAGGTAGGTGGTCCAGGCGACGGGCGGCGCGGGCTGGCCCTCGGGCACGACCTGCCCCATGATCCCGGCGACCGGCCGGCCGTTGAGCGCGCACACGGCGTAGCCGCCGAACTCGGCCGGGCCGACCTCGCCCTGCCAGCCGAAGAGGTCGCGGTAGAAGTCCAGCGCGGCTTGCTGGTCGGCGGCCATCAGGTCGACCCAGCAGGGGGTGCCGGGCGGGTACGGATCGGTGACGACGGGCATGGCTGGGCCTCCCGGAGGCGGTGGTGACCGGCGGTGGCGGTGACCGGCGGCGGCGGTGACCGGCGGCGGCGGTGACCGGCGGCGGCCGGTACGACGGGGGTACACCGCCACCATCGGCCCGCCGCCGCGATCCCGCCACCGGACCGCGGTGTCGCGGGGCGGCCTGGGCGCGGTGTCGCGGGGCGGCCCCGGCCGGCTCACGGGGCGTCGTGCCGCCGGGCGGTGACGAAGTACGGCTGCACCTTGCCGCTCTGCGCGTAGTCCTTCAGCCGGACCAGCAGTTCGGCCCAGGTGCCGGCCACCGCCGGGACGCCCTCCTCGGTGCCCGGCTGCCAGCCCCCGTGCCGGAACAGCAGCCGGGTGCGGTCGGGCGCTCCGGGCTGCTCGGCGAGGTCCCAGCCGATCCAGGTGCCGGCCCAGTGCGGCGGGAACGCCCCGGCGTTGGTCCACACCACCCGGTCCTGGTCGGCCCGCTCCACGCGGAGCCGGAACGGCTCGGGGACCTCGGGGAAGTCGAACAGCAGGACGTCCTCCTCCCGGTCCGCGGCGGTGGTCCACCAGGAGGTCAGCCCGTCGTGCGTGGTGAGCGCGGCGAGGACGACCTCACGGGGCGCGGCGATGTCGAACTGCAGGGCGATCTCGGGCATGGGCTCCGCCTTTCGAGACCTGGGTCGAGGCCCGTGGCGGGCCTACGGCCACCATGGCACGACCCCCGGGCCCACGCGCTCCGGGAGCGCTGGTCCGGGGGTCGTCCCGCCGTCCGGTGGGTGCGGTCAGCCGCCGCTGCCGTACGTGGTGTTGGCGCAGATGTCGTCGTCCGCCGAGCGGGCGTCGTTGGTGACGGTGGTGGGCAGCGGCTGCGGGGGGGAGCCCGGGGTGCCGGCCGTCCCGGCGGGCGCGGCGGAGCCGACTCCCGCGGTGGCGGCGAAGTCCTGGCCGACGATGACCGAGATGCCGCGCGAGCTGCCGGAGGACATTTCGGCGCCCGGGAACAGCGCGGCGACCTTCTCGGCGTTCGCCTTCTGCCCGGTGCCGTACTCGATCGTGGTGACCTTGTACTTGGTGCTCGCCGCCTGGCCCGCGGTGGAGGCGGTGAACTTGGCGGTCTTCAGCAGTTCGGTGCCCTTGCCGGCCAGGCCGTTGGCGGTGGTCCCGTTGTAGACCGCCACCTTGATCGCGGCGTTGGAGGCGTCCCCGGCCGGGGCGGCCGGGGTGGTGGGACCGGGCTGCTGCGGGGCCGGGCTGGTGCCGGACGCGTCCGGCTGCTGGCCGGTGGCGTTCTGGCCGTCGATGGTCTGGTCGGCCTTGAGGGTCTCCCAGAGCTTGTTGGCGTCCGGCTGAACCAGGTCCAGGTCGGCGTCCTGGGTGCGGTAGCGCCAGGGCGCCGTCACGAACTTCAGGTCGTGCATGTCGATGTTCTTCATCGACAGCCCGAAGGAGAGCAGCTTGTCGGCGGAGTCCAGGCCCGGGTCGACGGTCAGCGACTTGGTGGCGGCGTCGGCGAGCGGCAGGAGGGTGGTGGGGCCCATCCCGTCCTTCTTGATCTTGCTGGCGAGGGAGCTCATGAAGGCCTGCTGGCGCTTCATCCGGCCGATGTCCGAACCGTCGCCGATGCCGTGCCGCAGTCGCACGTAGTCCAGTGCCTTCTGGCCGTCCACGGTCTGCTTGCCCTGCGGGAGGACGAGGGCGCCCTTCTTGTGCAGGTTGGGGTTGATGTCTCCCTCGTAGATCGGCTGCGGCAGGCAGATGTCCACGCCGTTGACGGCCTTGGTCATCGCGGCGAAGCCGTTGAAGTCGACCACGAGGGTGTGGTCGACCCGGATGCCGGTGAGCTTCTCCACGGTGTTCTGGGTGCAGGCCGGGTTGCCGTCGTCGCTGCCGCCGGTCGAGAAGGCCGCGTTGAACAGGTCGGTGTTGCCGCCCTTGGTCCACTTGCCGTTGGGCAGCTTGCAGGACGGCAGCTGGACCTTGGCGTTGCGCGGGATCGAGATGCCCACGGCGTGCTTGTGGTCGGCGTAGACGTGCAGCAGGATCGTGGTGTCCGAGCGGGCGCCGCCGTCCTCGCCGCCCCCGAGGTCGGCGTTGTTCTTGCCGCGGCTGTCCGAGCCGATCAGCAGCACGTTGACCGGCTTGTTGCCGTCCGCGTCGGCCTTCGCCTCGGGCGGGCGGTCGCCGGCTATCGCGTCGGCGTCGAAGGACTTGATGTTGGCGTTCAGCTTGTAGTAGATCGCGCCGCCGGTCCCGGCGATCAGCACCAGCACGCCCGCCGCCGACCAGGCGACGATCTTCTTCACGTTCTTCTTCGGCTTGGCGTTCTTGCGCGCCGCCGCCCGTCCGCCGGCCCCGGAGTCCGATCCGCCGCCGGCGCGGCCGCCCTTGCCCTGGCCGGCGGCACGGCGGGCCTCCGCGCGTCCGCCGCCGGAACGCGGCGACGGCACGGCAGCGCCGCCCCTCTTACCCCCGGTCGTGAGCGCACCGGACTCGTCCCCGCCCCGGGCCGGGCCCTTGTCCCGCTGACCTGACATGCGCGTACCTTTCACCGACGGAAGCGACGCCCCGGACGATCTGGCGCACCGCACACAGAGAGACGGCCCCAACCGTTCCCAGGTTGCACATACGACCGTCTGCATCAACCGACGATCGTGGCTTCCGATCATATTTTGGCCCAACACGGTCATGGACCTCCGGTCGGTGGGCAAACCCCCCGACACCCGGGCAACCACCAGGCAGAACACCCGAAACCACCCGATTCCGACGTGACTTACGCCACTACGGCTCTCCGGTGACGGGCGGCGCCGGGGGACGCGACGGGCGGCGCCGGGGCGGACGCGGTCGGCTCAGAGCCAGCCGCGGCGGCCGGCCAGCAGGCCCGCCTCGAACCGGCTGCGGGCGCCGAGCCGGTCCATCAGGTCGGCCATCATCCGGCGCACCGTCCGCAGGGAGAGGCCGAGGTGCTTTCCGGCCGCCTCGTCGGTGTAGCCCTGACCGAGCAGGCGGAGCAACTCCTGCTCCTGGCGGGTCAGGCCCTGCTCGTCGCGCTCGCGCGGGGCGCCGAAGGGGGTCGCGTCGGCCCAGGTCTGCTCGAACAGCGAGAGCAGGGCGGTGATCACGCCCGGCGAGGAGATCTGCACCGCGCCCTTGCGGGTGTTGGCAGGGTCGATCGGGACGAGCGCCACCCGCCGGTCGATGACCATCATCCGCAGCGGGAGCGCGGGCACCGTCCGGACCTCGCAGCCCAGTCCGGTCAGCCACTCGGCGTGCCGGACGGTGGCCCGGTCCTTGCGGACGCTGTCCAGGTAGACCGTCCGCATCGCCACGCCGCGGGCGAGCAGTTCCTCGTTGGCCGGGCGGCTGGCCTGGAGCGAGGCGGCGGACTGGGCTCCCCCGGGGTTGAAGGTGAGCAGTTCGCCGGAGACCGAGCGGATCAGCTCGTCCAGCCGGGCCTGCACGGTGGCGAGCCCGATCAGCCGCTCCAGCTGGCTGTCCTCCCGGGCCGACTCGTCCCGGTACTCGGCGAGCAGGTTGGTGATCGCCGCCTGGCGCCGCTCGAACTCCTGCTGGGTGCGCTGCTGGACGGACTCGTAGTGGCGCAGCAGGGCGGGCAGTCCGACCCTCGGGTCCACCGGCCGCAGGCCGCCCGGGAGCTCGCCCGGGAGTTCCTCGGACGGCCGGAGCAGCCGGAGGTCGGCGAGCTGGTCGAGCGCGTCGCGGACCTCCGCCTCGCTCAGGGCGAGCTTCTCGGCGAGCCCCTTGGCATCGAGGTGATGATCCGTCAGCATTAAGCGGTAGACCGCCTGTGCGGCGTTGTCGATCCCGTCCAGCATCGGCGCACCACCCCCGCAGTCCGTCCCCTCGACCGGCAACTTCGACCGGGAAGTTGCCGCCTGATCATGCCAGGGCGGGCGGACCGGGACAACCGTCGAAAGCCCCACCGCTGCGGCTCGCGGAGAGGCCGGCGCGGCAAAGGTAATGGAATGGCAATGGCACCATCGTGCCAGGGCGATCTTCCTGCCGTCCCGAACACCTTCCGGTCCCCCTCGGCGTGCAGCAGACTTCCGGTTGTCGGGGGGCGGCGAGCTCCCCGGCCGGGCCCGCCGATGACCGCGGACCGCCCCCGCCGGCGGTCGACCGCCGCGGCTGCGGAAATGCCCGGCATCCGCTTCCGAAACTGCGCTCGTCCTGGGGGATTCCATGCTTTCCTGCCGCACGTTCGCCTGTACCGCCGCCGCCACTGCGGCCCTCGCCGTCGGCGTCCTGGCCGGGGCCGCGCAGGCCGCGACCGGCCACCCGCCGACCGCGCGTCCGGCGTCCGTCGCCTCGCCGTCCGCCACTCCCTCCGCCACGCCGGGCGACTCCACCGACCCGGTGCCCGCCACCACGGCGAAGCCCCGGGACCCGGGCATCAACACGCCGGGTGACTGGCGCTGGGAGTGATCGGCAACAACGCCGACACGGACTGCACATGACGTCTCCTCACCGATCGCCGACCGCCGGGCAGCGCGGTCGGACGGTGCGGGACTCCCCGGTGGACGCACCCGGCCGCCGAGCCGGGCGGCGGATCCGACTCGCGTCGCACCCCACCCGTCCGCGCCACCGGTGCGCCGCCCGCGGGCACCGGCCGGCCGCCGCCCGCCCCCACCCGGGGCGGACGCGGCGGGCCGCGCTCCGGACGCCCACACAAATTGAATGTGCAACAAAACCGTCAGGAGCGACAGTGCCGGTTATCGAGCCGATTGTGCTGAACTTCTTCGGCATCGAGGTCGGCCTGGTCCGCGCCGACCGCGACGAGATCTCGTTCCATTTCGGACCTCACCTCACCGGGATTTCCCAGGACCCCGACCAGCTGCGGGTG
>NZ_JBITTM010000060.1:0-54377 GCF_044541955.1 Kitasatospora sp. NPDC085464
AGCCCTCGTGGCTTGCTTGAGCCGGATGCCGGGATGACTGGCACGTCCGGTTCTGAGGGGGCCGGGTCACGGCAACGTGACCCGGCTACCCGACTTAGTGGTCGAGCTTGGAAGTCCTTCGGGGGGTGACATCGGAGTCTGTTACGCGCGTGCGCCGACGCCTCGCGCGCGCAAGCCCGCCCGCAGTGACACCACGACGATGTTGGCCTGTCACCTGGAGTTGGCCTTGGCCTGTCCTGATGGAGCGGCTGAGAATGGAGCCAGGCTGCTTCGCCACAAGCAGCGCGTCGCTGCGAGCTGTCCCCTATGCAAAGGTTCCGGTCTTCGAGGCTGCGGCGGGGCCTTCACCCGGGAAGCGCTGCGGTGTCCAGTGTCGTCGCGGGTCACCAGGTGGACAAGGGCGTCGGCTGCTCGGCGACGCGCGACCAGATGAGGCGCCGCCGCGCGGTCATCGTTCTTCGGCCTGTCAAGTCAGCGTGTTGCGAGTGGCGATCGCATCACCGAACGGTGAGTCGACATTCGCACGCGGCTACGGCATGGCGTTCGACCGCCGTTCGCGAGCGGGGCGTGCGCCTGCCGCGCATGTGCTTGGCGTGCGAGCGGCCCTCGCCCGTTCGGGTGATACGGCCCCGGGCGGATGGTTCCTACCGTGTCAGAGAGGCAGATTCCATCGCCTACGTCCGGGAGGACCTGCTCCCGCACGAGGCTGCCTGTTTCCGGGAGGGAAGCTGCATGGCAGGACGTCTTCGCATGCCCGTAGGTGTGCTCATCCCCCTGCTCGGCGCTGTCCTGGCCGCGGTCACCTGCCTGCAGGCGCCGGCCTGGGCTGACACGCCTCCGCCCGCGACAGCCGTCGCTGAGGTGCCGCCGGCCACCCGTCTGGTGGCGCTGAACAAGAGCGGCGAACTGGAAGCGTTCGCCCGCGCCACCCCCGGCACCGTCTGGCATACCGGCCAGAGGGAACCCGGCGCCGACTGGAGTGACTGGAGCGCGTTGGGTGGTGCCGCGGACACCGACCCGGTGGTGGCGACGAACGCGGACGGACGTCTGGAGGTCTTCACCACCCATGGCGGCATCGTCTCCACGATGGCGTCCACAACCACCGGCGACAGCACCTGGAGCACGACGTGGGTGACGCATGGTGGCAGCCTTGCCAATGCGATTGGGGTCGCGGTCGCGGCGAACCAGGACGGGCGCCTCCAGGTCTTCGGAGCGGGCGCGGACGGCACCCTGATGTCGATGGTCCAGACGGCGGCCGGCAGCGTGTACGGGGAGAACTGGGACTCCTGGACTTCTATGGGCGCCCCCACCGGCGTCAAGATGGTCGCCCGGCCGGCTGTCGCGATGAACAGCAGCGGGCAGCTGCAGGTGTTCGACTGGGGCAACGACGGGAACTTCTGGACCCGCGTCCAGAACAAGGCGAACACGAAGAACTGGAGCCCCTGGAAGGCTCTTCCGACCCTGAGCGGCGGTGTCCAGAGCTACCCTGCCGTGGCGCGCAACCAGGACGGGCGGCTGCAGGTCTTCGTCCGGGACACGAAAGGCAACGTTTACTACGTCGCGCAGAACAAGGCCGGCCAGCAGCAGTGGGGAAGCTCCTGGACGCAATTGACGGGCCAGGGCACCCCTCTCGGTGGTGTGGCCACCGTTACCGACCTCAACGTGGCCGCCAACGCTGACGGACGTCTGGAGGTCTTCGCGCGCCAGTCCGACAACAGCCTTCTGCACACGATGCAGACCCAGCCCAGCAGTGTCGACTCGTGGAGCACACCAAGCAGTCTTGGCGGCGCGACGACCCACAGCTGGTCCGTTGCGGCCAACCGGGACGGCCGTCTGGAAGCCGTCGCCGTACAGGCAAACGGCGGTCTGGCGCACAGCGCGCAGGAAGAGTCCAACCCGCCCCCCAGCGACAAATGGGCCGACTGGGAGAGCCTCGGCTACGGCCCCACTCCGTGCGCGGGCACCGGCACGACGGCCTGTCTGAGCGTGGTGAACGTGGCAACAGGCCACGCCCTGGCGCCCGAGGACACCACCGACCCCACCTCGGGGGTCGGTGCCACCCCCGTGAAGAACGGCGTCACCACCCCCCGGCAGCGGTGGTCAATGATCCGGGACAAGAGCGGGTTCTTCCAACTCAAGAACAGGGCCACCAACCGGTGCCTCGATTTCGTCCCGGATCAATACCTTCCTCCTTCCGTCGGTTGGGACCGCACTCTCCAAGTGAAGTGCAACACCCGGACCCAACAGCGCTGGTACATCCAACCCTCCATCACACCGGGGGCGTACCTGATCCGGAACGTGGACAACGGCAGATGCCTCACGGAATTCCTCAGCCTGGACAGCACGGGCAACGACAGGGGCGAGCTCCCCAGCGAAACCGATCAATGCAATACCTCAGCGGCTGCCGACCAGTGGCGGCTGAGCATCTCCGGCACCGGCACCGCGCCGGGCCTGAGCGAGCTCGCGACGCGATACGCCCTGGCCTTGTGCGCCCAGAACAACAACTGCGGCTTCACCTGGACCGGCGATGAGAACGCCTACGTCGACTACCACTCCTGCGTCAACGGCACCTTGACCTACAACGCCACCAAGGCCGAGCAGGAGGTGGAGATCAGCGTCGCCGACAGCACCGGCTGGGAGAACACTGCCGGCGGTTCCCTCACCGTAGGAGGTGAACTGGGCCCGGTCAGCGCGGCCATCGAGGCACACTACGACCACGCGTGGAACGGCAGCACGACCACGACGGTCGACGGCCACATCAAAATTCCGCCAGGAGAGTACGGCTGGCTGGGAAAAGGCTTCGTCGTCAAGGAAGTCACCGGCACCTGGACCTTCAACCAAACCGAAAGCAACTTCACCTGGACCGAACCCGGGCAGAGCACCGTCCCTGCCGTAGACGGTACCGACGGAGTCAACAGCACCGCTGTCGTCCTCAACAGTTCGAAAGTGCCGCCCGACAACTGCTGACTCCCGCAACAGGACCCGACCAGCGTGAGCCCGGCGGCGGCCGCGCTGGTGTTCAGGGGCTGCAGCCCCTGAACACCAGCGCAGTGCGAAGTGCTACTTCAAACTCCCAGCGGGCGAACGGCCCTCGACCGGCTGCCGGACGGCTGGACCGCCAAGGCCCCGGAGTCCGCCCACTGAGCTGCCCGCACGGCTGGCCCCGCCCGCGCCCGTCCCCTCGGCGCAGCCGGGGCCAGCCGTCGCTCATCGGCTCCACTCGTACGACTCGCCGTCGTCCCCGACGCGGTCCTCATCGCCGAGCAGGTCGTTCAGCTCGCCCTCGATGGGCTCCACCGTGTCGTCCGTGGCCTCATGAGGCGTCTCGGCCGTGAGCCAGGGGACTATCACGATCTAGGTGTACGACACCCGGTTGGACTAGGTGTTGATCTTGCTGTCGGGCGTGGGCCGGGTGACCTACGCCCGTCCGGCTGACAGGCGTCCGTCGAACGTGATGTCGAAGGCGTTGAGGGCGGCCATCCAGCGGTTGCTCCAGCGCTGGCGGCCGCGGCCGGTAGGGTCGAGCGCGAGGGTGGCCAGGTAGAGCCGTTTGAGGGCGGCCTGATCGTTGGGGAAGCGGCCGCAGGCGCCGGCGGCCCTGCGGTAGCGGGAGTTGAGGCTCTCGATGGCGTTGGTCGTGCAGATGATCTTTCGGATCTCGGCGTCGAACGCCAGGAAGGGGACCATCTCGGACCAGGCCCGCTCCCACAGTCGCACGACGGCCGGGTAGGACGCTTCCCAGGCGGCGGCGAACTCGGCGAACCGCTCCGGGGCCGCGGCCTCGTTCGGCGCGGTGTGGACGGGCTTGAGGTCGCGGGCGACCTCCGCCCAGTCCCGCTTGGAGGTGTAGCGGAAAGAGTTCCGCAGCAGGTGCAGCCGTAAAGAATCAAGATGTCGGCGTGTCAGTGACCCCTATTGATCATCCCCGGAACGCCCCTCACCGATCTCGTGCGTGTCGGGGTGGCGACGCGCAGTCCACCCCACCCGATTGGTCGGTGGTCGCTCCCGCGAGCGCCGGGACGACCACCGACGGGGTTGCCGGTGGTGCGCAACGGTCACGCGCCTCCTTGTGGCGCGGGATTCGGCAGGTTCCGGACCTGGTCGTCGTACGCGGCGAGCAGTTGTTCCAACTGCTGGAGCGACTCGGCGGGTATGTCGGGGGGTGCGGCCTCGACCACGTAACGGGCGGCGGCGGTCAGGGCGGCCAGCTCGTACGCGTGGAAGGTGGCGCGCAGCACCGTGGGCCGCACCCGTTCCAGCTGCATTACGCCGCCTTGGACCGGACGTAGTCGGTGACCTGGGCCAGCTCGGCGGCGAACTGGTCGTAGTCCTCCTGCATGCCGTTGATGTAGGCGCTCCAGCCGAGGCTGGCCTTGGCGTAGTGGACGGCCTCCTGAATCTCCTCGTCCGTTGCTCCGAAGAGCTTCGCGGCCTCGGTGTGGAACAGGCTGCAGTACTTGCACTTCGTCTCGGCGTGCAGCCCGACGCCTATCAGTTCCTTGTACTTGTTCGGGATCAGCGTCTCCCCGAGCTCGATCCGCTTGAAGATCTCCCACTCCGGGCCGAGCAGCTCGGTGGGGATCTTGCTGAAGAAGTGTGGGACGAGGCCCAGCGTCTCCTTGATGTCGGCCTCGATCTCGCCGCGGTTGATCGCGGTGGCCATGGCGATGTCCTCCATCCCGGGCTTCGCATGCCCAGTCCAGCCCAGCCGACGCGGACCGCAGGCTGCCGGAGGCCGGACCCTGCCGCCCGCATGCCGCGTATTCACCAGGAAGATGCGCCCTCTTCCCGTCGTTCCCGACAGTCGCGGACGACGGCGTGCCCTCCTTTCCAGGATGTCAGCCGCGATGGTCGTTGACCACCGCTCGAAAGGAGCGCCAGGTCGCCGAGCGCGATGCTCCCGACTCCCGAGGATGCCCCTTGGCACCCGCGTCCGGGGACGCATCTGTCGAGGCCGGCACCGCTCGGTCGCCATGCACCAGGGACCGTGGCGGAGGAGTTCGTGTCGTGGTTCGGCTGCGGTGACAGCAGCCGGCTGGGGGCGGTTGACCACGTTCCGCCCGGAAGACGCAGGACAGATCGGTTCGAGCCGCAGGCGAACCGACCGTGCGGAAGCCTCCGCCGTACCAGCTCCAGCCTGCCACCGTACGTGAGGTCTCACGACGCCCGACGGTCGCCGCCGACACCGGCCGGGTCATCCCGCAGGGGGCAACCACGCTCGCGTACCTTCCGGATCCGTGCCATTGGCCGACGCATCTGCGCAACACGACACGGGTTGGACTGGGTGACGCCGTGGTCACCCGTCACGTTTCACCGTCGTTCGGCTCGCCGGTACAAGCGGCGCAGATGCCGACGAGTTCGACTGTGTGGTGGACGTCGGTGAAGCCGGACTGGGCAGCGATCCTCTGTGCCCAGTGCTCGACCGGGTCGGACTCCACCACGAGGCTGTGGCCGCAGCGGCGGCAGATGAGGTAGTGCCGGTGGTCGGTGCCGGGACGGTGGCGGTACAGGCGCTCGCCGGAGTCGTCGCGGATGACGTCCGCGAGCCCGGCGGCGGCGAGGACGGCCAGGGTCCGATAGACGGTGGACAGGCCGACCGCGGCCCCCGCCGAGACCATCCTGATGTGCAGGAGCTGGGCGCTGACGAAGCCCGGGCAGGCGGCGAGGGCCTGTCGGACAAGTGCCCGCTGCGGGGTCTCCTTCCACGGGGGCACCGGTGCCCGGCGCGTCCTCGGCATCACGCCCCCTTCCGTGGTGCCGGTCATGCCGCCGCCCGGCGGACGGCCGGACGGATCACGAGGGTGCCGGCGTAGCAGGCTGCGGCGACGGCCATGATGGCGAAGCTGGGCGGCAGTCGGGGTACGGCCGCGCTGAGTGTCAGTCCGGCCCACATCTCCAGGACGGCGAGTGCCGCGGAGAGGGCCAGGGCCCGGTACGGCCGGTCGGTCAGGCGGAGGGCGGTACCGGCGGGCGCGGCGAGCAGGCCCAGGAGCAGCAGGGAGCCGACTGCCTGGGTGGCCTCGGCGGCGCAGGCTCCGACCAGGGCGAGGAAGCCGAGGCCGAGCGCGCCTGCCTTGACGCCGCGCGCGGTGGCGACGGCCTCGTCGAGGGTGGCGAAGAGCAGGGGGCGGGCGATCAGCAGGGAAGCTGTGCTGACCGCGACCGCGACCAGGACGGCGGTGGTGGTCTGAGTGCCGTTCAGGCCGTAGATGGAGCCGAAGAGGACGCTGATGCCGGCGTTGCCCCGGGTGGTGGAGCGGTGGGTGGTGTAGAGGGTGAGGAAGAAGGTGCCGAGGCCGAGGATCCAGGAGAAGAGGGTGCCGATGACGACGTCGTCGGGCCGTCCCCGCCGGCCGAGGAGGCCGAGCAGCAGGGCGACGCCGACGGTCGCGGCGAACAGCCCGAGCCGCAGGTCGTACCCGCCGGCGAGGGCGGCCATCGCGCCGGTGAAGGCGACGTGGCTGAGGGTGTCGCCGGTGAAGGTCTGGGCACGCAGGACGAGGAAGTAGCCGACCAGTCCGGAGGCGAGGGCGATCGCGGTGCCGGCCAGCAGGGCGTGCTGGAAGAAGGCCTGGTGGAAGGCGGTGATCATGCCGGCGCTCCGGTGGGCAGGGGGGTTCGGGCCCGGCCGAGGGCGGTGCTCACGGCGCGGGCGAGGTGGGCGAGGAGGTACCCGCAGAAGGCGAAGGTGGTGACGAAGAAGCCCAGCGGGTAGGGCTGGTAGTAGGCGGCGATCAGGCCGAGCCAGCAGGCGGCGAGGCCGAGCAGCACGCCCAGGACCAGGCCGAGGACGGGCCGGGCGGTGAGTACCTGCGCGGTGGCGGCGGGCATCACCAGCAGCGCGAAGACCAGCAGGCTGCCGGTGATCTGGCTCGCCTCGGCCGCCGCGGCGCCCAGCAGCACCAGGAATCCCGCGCCGAGCAGCCGTACGGGCACTCCGCGCGCGACGGCGACCTGCGGGTCGAGGGAGGCGAACAGCAGGGGGCGGCCGATCAGCGCGAGCACGGCGAGGACGGCTGCGCCGACCGCCGCGAGCAGGGTGACCTGGCCCGTGGTGATGCCGAGGAACGTGCCGAACAGCAGGGCCTGAGGGCCGCCGAGCAGTCCCTTGTACAGGGTGACGAAGAGGAAGCCGCAGGCCAGCGCGAAGGCCTGGACCGTGCCGGTGGCGGCGGACTCCTCGGCGACACCGGCCCGACCGCTGTCGCGCAGGACGGCGATCACCACCGCGGCGACCAGACAGGAGCCGAGGTAGCCGAGGGCGGTGGACAGTCCGAGCAGGGTGGCGAGGGCGGCGCCGGGGAAGGCGACGACCGACAGGGTGTGCCCGGCGAAGGTCTGGCGCCGCAGCACCATGAACCAGCCGACGGCGGCGGCGACCACGGCGACGACGGCCCCGGCACGGAAGGCGTTGATCATGAAGGGGTAGGCCCACATCTGCTGGAGGTCCGCGATCAGGTTCCAGGAGAAGGCCGGTTGGGTGGTGTCGGCTAGCAGCATGGGCCACAGCTCCGGCAGTCCTCGGGCACTCCGACGACGACCAGCCGCCCGCCGGCGGTGCGCAGCACCTCGACCTGGGCGCCGTACAGGCGGGTGAGGGTCTCGGAGGTGATCACCTCGTCGGGCGGGCCGGAGACGGCCCGGCCTTCGGCGAGGTACACGACCTGGTCGAGGTGGTGGAGGATCGGGTTGACGTCGTGGGCGACCATGGTGACGGCGACGCCGTCCTCGCGGCAGATCCGGCCCAGCAGTGCGGCGATGGCGCTCTGGTTGGGCAGGTCGAGGCTGTCGAGCGGCTCGTCGAGGAGGAGCAGCCGGGGGCGGGTGACCAGCGCCTGGGCGAGCAGCAGGCGCTGCTGCTCGCCGCCGGAGCAGTGGCCGATGGGTCGGTGGGCGTAGCCGGCGGCTCCCACCAACTCGATGACTTCGTCGATGCGTTGGCGTTCGACGCGGCGGCGGGCGCGGTTGAAGCCGGGTACTGGGATGCCCCAGCGGTGGCCGTCCAGGCCGAGGCGTACCACGTCGATGCCGCGGATGCGCACGCTCGCGTCGAAGCTGCGGCGCTGGGGCAGGTAGCCGATGTCCGTCCGCCCGGGGACGTGGACCGTGCCGGCCGCGGCGGGTACGGCTCCGAGCAGGAGCTTGACCATGGTGGACTTGCCGACCCCGTTGGGGCCGAGGATGGCGGTGAACTCCCCGGCCCCGACGCTGAGATCGACGCCCGACCAGAGCGTACGCCCGCCCATGTGCACGGCCGCGCCGCGCAGTTCCAGTACGGGCGGCCCGACCGGGGGTGCCACGGTTCGCTCGATCGGTATGGTGGTCACTTGCCGGTCGCCTGCTTCAACGCGGTGGCGATGCCCTGGAGTTCGGCGATCTGCCAGTCCTGGAAGCTCGCGTCGGCCGGGTCCGGGGTCTCGGTGACGGTGGCGACGGGTATGCCCTGGGCCTTGGCGGCCTCGACCTGGGCCTTGATGTCCGGGGTGTCGTTCTGGCTGTTGTAGACGTAGATCTTGATCTGCTTGGTCTTGATCTGCTGGTCGATGGTGGCCTTGTCGGCGGCGGTCGGGTCGGCGCCCTCGCTGGTGGCGTCGAGGAAGCTCTCGGGGGTGAGCAGCTTGAGGTCGAGGCCCTCGGCGAGCGGGGTGACGATCGACTCGGAGGCACCGATCGGGGTGCCGGCGTAGGTGGCCTTGATCTGGGAGATCAGCTGGTCGTACGGGGTGAGGGACTTGCCCAGGAAGGCGGCCTTCTGGGCGTCGAAGTAGCCGGCGTCGGCGGGGTCGAGCTTCTTGTAGTCGGCGGTGATCTGGTCGACGACCTTGTGGACGGTGGCCGGGGAGTACCACTGGTGCGGGTTGCCGCCCTCCTTGAGGCCGACCAGGTCGCCGACCTTGAGCGCGGCACGACCGGGGGCGGGGTTGGCGCCGAGCAGCTTGTCGGACCAGGCGTCGTATCCGATGCCGTTGGTGATGACGTACTGGGCCCCGGCGACGGTACGGCCGTCCGCGGCTGTGGGCTCGTAGTCGTGCGGGTCGGCGTCGGGGTTGCTGATGATGTTCGTCACCTTGGCGTGCTCGCCGCCGAGTTGGGTGGCGATGGAGCCCCAGAAGTTCTCGGCCGCGGCCACCTGGACGACCTTGCCGGCACCGCTGCCGTCGGACGAGGCCGCGGTCTTGGCGGGGGTGGTCGAGCAGGCGCTGGCGGCGGCCAGCGCCGCGACGGTGGCGGCGGCGGTGGCGAATCTGACGGCGTGCATGGCGAAGGTGCTCCTCACGAGGGGTGTCGGTACGGGCCACAGAGTAGATGGAAACGGTTTTCATCACCAGCCAAACTTGGGACGATATGAAAATCATTGCCGAATCTTGATCTGCGCTACGCCAGGCTCCGACCTCGTGAACAGGGAGTCGACCGAGGAACGCCCCGACGCGTTCGGCACGCGCACCGGCCGCCACCGCGACGCCGAGAGATCCGTACCGGGACACGCTCCGCCGGCCACTCCCTGAGCCCCCGCTTAGAAGACATGACAACCATTGTCGCCAATGGGTTTTCGTGGTTCAGTTGCCCCCGCTGTGCCGTGCCGACCCCGGAGTAACCCTCGTGGCTTCCCGTTCCCCGCTCGTCCAAGCGCTCCGCGCCACCGGTGACCGGCCGGTGATGGTGGCCGACGGCCGTTCCATCAGCGGCAGCGAGCTGCTGGCGGGCGCCGTGCCCGAGGGCGGCCTGCCGGCGGCGGTGGCCGCCCGGCTGGCCGGCCACCTGGCGATCCCGGCCTGGGAGACCGACCCGTTCGAGCAGCGGCTGCGTCACTGGGCCGGGATTCTCGGCCCGCCGCCGATCCGGCACACCGTGCTGTATCCGGCGTCCGAACTCGGAGCCGATCTCGCGCTCGCCACCCTGTACGCCGGCGGCACGGTCGTCTGCGGGGACCCGGAGCAGCTCCCGGCCGGCGTTCTCGCCGACCTGGCCCGCCGCCGCACCACCCATCTGAGCCTGCCGTCACAGCTGTTGTGGCGGATCAGCCGACTGTCCGGCCCGCACTCGTACGACCTGGCCGAACTGCGCCGGGTGATCCACATCGGCCCGGAACCGCGCCAGGACGACGTCTACGCCGCCGTGGAGGCGCTCGGCACCGTGCCGGCGCACGTCCGCGAGCCGAGCAGCTGCGCCGAGGCCGCCGACGACACCCTGCGAGAGGTGATCGGCGCGGCGGCTGCCGAGGCATGGAAGCACGTCATAGGCGTCACCGGCGAGCAGGTCCGGCGGTTCACCGAGCACCTCGACAACGCAGTACTGGCTTCGATGCTGCTGGCCCTGCGGACCGGGCGGGTCCTGACCGACCCGACGCTCAGCCACCCGCTCTCCGAGATACTCGCCGCGGCCCGCGTCGTTCCCGCACACCGTCGGCTTGTCGAGCGCTGGCTGGAGGTGCTGACGGAAGGGGGCCTGACGTTCAGTGACGGCGAGAGCTTTCGAGCCGTCCAGCCGGTCGAGACAGCCGCCGCCCTGCATGAGTGGAGGCTGGCCTCCGAAGCGTGGAACGGGCAGCTGGGCTCGGCCGTCGTCATGGACTACCTCCGACGCAGCGCGGAACGCCTGCCCGCGCTGCTCGCGGGCGAACTCGACGCCGCCTCGCTGCTGTTCCCCAAGGGCAGCATCCGAATCACCCACGCCCTTGAGGCGAACACGGCCACCGGCCGCTACCTCACCACCGCCCTGAGCACGGCGGTACGGCAGATCGCCGTAGCGCGGACGGCACCCGGGGCGCTGCGGGTGCTGGAGATGGGGGCCGGCACCGGCGTGACCACCGAGGCGATCGCCCGGGTCCTCGCGGCGGAGGGCCGGCCCGGCCCGGCAGTCGACTATCTCTGCACGGAGAGCTCCGAACTTCTCCTCGGCGCGGCCCGCGCCCGGGGAGGCAAGCACGCCCGCGTGCGGTTCAAGCACTTCGACGTCCACAGCGACCCTGGTGGGCAGGGCTTTCGCCCGCACTCGTTCGACGTGGTGATCGCCGCCAACACGCTCGCCGGCGCCCGGGATCCCGATGCGGCCGCCCGCCGCCTCACCGGCCTGCTCGCCCCCGGCGGCTGGCTGCTGCTCACCGAGCCGACCCGCGAACACCACGAGTTCCTGATCTCACGCGCCCTGCTACCGCTTGGCATCGCCGAGGACGCCAGGCTGACCCCAGGGGGTACTCCGCCATCGGCCACCGGTTGGCGCGAGGCGCTGGCCGGCGCGGGCGTCGGCACGGTCCTGACGCTGCCCGGCGAGGACCACCCACTGACGCTCCTCGGCCATCAGCTCTTCGCCGCCCGAGTCACCTGACCTCCGCCCACCTACCCGGCCGCCCACCTACCCGTCCGCCCGCCTACCCGTCCGCCCGCGCGCGAATCCCCAACCGGATTCTCACAGTGCGGCCGGAGGACGCTGACCGTCCAGGTCGGCTCCACCACCCTGGCCACCTTCTCCAACCTCGACAAGGCCGACAGCTACACCCTGCGCAGCTACGACCTCACCTCCTTCGCCGGCCAGACCGTCACCGTCAAGTTCACCGGCACCGAGGACAGCTCACTCCAGACCAGCTTCGTGATCGACGACACCGCGCTCAACGTCTCCTGACGCCGCACCACAAGGGGGCCGCAGCGCAGCTGCGGCCCCCTTGCCGTCGGCCTGGCCTCCAAGGTACGAGCTGTTCGTCCCGGTCAGGCCCGAACCCTTCAGGGTGAGACCGAACGCCGGCACGCGTTCAGCGTCGACATCGGCATCGGCATCGGCAAGCCGTCCGGCAGCTCGGCGAGGTCGTCGTGGCCGTAGCTGGTGACCGCCCAGGAGAGAAAGGAGCAGTCGGCACCAGCCACATCCTCGGCGAAGGCGAGCAGGTCGGGCTGCGGCTGACGGGTCCTCCGCTTCCGGCACCACACCGAGGCGGAGCGGCTCAGGGCGCGAGGAGTCCGCGTTCGTACGCCTTGACCAGGTTGCGCGGGACGAGGTGCTCGCGCCCCTCGACGGTGATCGGCACCAGCTGGGGTGCGCTCGCCTTCCACTGGGCACGGCGGTGCCGGGTGTTGCTGCGTGACGTCTTCCGCTTGGGTACGGCCATGTCCGGCTCCTAACGGGTAGTGGAGGTGTAGGGAAGGAGGGCCATCTCGCGGGCGTTCTTGATCGCCGTGGCCATGGCCCGCTGCTGCTGGACGGTGAGGCGGGTGACGCGGCGGCTGCGGATCTTGCCCCGGTCGGAGACGAACTTCCGCAGCAGATTGGTGTCCTTGTAGTCGATGTAGGTGATCCCGGCCTCGATCAGGGGATTCGGGCGGGGCTTGGCGGGGCGGCCGCCGGCGGGGCGCTTGGCCATCGCGGTTTCCTTTCTGTCAGGAGACGGGGTCGAGCAGGTCCTCGAAGGCGTCGGGCAGGGATTTCCAGCCGGGCTCGCCTGCCATCAGTTCGGCGTCGGTGAGCAGGCAGGAGTCGAGCAGCTCGGTGATCCCTTCCGCGTCCAACCCCTCGGCAATGAAGACGAGTTGCTGGATGCGGTCGCCGTGGGCCGGGTCCCAGTCGAGCGCCGCGGCCGCCCGCCGCGCGGGCGGGTACAGCTCCCAGGCGGCGTCCGGCAGCGAGGCGAGCCACGGGCCGCACTCCTCGACGGCGAGGTTGGCCCCGGCGGCGTCCCAGGCGAGCATCAGCTCGGGGCGGTTGGCCAGCCAGAACCGGCCCCGGCTGCGCTGGGCTGCCGGCACGAGGAGCTCCAGCGCCTCGTGGAACCGGCCCGGGTGCAGCGGACGGCGCCGCTCCCACACCACGGTGGCCACACCCCCCTCGTCCGCCGCCTGCGGCAGCAGCGCGATGGCCGGGTTCACCCGGTCGCGGGCGGCGGCCACGTCGAAGCCGCCGAGCGCGGCGCGTAGCAGTTCGCCGGTGCCGAGCAGCACCCGCCGGGCGGTCGGGTGCAGTTGGCGCAGCATCGCGAGTCCCGCCGCGCCACCGCGGGCGACCGCGAGGGTGGTGGCGTACTCGATCTGGTGCGCCAGCGCCTCGGCGCGGGTGCGGGTGTCGTCCGGGGAGGTGTGCTCGCCGTGCTCGGCCAGCTCGTCGGAGACCGAGAGTTCGCCGAGCAGCCGGTCCGGGTCGACGGCCACCACCACACCCGCGAGCTCGATGAACTCCTCCATCGGCCGACCGTCCACCTCCCCGCCCGCGATCACCTCGACCACGGGGTGCGGATCGCTGCCGCCCCACAGTTCCACGACTGCCAGCCCGTGCTGCCCGGCCTCCGCGATTCCGGCCAACTCGGGCAGCAGGTCCTCGCGCAGGGCGCAGCAGGCGCAGTCGTTGGTCAGTGGCAGCTCGGCGGTGTCGTACACGCCGTTGGTGTCGCGTAGTTCGCGGTGGACGGTGCGGCGCGAGGCGTCGCGCAGGTCGTGGTGGAGGACGACGGCACTGACGCCGCCGTCCAGCAACTCCTGGACGGCGCGGCGGCGTTCGGCACGGTGCAGTCCGGCCACCACCACGACCGGGAGCCTGAGGTGTTCGGGCACGGCGCTCACCAGCTCGACTTCCGCACACCGGGCAGCTGTCCGGCGTGGGCCATGGTGCGCAGGTTGATGCGGGAGAGGCCGAAGGCACGTTGGTAGCCGCGCGGGCGTCCGTCCACGGTGTCGCGGTTGCGGACGCGGGTGGCGCTTGCGTCGCGCGGCTGGCGGGCGAGTTCGCGCTGGGCGGCGGCGCGTTCCTCCGGGGTGCTGGCGGGGTGGGCGATGACGCGCTTGAGCTCGGCCCGGCGCTCGGCGTACCGGGCGACGATCCGGCGGCGCTGCTCGTTCTTGGCGATCTTGCTCTGCTTGGCCATCAGACCTTCTCCCCTCGGGCTCGGATGCGGGTGACGGCGGCCTCGATGCCGATGACGTCGACGGTCTTCAGACCCTTGGCGCTGAGCGTGAGGCGCACGTAACGGCCCTCACTGGGCAGCCAGTAGCGCTTGCGCTGGATGTTGGGATCGAAGCGGCGACGCGTGCGCCGGTGCGAGTGCGAGATCGCGTTACCGAACCCCGGCTTGCGGCCGGTCAGTTGACAGTGGGCGGACATGGGACGACTCCGTTGCGGATCGTGCGGCGGACAGGCGGCCATGCCCCCGAGGTCGGCGCGACGATCCCGGGAGCGCGGCTCACACTAGCTTAAATGAAAATGGATTTCATTTCGGTCGGCCCGTACGCCCCGGAGCGGATCCGGCCGACCGGGCAGCGGCGAGCGCCCTCGGGTGCACTGGTGCGCTCCGGGCTCGGCGAGACGGACACGTGAGCCACGACCCGTAGTCGTGAGCACACCGCAGAGCGATGCTTCCGCCGTACCCCCTCTCGGGGGCAAGGGTGGCCGGGGACGGCGGCCTGTCATGATGGGGCGGCCATGTCCACTTCCGCCCGCACCGCCACGTCCCGTACCGCCGCATCCGATGTGCGGTGGGTACGGGCGGTCGCGTTCGCCACGGCGAGTGTGGCGCTGGCCTCGGCGGCGCACAGCGCGGCAGGGGGCCAGGTGGCGCCGGGATGGGTGCTGACCGGCTGGCTGCTGGTGGCGCTGACCGCTGCGGCAGGTGCGGGACGGCGGCGCTCGATGCCGGCGATCACCGCCGCCGTCACATCGGCGCAGCTCGTCCTGCACCTGCTCTTCCGAGCCGGTCATGCCCCGATGACACCGACCGGGGCCGGGGACGTTCGCCGGCCGGGTTCCGGCGCCGCCCTTCCGGTGGCGCACCAGGGACACGGGGGGTCTCACAGCCCGGCGGTTCACCTGCACGCCCAGCACGGTGCGACGGCGGTCGGTGCCGTTCATGCGGCGAGCCACCATGCGGGCCTGCTCGGACTGTCGTCCGGCATGCTGGCGGCGCACGCCGCCGCAGCCGCTGCCACGGGGTGGTTGCTGCACCGTGTCGAGGCCGCGTTGTGGCGGCTGCTGGATGTGGCACGTGCCATGCGCGCGGCGGCCCGTCGCTGGCGCGGACGTTTCGCCGAGGCCGTGGCTCGGCTCTGCGGCAGTGGGACGGCCCAGGTTCCTCGGGCCGCACGGGTCGTTCGCGCGCCGTTGTCCGGCGCCACGCCCCACCGGCCGGTACTTCTCCGTCACAGCCTGGTCCGTCGGGGCCCGCCGGGGAGGGTGTGCGTGTAGCCGCCCGACGAGGACCGCGTCCTCGCCGTCGGTGTGTGCTGCGCGTTCACGGCGGGCCCGTCGATCGCGGCTCGCCGCCGTACACCCAACCCCCCGCACGACGCGTACCCCGGCAGCCGCAGGGCTGCCCGGGCGGCGCGCCGTGCCGATCTCCCGGACGGAGACTCCAACCCATGCGTTCGACCCTTTCCCGTCGCCTCGCGGCCTCCGCCGTGCTGGCCGCATCCGTCATCGCGGCCTCGGCCGTGCCGGCGTTCGCGCACGTGACCGTGCAGCCGGGCACTGCGACCCAGGGCGACTACACCGCGGTGGCCTTCCGCGTGCCCGACGAGAGCGACACCGCCTCCACCATCAAGCTCGAAGTGTCGCTGCCGGCCGACCACCCGGTCGCTTCCGTGGCGACCCAGCCGCTGCCCGGCTGGACCGCCGCGACGGAGAAGACCAAGCTGGCCACGCCGATCAAGACCGACGACGGCGACGAGATCACCGAGGCGGTCTCCAAGATCACCTGGACCGCCGACGCGGGCACGAAGATCGCCCCCGGCCAGTTCCAGGAGTTCAGGGTCTCCCTCGGCCCGCTGCCCACCGACACCGACAAGGTGGTCTTCAAGGCCCTGCAGACCTACGACGACGGCAACGTCGTCCGGTGGATCGAGGACAGCAAGGAGGGGCAGCCCGAGCCGCAGCACCCCGCCCCGGTGCTGACCCTCACCAAGGCCGCCGCCGACACCGACGGCCACCACATGACCGCCTCCCCCGCGCCGAGCGGCGCCCAGGCCGCCCCGCCCGCGGGCAACTCGGCCTCCTCGGACGACTCCACCGCCCGCATCATCGGCATCGCGGGCATCGTGGTCGGCCTTGCCGGTGCCGCGCTCGGCGTCCTGGGCTTGCGCCGCCGTACCGACCGGGCCTGACCGAAACCCGGGTGGGTGCCACCGGCACCCACCCGGGCACACCACCTGGTCACGAGCCGCCATGCCCGGGCTCCCGCTCGCCCTCGGCTGGGCACTGCCCGTCCTCGGCATCACCCTCGCCGGATTCATCGCCGTCGGCGTGCTGGTCGGCGCGGTGCGCCGCAGCCGAAGTCGTCGGTGATCGGGGGGTGAGCATCGTGAGGCCGACGCTGTCGGCGAGCGGGGTAGCGATCGACTCCGAGGCCCCGATCGGGGTACCGGCGTGCTTGGCCTTGATGTCGGCTTGCAGCTGGGTGTACCTGGCCAGGGTCCGGGTGGTGAACGTCGTCTTCCGCTGGTCGAAGTAGGCCGCGTTTCAGCCCGATTCTTATTGAAAAGCATTATCGTTTTACTCTAGGATCGCGTGCACCGACATGCCTGGAGTGAGGACGACGTGACGTTTCATCAGATAGACCGCCGCGCCCTGCTGCGCGGCGCCGGAGCCGGACTCGGAACCCTGCTGGCCGGCGGCCTGCTGGCCGCCTGCGGGAGCGGCGACGGCAAGGCCCCGCAGCTCGCCACGAGCAGCGGACCGTCCATGGCCCCACACAAGGGCGGACGGCTGCGCGCCGCGTTCGCGGGCTCCGCCGCCGAATCCACCAACGTGCTCCAGGCCACCAACAGCGCCGTCGACTACGTCCGGGCCCGGCTCATCTGGGACACCCTCGGCGAGATCGACGACAGCAAGCCGGTGTGGCGCCTCGCCGAGTCCGTCGAGCCCAACGCCGACGCCACCAGGTGGACCGTCCGCGTCCGCGACGGCGTCACCTTCAGCGACGGCCGCAGACTCACCGCCGAGGACGTGCTGTTCAGCCTGCGCACCCTGGCCGGCAACCCGACCACCCAGGCCGGCCTGCTGGCCGGGCTCGACCCGGCCGCCAGCGCGGTGCGCGACCCGCGCACCGTCGAGCTGGCCCTCAAGTCCCCCGACGGCTTCTTCGACCTCGCGCTCGCCCAGTCCGTCTTCGTCATCCCGAACGGCACCACCGACTTCGAGCACGCCGTCGGCTCCGGCCCGTTCGTCCTCAGGAGCTGGACCCGAGGCGCGAGCAGCCTGCTCACCGCGCGCACCGACTACTGGGGCGCGGCGCTCGGCGGCGGACCCTATCTGGACGAGATCGAGCTGTCGTCGGTCGCCGACGCGGGTGCCCGGATCAACGGGCTCAAGGCCGGCCAGTTCGACTACGTCGGCGGGATCACCCTCACCGCCGCCCGCGCCGAGGCCAGGAACCCCGACCTGCGGGTGGTCACCGCGCCGCAGGAGCTGTGGAGCGACCTCGCGCTCACCATGAACCTCGGCCTCCAGCCGTTCGACAAGCCCGCCGTGCTCCAGGCGGTGCGCTACGCGATCGACCGGGAGGCGATGGTCCGCACCGTCACCCTCGGCTACGGCGAGGTCGCCGACGACGCGCTGGGCCGTCACCAGTCCTGGTACGACAGCTCGTTGCCGCGCCGGGCGTACGACCCCGAGAAGGCGAAGAAGGCGCTCACCGACGCCGGGCTCTCGGACGTCAAACTGTCCGTGCGCACCAGCGACTACGAGTACGGCACCCTGGAGAGCGCCACCGCCTTCGTCCAGCAGGCGCGGGCCGCCTGGCTCGCGGTGAGCGTCGACAAGATCCCGGCCGCCGACTACTACACCGACTTCAAGGCACTGCTCAGCACCCCGCTGCAGACCAACCTCTACCACGCGATGCCGCTGCCGCTGCAGCTGTCGTTCTTCTACGGCTCCAAAGCGTCCTACCCGTTCACCGGGCCCGCCGGCCCCACCCTGGACGGGCTGCTGACGGCGATGCACGCGGCCGTCGGCGACGACGCCAGGCGGACCAAGGCCGTGCAGGACGTCCAGCACCACCTCTACGAGCAGGGCGGCGACGCCGTCTTCGCGCGGATCCCCCCGGTCGCGGCGGCGAAGCCGACCGTTCAGGGCGTCAAGGCGCTCGGGTCCTTCGACTACCCGTGCCTGCGCGACGCGTTCCTCTCCTCGTGATCCGCTGGTTGCGCCGGCTCGGCGCGGCGGCCGTGACCCTGCTGGCGGCGTCGGTCCTGGTGTTCACCGCCACCGCGCTCGCCCCCGGGGACGCGGCCTCCGCCCGGCTGGCCGGCCGGGCCGGGCCCGAGCAGGTCGCCGCGCTCCGGCACCAGCTCGGCCTCGACCAGCCGTCCTGGGCCCGCTACCTGCACTGGCTCTGGCACGCCCTCCACGGCGACCTCGGCACCTCCTACGCCAACGGGGTGTCGGTCTCCCGGCTGGTCGCCGAGCGGGCGGGCAACTCGCTGCTGCTCGGCGCGGTGACCGCGCTGCTGCTCGTGCCGCTGGCGATCGCGCTCGGGCTGTGGGCGGGGCTGCGGGCCGGGCGGCTCACCGACCGGGTGCTCTCGATCGGCACGCTCACCCTGGTCAGCCTGCCGGAGTTCGTCATCGGCACGCTGCTGGTGCTGCTGTTCGCGGTGGGCCTCGGCTGGCTGCCCGCCGTCTCGGTCCCGACGGCCGGCGAAAGTCCCTTCTCCCAGCCGGAGTTGCTCGTCCTGCCGGTGCTCACCCTGCTCTCGGTCAGCCTGGCGCAGAACGTCCGGCTGGTCCGCTCCGGGGTGGTGGAGGCGGCCGGCTCGGACGCAGTGCTCGCCGCCCGGCTCGGCGGGGTGCCGGAGCACCGGGTGGTGGTGCGCTGGATCCTGCCGGCCGCCGTCGTTCCCGCCGTTCCGGTGCTCGCCCGCTACCTCGCCTACCTGCTCGGCGGCACGCTGGTCGCCGAGAGCCTGTTCGGCTACCCCGGGCTGGCCGCGGCCCTGGTCAACGCCACCGCCTCCCGCGACACTCCGGTGGTGCTCGGCATCGCACTGCTGGTCGCCACGCTGACCGTCGCCCTCAACCTGCTGGCGGACGCCCTCGCCACCCTGCTCAACCCGGCTGCCAGGAGAACGAATTGACCCCCCAAGTCAACCCGGTCAACCCGGCTCCAGCGAAGCGGCGGCGGCTGCGGACGGCACTCTCCGGGGCCGTCCTGGCCGCCGCCGTACTGCTCGCCCTGGCCGGCCCGGCCCTCGCCCCGCACGGCCCCGGCGAGGTGCTTGACCTGCCGTACGGGCCGGCCGGCGGCGCCGCCCCGCTGGGCACCGACCATCTCGGCGCGGACGTCCTCAGCCGCTTCCTCGACGGCGGACGCTCCCTGGTCATGCTGTCGCTGGGCGCGCTCGCCGTCGCCTACCTGGCCGGCGGTGCGGTCGGCATGACGGCCGCTCTGCGCGGCGGGCGGGTGGACGCCTGGATCCTGCGGGCGACGGACGTCCTGCTCAGCCTGCCCGGATTCCTGCTGCTCAGCGTCACCGTGGTGGCCACCGGGCGGGGTGCCCTCGGGGTGGGGGCCTCCGCGGCCGTCGTCCTGTTCCCCGAGATCATCCGGGTGGTCCGGGCGACCGCGCTGCAGGCACTGCAACACGACTACGTGGAAGCCGCGTCGGCGCGCGGCGAGCGCACCTGGTACGTCCTCGCACGGGAGGTGCTGCCCAACGCGGCGCCGGTGCTGGCCGCGGACGCGGGGGTGCGGTTCGTCGGGGCGGTGTTCATCGTCTCCACCGCCTCGTTCCTCGGGTACGGGGCACAGCCTCCGGCGGCGGACTGGGGGTTGATGATCCTGGAGAACCGCGACGGGCTCGCCCTCCAGCCGCTCGCGGTCGCCGTCCCGGCGGTCGGCATCCTGGTGCTGCTGCTGAGCGCCAACCTGCTGGTGGACAGCGCCTTTCCGGCCGCTGCTCGGCGAAGTCGCCCCGTGAGTAGGACAGTTGCGGCATCCGACCACGGGTCGGTGCTCGCGGTCCGGGAGTTGACCGTACGGACGCCGGCCGGCGCCGTCGTCCTGGACAGCGTCGACCTGGACCTCGCGCCGGGCCGCATCCTGGCCCTGGTCGGCGCCTCCGGCAGCGGCAAGACCACCCTCGCGCTCGCCGCCCTCGGCGAGATCCGCCCGGGGCTGGTCGTCGCCGGCGGCTCGGTCCACCTCGCCGGCGAGCCCGTCCTCGGCCTGCCCGAGCGGACGCTGCGCCGCCTGCGCAGCCGGCACTCCGGGTACGTCCCGCAGGATCCGCGCACCTCCCTGGCGCCCACGCTGCGGGTCGCCGGGCAGATCGGCGAGTTCCTGCGGGCCCGGGCGGTGCCGAAGGCCGAGCGGTCCGAACGGGTGCGCGCCGCCCTGCGGTCGGCCCGGCTACCGGACGACCCGGCCTTCCTGCGGCGGCTTCCGCACCAGCTCTCCGGCGGCCAGCGGCAACGGGTGGCGCTGGCTGCCGCGCTCGCCCACCGACCGGACCTGCTGGTGCTCGACGAGCCGACCAGCGCCCTCGACCCGGCCACCGCGAGCGCCCTGCTCGCCGACGTACGGCGGCTCCGGGCCGACGGCGGACCGGCCGTGCTGCTGGTGGCCCACGACCTCGCGCAGGTGGCCGAGGTCGCCGACGAGGTCGCGGTCCTGGACGGCGGGCGGGTGGTCGAACGCGGCCCGGCCGGTGAGGTGCTGGCACGGCCCGCGAGCGCGGCGGGACGGCGGCTGGTCGAGGCGGTCCGGGTCACCGCGCTGCCCAAGGCGGTGGCCGCCTCCGGTGCTCCCGTCCTGGAGGTGACGGGCCTGGTCGCCCGGCGTGGCGGCACCACCGTCCTCGACGGCATCGACCTCGCGCTCGCCCCCGGCGGCTGCCTGAGCGTGGTCGGCCCGTCCGGCGGCGGCAAGACCACCCTGCTGCGCTGCCTCACCGGGCTGCACGCCGACTGGACCGGCACCCTGCGGCTCGGCGGCGAGCCGGTCGCGCCCGGGGTTCGGGCCCGGGCGCGGGCGCAGCTGCGCCGCCTCCAGCTCGTCCCGCAGGACCCGCAGGACTCGCTCAACCCCCGCCACCGGGTCGGCGCGGCCGTCGCCCGCCCGCTGCGGCTGTACCGGCCCGAGCTGGACGCGGCGGGGGTCCGGGCCGAAGTGCACCGCCTGCTGGACCGGGTCGGCCTGGCGCCCGAGCACGCCGAGCGGCTCCCGTCCGGACTCTCCGGCGGGCAGCGCCAGCGGGTCGCGCTGGCCCGTGCCCTGGCGGCCGGGCCGGACGTGCTGCTCTGCGACGAGGCGACCAGCGCCCTCGACCCGCCGACCGCCGCCACCGTGCTCGCCCTGCTCGACGAGCTGCGGCGGGAGCTGGGCGTCGCGCTGGTCGTCGTCACCCACGACCTGACCGTGCCCGCACGGCTGGGCGGCCACCTCGCGGTGCTGGCCGAGGGGGCGATCCGGGAGGCGGGGACGGTCGAGCGGGTACTCGCCGCCCCGGCCGACCCGGTCACCGCCGCTCTGCTGGCCGCCGCCTCCGGTCTGCCCGCTCTCGTCTCCGACTCCTGAGGACCCTGTCCATGACCACCACCCGCTGGCTGCGCCGCCCGCAGCCGCGACCAGCCGCCGCGGTCCGGCTGTTCTGTCTCCCGCACGCCGGCGGCTCGGCCGGCCTCTACCGCTCCTGGGCCCCGCTCCTGCCGGCCGACGTCGAGCTGCTGACGGTCCGCCTGCCCGGTCGCGAGGACCGGCTCGACGAACCCCTGCCCGCCGACCTGCCCACGCTGGTGGCCGGCCTCGCCGCGGCCGTCGGGCCGCTGCTGGACCGGCCGTGGGCGGTGTTCGGGCACAGCATGGGCGCGACCGTCGGCCACGAACTGGTCCTGCACCTGCTGCGCCAGGGCCACCGTCCGCCCGTCCACCTCTTCGCCTCCGCCCGCGAGGCGCCGCAGTTCCACCGTGGCGGCACCGTCCATCTCCAGGACGACGACGCACTCTGCGCCGAACTCGCCCGCCTCGGCGGCACCGACGCCGGGCTACTGGCGATCCCCGAAGTACGCGCCCTGGTCCTTCCGGCTGTCCGCGGCGACTACCGCCTGATCGAGACGTACCCCGCCCGCCCCGAGGGGCTCCTCCCCTGCTCCGTCACCGCCCTGGTCGGCACCGAGGACGAGGAGCTCACCGTCGAGGAGGCGGAGGGCTGGAAGTCCTGGACGGCCGCCGGCTTCGACCTGCTGGGCTTCCCCGGCGGCCACTTCTACCTCTCCGAGGGGCCCGCGGCCGTCGTGGCGGCCGTCGTGGAGCGGCTTCGGAACTGAGCTGCGGACCTGCCCTGGCAGGACACGTGCCTGTGCCCGACCGCCCTCACGGGGGCGGCCGGGCACAGGCGTCCGCGGCTAGGCGTCGGCTGCTACGCGGCGGCGTCGCGCGGGCGAACCAGGAGCAGGCTGGCACCGGCGGCGACCAGGGCGGCGATCGCGGCGATCAGGAAGATGGAGGACAGGGCCGAGGTGTAGGCGGAGTGGGCGAGCGCGAGGACCTGGTCACGGGCGGGGGCCGGATATGGGGCGGCCATCGCGTCGAACTGCCCAGCGGTGACCAGCTCGTGGACGTGGCCCGCGTCGGAGGCCGGGACGCCGAGGGCGGCGAGCGCGGACGGGGAGAGCGCGGAGTCGACCCGGTGGGACAGGATGACGCCGAAGAGCGCGACGCCGCAGGCCGTGCCGAGCGGGAAGAAGCTGTTGGCCGCGCCGGAGGCGGTCCCGGCGCGGTCGGCGGGAACGACGCCGACGGCGAGGTCGAGCAGGTGCGGGAGGGCCAGGCCGGCACCCGCGCCGAGCAGGATCAGCATCGGCAGCACAGCGGTCCAGCCGTCCGCCGGGCCGATGCCGACGGCGGTGGACATCCCGGCGGCGACCAGCACCATACCGAGCGCCAGGACCACCGAGACCGGAACCTTCTTGGCGAGCAGCATGCCGACGGGTGCGGCGACCAGCAGCGCGACGGACTGGGCGAGCAGCACCAGGCCGATCCGGAACGGGGAGAGGCCGAGCATGCCGCCGAGCCAGAGGGTGAGGAACGGCAGCAGGCCGAAGCTGAAGATCCGGGCGGCGAAGCTGAGCAGCACAGCACCGCTGAACGTGGGGACGGCGAACAGCCGCAGGTCGAGCATGGCGTGCTCACCGAGCCGCCACTGGACGAGGGCGAAGGCCGCCGTCAGCACGGCCCCGGCGGCGAGCGAGCCGACCACGTCCGCCCGTGACCAGCCGTGCTCGGAGCCGGTCAGGAGGCCGTAGTTGAGCGCGAAGAGGGCGAGGACGGCGAGGACCGCGCCCGCCCGGTCGACCCGGCCGGACGCGGCGGGGTCGACGCTCTCCGGGACCTTGCGAACGGCGCCGTAGAGGATCAGCAGGCCGACGGGGACGTTGACGGCGAACAGGAAGGGCCAGCTCAGCCACTCGGTGATCGCGCCGCCGACCAGGGGGCCGAGTGCTGCGGAGACGGCCGCGCCGGCGGTGTAGAGGCCGATCGCGCTGGTGCGGGCCCGGGCGGGGGCGCCCTCATGGGCGCCGGCGATGAGGGCGAGCGAGGTACCGAGGACCATGGCGCCGCCGGCGCCCTGGACGGCCCGGGAGGCGATCAGCACGCCGGCGTCGGGGGCGAGCGCGCAGGCGGCGGAGGCGACGGTGAAGACGGCGACGCCGACGAGGAAGACCTTCCGGCGGCCGATGCGGTCGGACACCGAGCCGGCGGTGAGCAGGAGGGCGGCGAAGGTCAGTGTGTAGGCGTTGACGATCCATTGGAGGGCATCGAGCGAGGCGTCGAGGTCCGCGCCGATCCGGGGCATCGCGACGTTCACGACGGTGATGTCGAGGGTCATCATCGCTGCCGCGAGCGAGGTGACGGCGGTGGTCCAGGTACGCGTCGAGCGCACGTCGGACGACACCTCCTCTGCCTCTTCCCGCCTTCCCGCAACCGTTTCTGACGCTGCGTGGTCCATTCCCGCCCCTTCCTCGCTACCTGCTGGAGACAGCGGGGACGCTAGCACTAGATGGAAATGGTTTTCAATGCTATTAATGATGAACACACCACGCCTTCGTGATTCGCCCCATGCCCGAGGAAGGACCTCCACGTGTCGCATGACCGCGCGGCGGCCGCCGTCAATCTGCCCCAGGCGGTCGGCGAACTGCTCGACCTGACCGCCGAGTCCATCGCCGACGACGCCAACCTGATCGAGCTGGGACTCGACTCGCTGACGATGATGCGACTGGCCGGGAACCTCAACCGGGCCGGCGTCGACGTGGGCTTCGCCGAGCTCGCCGCCCAGCCCACCCTCGCCGCCTGGCGGGCCCTGGTCGACGGGCACCGCACCCCCGCCGACGCCGCGACGGCGGCGGAGCGCGCCGTCGTCGACGAGGACGCCCCCTTCGACCTCGCGCTGATGCAGCACGCGTACTGGGTCGGACGGGCCGATGGGCAGCAACTCGGCGGCGTGGCCGCCCACTTCTACCACGAGTTCGACGGCGCCGGAGTGGACCCGGAGCGGCTGGAGGCCGCGGTCCGGTCCGTGCTCGCCCGCCACGGCATGCTCCGGGTGCACGTCCTCGACGACGGCCGCCAGCGGATCGCACCGCAGGCCGCCTGGCCCGGGCTACGGGTGCACGACCTGCGGGAACGGAGCACGGCCGAGGCCGGGGCGGAACTCGCGGAGCTGCGCCGATGTCTCTCCCACCGCACCCTGGACATCGCCGCCGGCGAGGTCCTGGACGTCCAGCTCACCCTGCTGCCGGACGGCGTCCGCCCGGGCGGGACCAGACTCCACCTCAACCTCGACATGGTCGCCGCCGACGCGCTCAGCCTGCGTGTCCTGCTCGCCGACCTCGCCCGCGCGTACAGCGCCCCGGACCAGGAACTCCCCGCCCTCGGCTACAGCTTCCCGCGCTACCTCGCCGACCGGGCCGCGGCCATCGACCCGGCCGCCCGCGAGGCCGACCGCGCCCACTGGCGCGCCCGCCTGCCCGAACTGCCCGCCGCGCCCCTGCTGCCGCTCGCCCAGAACGCGCACGGCGCCGCCGCGACCACCGTGCTGCGCCGCCACCGCCTGCTGGACGCCGCCGAGTTGGGACGCTTCGAAGCGCACGCCAGACGGCACGGCCTGACCCCGGCCATGGCCCTGGCCGCCGTGTTCGCCGAGACGCTGACCGCGTTCAGCGCCGAACCGGACTTCCTGCTCAACCTCCCGCTCTTCGACCGCGCCCCGCTGCACCCCGAAGTCGGCGAACTGGTCGGCGACTTCACCTCGTCCGTGCTCCTCGCCTGGGACGGCTCCACGCCGGGCACCTTCGCCGAGCGGGCGGTGCGCCTGCAGCGGCGCTTCCACGCGGACGCCGCACACGCCGGGCACTCCGGCGTCGAGGTACTGCGCGACCTGTCCCGGCTGCACGGCGAGCAGGTGCTCGCGCCGGTCGTCTACACCAGCGCGCTCGGCCTCGGCGAGCTGTTCGCGCCCGCCGTGCGGGAGGCCTTCGGCGAGGCGTCCTGGATCATCTCGCAGGGGCCGCAGGTCTGGCTGGACGCCCAGGTCACCGAGATCGGCGGCGGCCTGCTGGTCAACTGGGACGCCCGCGAGGACGCCTTCGCCCCCGGCGTCCTGGAGGCGATGTTCGCTGCCTACAGCGGCCTGCTCGACCGGCTGCTCGCCGACCGGGCCGCCTGGTCCGCCGCCGTCCCCGCGCTCCTGCCGGACGCTCAACTCGCCGTCCGCGCCGGGGCGAACGACACGGCGGCACCCCGCACCGGCACCCGGCTGCACGACGGCTTCTTCGCCCACGCGGCCACCCACCCGCAGGCCCCCGCCCTGCTGTGGGGCACCGACGGCGCCCTCGACTACGGCGGGCTCGCCCACCGGGCACTGGCGCTGGCAGGCCACCTGCGCGCCCGCGGGGCCGGGCCGGGCGAACTGGTGGCCGTCACCCTGCCCAAGGGCCCCGACCAGATCCTCGCCGTCCTCGCCGTGCTGGCCACCGGCGCCGCCTACCTGCCGCTCGGCGTCGACCAGCCCGCCGCCCGTCGCGAGCGCATCCACCGCTCCGCGGGCATCCGCCTGGTGGTCGACGACGTCACCGTCCCGGCCGGCACGGCTCCCCTGCCCGCCCCTGTACCCGGCGGTGACGACGACCTCGCATACGTCATCTACACCTCCGGCTCGACCGGCGAGCCCAAGGGCGTCGAACTCACCCACGCCGCCGCGATGAACACCATCGAGGACCTCAACTCCCGTCTGAAGATCGGCGCTTCGGACCGCACCCTGGCCCTGTCGGCCCTGGACTTCGACCTCTCGGTGTACGACGTCTTCGGCCCGCTGTCGGCCGGCGGCTCGGTGGTCTGCGTCGAGGAGCCGGACCGCCGGGACGCCACCGCCTGGGTCGACCTGGCGATCCGCCACAGCGCCACGGTGGTCAACTGCGTGCCCGCGCTGCTGGACATGCTGGTCACCTCGGCGGACCGGCCGCCGACCGGTCTCAAGGCCGTCCTGCTCGGCGGCGACCGGGTGCCGCTCGACCTGCCGGCACGGCTCGCGGCCGTCGCCCCGCAGTGCCGGTTCGCCGCGCTCGGCGGCACCACCGAGACCGCCATCCACTCCACCTGGTGCGAGGTCCACGAGGTCCCCGCCGACTGGGCGTCCATCCCGTACGGCACGCCGCTGGAGAACGTCGCCTGCCGGGTGGTCGACCCGCTCGGCCGGGACCGCCCCGACCACGTCCCCGGTGAGCTGTGGATCGGCGGCGCCGGCGTCGCCCGCGGCTACCGGGGCGACCCGGACCGCACCGCCGACCGCTTCACCGAACTGGACGGCGTGCGCTGGTACCGCACCGGCGACTGTGCCCGCTATCGGCCGGACGGCACCCTGGAGTTCCTCGGCCGGGCCGACCACCAGGTCAAGGTGCGCGGCCACCGGATCGAACTCGGCGAGATCGAGGCCGCGTTGACCGCCTTCCCGGGCGTGGGCCAGGGCGTCGCGGTGGTCTGCGCGGACGGCCGGCTCGCCGCGGCCGTGACCGACGACCGGGCGCAGCCGCCCGCCGACTGGTCGGCGCTGGCCACCGTCGGCGCGCTTCGCGACGGCGGAACCCCGGCTGCCCTGCGTGAACACCTCCAGCGCGTGCTTCCGGCCCCGATGGTCCCCGAGCGGATCGCCGTGCTTCCGGGGCTGCCACTGACCGCCAACGGCAAGATCGACCGCGGGCTGCTGCGCCGCGTGCTGGCCACCGCCGAGCTGCCCGGCCGTACGCCGGTGACCCCACCGGCCGGCGAGACCGAGCAGCGGGCGGCGGCCGCCTGGGCCGAGGTGCTCGGCGTCGACGCGGTCGGCCGCGAACACGACTTCTTCGCGCTCGGCGGCGACTCGCTGCTCGCCACCCGGCTGATCGGGCGGCTGCGGGCGGCCGGTTTCGCGGGCGTCCGGCTGTCCGAACTGTTCGCCCGCCCGGTGCTGGCCGACTTCGCGGCGACGCTCCAGCCGCTGAAGGCCGAACCGGAGAACACGGCACTCGCGGCCGACCCGGCACGGCGGCACGAGCCGTTCCCGCTGACCGACGTCCAGCGCGCGTACTGGCTGGGCCGCGGCGAGGGCTTCACGCTCGGCGGCACCGGCTGCCACTACTACCGCGAGTACGACGTACCGGACCTCGACCCGGCCCGCCTGGAGGAGGCCGTCAACCGGCTGGTCGCCCGGCACGAGATGCTGCGCGCGGTCGTCGACGAGCGCGGCGAGCAGCGGACCCTCGCCGAGGTGCCCCGGTTCACCATCCCGGTCACCGAGGCCGGCGACGACCCGGAGGCCGCCTTCACCGAGCTGCGCGAGGCCGCCTCGCACCAGGTGTTCGACCCCGGCTGCTGGCCGTTGTTCGCGATCCGCGCGGTCCGCGCGGGCGGGCGCACCCGGCTCGGCATCGGCATGGACAACATCGTGCTGGACGCACTGAGCATCCTGCGCTTCTACGGCGAGCTCGGCGCCCTCTACGAGCACCCGGACGCCGAACTCCCGCCGGTGGACGTCTCGTTCCGCGACTACGTGCTCGGCGCCACGCCCGCGCCGCAGGAGCTGGCCGCCGCCCGGGCGTACTGGGCGGAGCAGCTGCCCGGGTTGCCGCCCGGGCCCCAACTGCCGCTCGCGGTGGACCCGGCGGAGATCGGCCGGCCGCGCTTCACCCGCCGGGAGGCCCGGGTCCCCGGCGAGCGGTGGCGGCCGGTGGTCGAGCGGGCGCGCGAACACGGGCTGACCCCGTCGGCGGTGCTCCTGGCCGCCTTCACCGAGGTGCTGGGGCGCTGGAGCGCGCGCCCGGACCTCACCGTCAACCTCACCCTGTTCGACCGCCGCGACGTGCACCCGGACATCGGTCTGGTGCTGGGCGACTTCACCTCGCTGGTGCTGGTGCCCTCCCGCCCCGAGCCCGGCGAGAGCTGGCTGGCGGCGGCCCGGCGGGTGCAGCGGGAGCTGTGGCGCGGGCTGGACCACCGGGAGCTGTCGGCGGTCCAGGTGCTGCGCGAGCTCGCCCGCTTCACCGGCGATCCGGAGACCACCATGCCGGTGGTGTTCACCAGCGCGCTCGGAGTCGGCGGCGAGCCGGCCGAGGGACCGTTCACCGAGCCGGTCTGGGGCGTCTCGCAGACCCCGCAGGTCTGGCTGGACCACCAGGTCACCGAGACCGCCGACGGCGGCGTGCGGCTGGCCTGGGACGTGGTCGAGGAACTGTTCCCGGCCGGGCTGGTGGACGAGATGTTCGCCGCCTACCGGCGGCTGGTCGACTGGCTCGGCGAGACCGGCGCGGACTGGCAGGGCGCGGCACCCGACCTGCTGCCCGAGGCGCAGCGGCGCACCCGGGCGGCCGTCAACGCGACCGGCGAGGGGGCCGAGGACCGGCTGCTGCACGCGGAGTTCTTCCGCCGGGCCGCCGAGCAGCCCGAGCGCACCGCGCTGGTGTGGGGCGAGGACGAGTCGATGACGTACGGCGAGCTGGCGCAGCGGGCCCTGCGGGTGGCCGCGGTCCTGCGCGACCAGGGGGCCGGGCCCGGCGAGCCGGTGGCGGTGACGCTGCCGAAGGGCCCGGAGCAGCTGGTGGCGGTGCTGGGTGTGCTGGCCGCCGGCGCGACGTACCTGCCGGTCGGGGTGGACCAGCCGGCGGCGCGGCGCGAGCGGATCCTCGGTGCGGCCGGGGCACGGCTGGCGGTGACCGAGGAGGTGCTGCGGCAGGCCGAGGCGGCGATACCCGCGGCCTTGGCACAGGCCTCCCCGGACGACCTGGCGTACGTGATCTTCACCTCGGGCTCCACGGGTGAGCCGAAGGGCGTGGAGATCACCCACCGGGCGGCGGCGAACACCGTCACGGACGTCAACGAGCGGTTCGGCGTCGGCGGGCAGGACCGGACACTCGCGGTGTCCGCGCTGGACTTCGACCTCTCGGTGTACGACGTCTTCGGCCCGCTGTCGACGGGCGGGGCGGTCGTGCTGATCGGCGAGGAGGACCGCCGGGACGCCCGGCGCTGGCTGTACCTGGTGCGCCGGCACGGGGTGACGGTGTGGAACACCGTGCCGGCCCTGCTCGACATGCTCCTGACGGTGGCCGAGGCCGCCGACACACCGGAGCCGCTGCGGCTGGCGCTGGTCTCCGGCGACTGGGTCGGGCTGGACCTGCCCGGCCGGCTGGCCGTGCTGCGGCCGCGGTGCCGGTTCGTGGCGCTCGGCGGCGCGACCGAGGCGGCGATCTGGTCCAACTGCTTCGAGGTGGCCGGGGTGGACCCGGCCTGGCGCTCCGTACCGTACGGCCGCCCGCTGCGCGGCCAGCGCTTCCGGGTGGTGGACGCGCTCGGCCGGGACTGCCCGGACGGCGTGCCGGGCGAGCTGTGGATCGGCGGCGCGGGCGTGGCGCGCGGTTACCGGGGGGCCGTCGAGCTGACGGCGCAGCGCTTCGTGGCCCACGCGGGCGAGCGCTGGTACCGCACCGGGGACCTCGGACGGTACTGGGCGGACGGCACGCTGGAGTTCCTCGGCCGGGCCGACCAGCAGGTCAAGCTGCGCGGCCACCGGATCGAGCTGGGCGAGATCGAGGCCGCACTGCGCTCGGGGCCGGGGGTGGGCCAGGCGGTCGCCGCGGTGGTCGGCGAGGGGACCGGCCGCAGGCTGGTGGCGGGCGTGGTGCCCGTCCCGGCGGCTGTCGACGGCTCCGGGGCGTCCGGTGGTGCCGGAGTGCCGGCCGACGTCGCCGTGGCCCGGGCGGGCGCGTGGGAGCTGGAGGCGGACACCGCGAGCGCGGTGCTGGCCCGGCTGCTCGGCCCGGACGCCCTCGGGGAGGGAACGGCCTGGCGGTTCGAGGACCTGGTGACGCGCCTGGACGCGGTGGACGAGCACCATGCGGTGCTGCGGCTCTGGCTGGCGCTGCTGGTCGACCGGAAGGTGCTGGCCGAGGACGAGGGCCGCTATCTGGCGGGCCCCGAGCTGGCGGCCGCGCTGCTCCGCGAGGCCCCCGGGGCCGGGGCGGACGAGTACGGCGCGCTGATCGCGCGGGCACACCGGCGGCTGCTGGAACGGCTCGGCGACTACCGGGAGATCCTGGCGGGCCGGCTCGACCCGGCGGCGCTGCTGGACGACGACGTCCTCGCCCCGGCCGCCCTGGCCGACCACGACCCCGGGACGGCCCTCGCGCTCGCCGAGCTCGCTTCCCGACTCGCGGACATCTCGGATGAGTTGGGTCGACCGGTCGAGGTGGTCGAGCTGGCCGGGCGGGACGGCCGGACCGCCGAGCGGCTGCTCGGGCTGGTCGGCCCCGGCCAGGTGCGCTACACCCTGCTGGACAGCGCCCCCGGCCTGGTCGCCACGGCGACCAGGCGGCTGGAGGCCCTGCCGCACGACACCGCCTGCCGTCTGCTGCCCGGCTCGACGGTCCCGGATGACCTGCGGTACGGCTTCGACGTGGTGCTGGCCGGCAACGTGCTGCACCGCTACCCGGAGCCCGGGCAGGGCCCGGCGATGGCCGCTCTGCTGGCGCGGCCGGGCGGACGGCTGCTCGCGGTGGAGCGCGCCGCGCTGACGCCGGTGGCGTTGCTGACGGCGGGTCTGCTCGACCGCGGGTACGACGGCTTCGACCGGGCCCGACGCCTGGCCGGCTCGCCGATGCTCCCTGGAGACCGCTGGGCGGAACTGTTCGCGCGCGCCGGGCTGAGCGGGGCCGGTCACCGGCCGGTGGGCGGGTCGTTCACGGACCTGCTGTGGGCCGAACGCCCGCACAGCGTGGCGGCTCCCGACCCGGCGGCGCTGCGCGAGCACGTCGGGGGCCTGCTGCCGGGCCACATGGTGCCCGAGCGGATCGAGGTGCTGCCCTGGCTGCCGCTGAGTACCAACGGCAAGGTCGACCGCAAGGCGGTGGCGGCGGTGCTGGCCAGCGCCGGGGACGAGCTCGGCGCCGACGAGCCGCCGGAGGGCGAACTGGAGTGCGAGCTCGCCGCGATGTGGCGGGAGTTGCTGGGGATCCCGGAGGTCGGCCGACGGCGCGGATTCTTCGAGCTGGGCGGCGACAGCCTGCTCGCCACCCGCTTCATCACCCGGGTGCAGCAACGTTTCGCCGTCGAACTGCCGCTGCGCCGCATCTTCGCCGGCCCGAGCCTCGCCCAGGTCGCCGCCGTGGTGGCCGACGAGCTCGCCCAGCTGGCGGACGTGGAAGAAGGGGCGCTGTGACCGGCGTGGTCGGCCCTCGAACGCACGTCGCCCTGCTCAACGACCTGAGGGAGAAAGCTCTGTGATCGGCATCATCGGCGGCTACGGCGCCGTCGGGGCCCAGGCCGCCCGGTTGCTGGCGGCCTGGGGAGCCGGGCCGCTGCGGATAGGTGGGCGGGACGAGGCGCGCGCCGCCCGGCTGGCCGCCGGCCTCGGCCCGGAGGCGGAGGCCGCCCGGGTGGACGTCGAGGACGAGAGCGCGCTGGCCGCCTTCGTCGAGGGGTGCGAGCTGGTCGTGCACTGCGCGGGGCCGTCGCACCGCACCGCCGTCCCGGTGGCCCGGGCGGTCCTCACGGCGGGTGCGCACCACGTGGACGCCGGGACTGCCGACGGCCTCGACACCCTCCAAGCGGCCGACGGCGCAGCCGTGTTCGCGGCCGGCGCGCTGCCCGGCCTGTCCGGGCTGCTGCCGCGCTGGCTGGCCCGGCAGGACTTCGCCGAGACGCACCGGCTCACCGCCGGTGCGGCCGTCCTGGACGCGTTCACGGCGACCGGTGCCGAGGACTACCTGCACGGCGTCCTCGGCACCGACAGCGAGCCGCTGGCCGCCTGGACCGACGGCGCCCGCCGCCCGGGTGCGCTGGCCCGGGCCACCGGGCAGCGCCTGCCGTACCTGCCGCGCCCGGTCACCGTCCTGCCGTACCTGGACGGCGAGGGCGAGCGGGTGGCCCGCGCCCTCGGGCTCGACCACGGCCGGTGGTTCACTGCGCTGGACGGCGAGCACCTCGCCGCCGCCCTCGACGCGGCCCGCACGCTGAACCGGGCGGACGCCGTCGCGGCGCTGTGCCGGGCGACGGCGCTGGACCTCGCCGGACGCAGCCCGTACGCCGTGCTGCTGGCCCAGCTGGACGGGGTCGCCGACGGCCGCCCGGTCAGCCGGACGGCGGTGCTGCGGGCGCCGGGGATCGCCGAACTGACCGGCGCGGCGACGGCGGTGGCCGCCCTGGCGGTCCTGCACGGCGAGGTGCCGGCCGGGGTGCACTTCGCGGACGCGGTACTCGACCCGGTCGCGGCCGTCGGGCGGCTGCGGAAGGTGCCGGGGGTCGTGCTGACGGTGGCCGACGCGGCCCTCGCCGAGCTCGCCGTGGAAGAGGAGGGAGCGCTGTGAAGGGCCGTCGGCTGCGGGTGGTGGTGTGCGGGACGACGTTCGGCCAGTTCTACCTGGCCGCCCTCGCCGGGCTGCCGGAGGAGTTCGAGATCGCCGGGGTGCTGGCGCGCGGCGGTGAGCGGTCGGTGGAGTGCGCGCGCCGGTACGGGGTGCCGCTGTACACCGATCCGGACACGCTGCCGGGCGACGTCGACCTGGCCTGCGTGGTGGTGCGCTCGGGCGTGATGGGCGGCGCCGGCACGGAGTTGGCGCTGAAGCTGCTCGGCCGGGGCGTCCACGTCCTCCAGGAGCAGCCGGTGCACCATGACGACCTGGCCGCCTGCCTGCGCGAGGCCCGCCGCCGGGGCGTGACGTACCGGCTGGGCGACCTGTACGCCCGGCTGCCTGCCGTGCGGCGGTTCACCGCGGCGGCCCGGCGGCTGCTGGACCGGCGGTCGGCGCTGTACCTGGACGCTGCCTGCTCGGTGCAGGTCGCGTTCCCGCTGGTGCACATCCTCGGGAACGCGCTGGGCACGCTGCGCCCGTGGAACCTGGAGGCGCTGCCGGCCACCGGCCCGTTCGGGCTGCTCAGCGGGACGGTCGGCGGGATCCCGGCCACCCTGCGGGTGCAGAACGAGGTGGACCCGGCGGACCCCGACAACCACGTGCACCTGCTGCACCGGGTGACCCTGGGCACGGCAGCGGGCAGCCTCACCCTGACCGACCCGCACGGCCCGGTGCTGTGGAGCCCGCGGCTGCACATCCCGGACGCGGTGAAGGAGCGGTTCGACTTCGACGGGTCGGGCACCGGCCACCTGGCCGAACGCACCACGGCCGTCCTCGGCCCGGCCGAGCCACCGCGCTACCGGGACGCGCTCGGCGCGGACTGGCCCGGCGCGATCGGGGCGGACCTGCTCGGCCTGCGGGCGGCGGTGCTCGGCGAGCCCGGCGCGGAGCGGCCCGAGCAGTACCACCTGACGCTGGCCCGGATGTGGCAGGACGTCACGGCCCGGCTCGGCTACCCCGTGCTCCGGCCCGGGCAGCACCACGAGCCGCTCCCGGTGACCGAGCTGTGGCCGACGGGGGCCGCCGGGGCGCCGACGCTGGACGACGTGGTCCGGGCCGCCGCCGAGGCCGCCGAACCGCAGGCCCGGCACATCGCACACGGTCAGACGGAGGAGTTCGTCCGCCGGCTCGACGAGGCGGTACTCGCCGCGATGCTGCTGTCCTTCCAGGACCGCGGGCTGCTGCTGCCCGCCGGGACCGGACACACCGTCGAGGAGCTGCTAGCCGGGGTCGCACCCGCCCACCACGTCCTCGTCGGACGCTGGCTGACCGTGCTGACCGAACGCGAGTGGCTCACTCGGGACGGCAAGCGCTACACCGGGGTCCGCACCGCCGACACGGTCTCCACCGCCCGGGCCTGGGACCGGGCCGCCGGGCTGTGGAAGGACGGACTGGGCGGCGCCGAGTTCGTCGACTACCTGCGGCTGAACGCCGAGCGGCTGCCCGCGCTGCTGACGGGCGAGCAGCAGGCGACGCTGCTGCTCTTCCCCGAGGGGCGGACCGAGCTCGCGGACGCCGTGTACCGCGACACCGTGACCGCCCGCTACCTCAACACCGCCGTCGCCACCGCGGTCCGCCGGCTCGCCGCCGCGGGCGGCGGCGAGCCGCTGCGGGTGCTGGAGGTCGGCGCCGGAACGGGGGCCACCACCGAGGCGGTGGTGACGGCGCTCGCCGGCGAACCGGAGGCCCGGGTGGACTACCTGTTCACCGACGTGTCCCGGTTCTTCCTCGACCCGGCCCGGCAGCGGTTCGCCCGGCTGCCGTGGCTGCGCTACGGAACGTACGACATCGACCGGGCACCGGACGAGCAGGGCCTCGCCCCCGGCTCCTTCGACGTGGTGATCGCGGCCGGGGTGCTGAACAACGCCCGGGACACCGACGCCACCGTCCGCGCGCTGGCCGAACTCCTCGTCCCCGGCGGCTGGTTGCTGATCACCGAGCCGACCAGGGAGCATCTGGAGATCCTCTCCTCGCAGGCGTTCATGATGACGGCCGCCCAGGACGCCCGGCTGGCCTCCGGCACCACCTTCCTCTCCCGTGAGCAGTGGCTCGGCGTCCTGGCCGGCGCCGGGATCCCCGAGGTCCGCACGCTCCCCTCCGAGAGCCACCCGCTGGCCCCGCTCGGGCAGCGACTGTTCACCGCCCGGACCGCCGGCGGCCGTACCGCAGCCGAACACACCCCAGCCGATCGAAGAGCAGCACGGAAATGAGCACCATGACACGCAGTCTCGACCTGAGGTGCAGTCACATCCTCTGCAAGGTGCACGACATCCGGTCCGCCGTCGCGGACTTCACCGCCGCCGGGTTCACCGTGACCTGGGGAAGCGCACCGGACAAGGCCCACAACGCCCTGATCTGGTTCGAGTCCGGCCCGTTCATCGAACTCTTCGAACTGCCGGAGCGGTTCGGCCTGCTGAGCCTGCCGTTCGGGCTCGTCAACGGCGCCCCGGCCGGCCGGCGGCTGGCCCGCTGGGCGGCCGGCGGCGAAGGCTGGCGGGACGTGGCACTGGAGACCGACGACACCGAACTGACCGGCGCACAAAGGGCGTTGCGCGAGACCGGGATCCCCGGCTCGCGGGTGATGAAGGGACGCCGCAGCACGCCGGACGGCTCCCGGGTGCGGTACCAGTTCCTCACCCCGGCCCCGGCCCGGCTCCCGTTCGTCGTCTCCCAGTACGACCCGCCGCAGCGGCCGGCCGCCGTCAGCCACCCCAACGGCGCGCTCGGCGTGGCCCGGGTGCGCTTCGGCGTGGCGCGGCAGGACCGCGAGGCCTTCGACACGCTGGCCGGGACGGACCGCCGGCTGGCCGCCGAACCGGCCGACCGCACCGGCGTCCGGGCGGTCCGGCTCACCGGCCTGGAACACGAGATCCACCCCGCCGACGTCCACGGCGCGGTCTTCGAGCGGAGCCCCGCATGCAACTGATCACCCCCACCGACCCCGGCTACGACCAGGCCCGCCGGGTGCGCAACGCCCGCGCCGACCGGCGCCCGGCCGCGATAGCCCGCTGTGCCGACCCGACGGACGTCCGGACGGCGCTGGAGCACGCCCGCCGCCACGGCCTGCCGGTCGCGGTGCGCGGCGGCGGCGCCAACGTCGCCGGCTGGGGCACCTGCGACGGCGGGATGGTCATCGACCTCGGCGGCATGAAGGGGATCGAGGTCGATCCGGAGAACCGCCTGGCCGTCGCCGAACCCGGCGTCACCTGGGGCGAGTTCGACGCCGCTACCCAGCGCCACGGCCTCGCCCTGCCCGGCCCGCGCAACCCCGACGTCGGCATCGCCGGCCACACCCTGAACGGCGGCATCGGCGACCTCTCCCGCCAGTACGGGCTGACCAGCGACAACGCCGTGTTCTTCGACCTGGTCACGGCCGGCGGGCGACAGCTCAGGGCGAGTGCGAACGAGCACCCGGAACTCTTCTGGGGCCTGCGCGGCGCCGGCGGCAACTTCGGCGTCGTGGTGCGGTTCGGCTTCCGGCTGCACCCGGTGGCCGGTGTGACGGCCGGTCCGCTGGTCCACCCGGCCGCGCACGCCCCGGCCGTGCTGCGCACCGCCCGGGACTGGCTGGCCGAGGCCCCCGACGAGGCCTCGCTGATCATGCTGCTCTGGACCGCTCCCCCGCTGCCGTTCGTCCCCGAGCGGCTGCACTTCGAACGCTCGATGGTGCTGATCCCGACCTGGTTCGGCGATCCGGACCGCACGGACGAGGTGCTCGGCCCGCTGCGCCACGGCGACCCCGCACCGGTCGCGGACGGCATCCGCCCGATGGCGTACACCGCCTACCAGCGGCTGCTGCCGTCCCCGCCCGACGTCACCCGCCAGCAGGTCTACAACCGCGGCGAGCTGCTGCCGGAACTGTCCGACGCCACCATCGACGACCTGCTCGCCCGCTGGGCGACCGGTGGGCCGAACTTCTCGGTGGTGCTCGGCGCGCTCGGCGGCGCCATCGCCGGCGCCCCCGCCGGGCCGACCGCCTTCACCCACCGGGACGCCGCCTGGTTCGCCGAGATCTGCGCCCAGTGGTACGGCGACCCGGACAGCCCCGCCCACCTGCGCCCGGCCCGGGACGGCTGGCGCGCCCTCCAGCCGGTCACCCGGGGCCCGTACGTCAACCTGCTGCCCGACCCCGAGCCGGAGTGGGTCCGCGCCGCCTACGGGCCCGAGGCCTACGAGCGCCTGGTCCGGCTCAAGACCGCCTGGGACCCGGACAACGTGTTCCGGTTCAACGCCAACATCCGTCCGCGACCCGAAGAGGCCACGCACGCATGAACGTCACCGAGCTGATCGCCGAACTCCGCCGCACCGGAGTGCAGTTGTGGGAGGACGCGGGCCAACTCCGGTACCGGGCGCCCAAGGGCGCCCTCACCCCGGACCTGCTCGCCCGGCTCAGGGCGGGCAAGGAGGCCGTCCTCGCGCGCCTGGCCGAGGAGCACGCCGGGCCCGCGATCGTCCCCGATCCGCAGTCCCGCGCCGTGCCCTTCCCGCTCACCGACGTGCAGGCCGCCTACCTGCTCGGCCGGGGCGACGCCTTCGGCCACGGGAAGGTCGCCTGCCACGTCTACCTGGAGGTCAACTACCCCGATCTCGACCCGCAGCGCACCGAGCGGGCGTGGAACCGACTGGTCCGGCGGCACGGCATGCTGCGCGCCGTGGTCGAGGCCGACGGCTACCAGCGGGTGCTGCCCGAGGTCCCGCACCTGACCGTGCCCGCCACCGACCTGCGGGGTGCCGGGCAGGACCTGCTCCAGACCGAACTCGACGCGGTCCGCGAGGACTTCGGCCACCGGGTGTACCGGACCGACCAGTGGCCGCTGTTCGACCTCCGGGTCACCCGGACCGACGAGCGGGCCGTCCTCCACCTGTCGATGGACTTCCTGATCGCCGACTGGGCCAGCATCTGGCTGCTGCTCGCCGAGTTCGAGACCCTGCACGCCCGACCGGACGTCGACCTCCCCGCGCTGGAGCTGGAGTTCCGCGACTACCTGCTGGCCGAGCGGGCACTGCGCGAGTCGCCCCGGCACGAGCGCGATCGCGCCTACTGGTGGGAGCGGATCGACGGGCTTCCGCCCGCCCCCGACCTGCCGGTGCTCGACCGGGAGACCCCCGGCCGGTTCCGCCGCCGCTTCCTCAAGCTGGACACCGCCGCCTGGGACGCGCTGCGCGAGCGCGCCCGGCGGCACGGCCTCACCCCGTCGTCGGTGGTGCTCGCCGGGTACGCCGCCGTACTCGAACGGTGGAGCCGCACAACGGAGTTCACCCTCAACCTCACCGTGCTCAACCGGCTGCCGCTGCACCCGCAGGTCGGCCAGGTGGTGGGCGACTTCACCTCGGTCAGCCTGCTCGCCGTCGACTGGGCGCAGGGCGCGTCCTTCGCCGAGCGGGCCCGGGCGCTCGGCGGCCGGCTCTTCGAGGACCTCGACCACCGGCTCTGCTCCGGTGTCGAGGTGCTGCGCGAACTCGCCCGCCGGCGCGGGCGCGAGGCCGCCCTGATGCCGGTGGTCTTCACCAGCGCGATCGGCCTCGGTGAGGACGCCACCGAGCGTCGCGCCGAGGGCCGCCTGGACGGCTTCGGCATCACGCAGACCCCGCAGGTGTTCATCGACTGCCAGGCCATGGACGACGCCGAGGGCCTCCAGGTCAACTGGGACATCCGCGAGGGGATCTTCCCCGACGGCCTGGCGGACGACATGTTCGACGCCTTCGAGGCGCTGCTGCGCGAGCTCGCGGCCGATGACCGACCCTGGGACGCCGAAGACGTCGTCCCCCTGCCCGCCTGGCAGGCCGAGCAGCGGCGGGCGGTCAACGACACCGCCGCGCCGCTGCCGGACGCCCCGCTGCACCACCCGGTGTTCGCCCAGGCCGCCCGCACTCCGGACCGGCCCGCCGTGATCGGCCCGCACGGCACCGTGAGCTACGGCGAGCTCGCCGGCCGGGCCGCGGCGGTGGCCGAGGCGCTGCGCGCGGCCGGCTGCACGCCGGGCGAGCGGGTGGCGATCGTCATGGACAAGGGCGTCGAACAGGTCGCGGCCGTGCTCGGCACCCTCCTCGCCGAGGCGGTCTACCTGCCCGTGGACACCGTGCAGCCGGCGCTGCGCCGGGAGGCGATCCTGGCGGACGCGGGCGTGCGGCACGTGCTCACCCAGTCCTGGACGGAGGTCGCGCCCGGTGCCATCGCGGTGGACGGTCTCACGCCCGTGGAGCCGCCGCTGCCGGACGGTGGCGACCCGGACGGCCCCGCCTACGTGATCTACACCTCCGGGTCGACCGGTCGGCCGAAGGGCGTCGTGGTCAGCCACCGCGCCGCGGCCAACACCGTCGCGGACGTCAACCGCCGCTACGCGGTCACCGCCGAGGACCGCGTGCTCGGCCTGGCCAACCTCGGCTTCGACCTGTCGGTCTACGACGTGTTCGGCCCGCTCTCGGTCGGCGGGGCGCTCGTCCTGCCGGACCACGAGCGCCGCACCGACCCCTCGCACTGGGCCGACCTGGTCGCCGACCACGGCGTCACCGTCTGGGACTCGGTGCCCGCGATGATGCAGATGCTCGCCTCCTACCTGGACTCCGCGCCCACCATGGCGCTGCCGTCGCTGCGCCTCGCCCTGCTCTCCGGCGACTGGGTGCCGCTCACCCTCCCCGACGAGATCACCACCCGCCTGCCCGGTCTGGAGGCGGTCGCCCTCGGCGGCGCCACCGAGGCCGCCATCTGGTCCATCACCCACCGGTACCGCGGCCTCGAACCCGGCTGGCGCAGCATCCCGTACGGACGCCCGCTGGCCAACCAGGGCTTCCGGGTGCTCGACGCGGCCCTGCGGGACCGCCCGGTCTGGACGGCCGGCGAGCTGTACATCACCGGCGACGGCCTCGCCCAGGGCTACCTCGGCGACCCGGACACCACCGCGCGCCACTTCCTCACCCATCCGATGGACGGCCAACGCCTTTACCGCACCGGCGACTTCGGACGCTACCTGCCCGGCGGCGAGATCGAGTTCCTGGGACGCGAGGACACCCAGGTCAAACTGCGCGGGCACCGGATCGAGCTCGGCGAGATCGAGGCCGCGCTGCTCGCCCACCCGGCGGTCGCCGCGGCCGGGGTGGTCCTGGACGGCGAGGGCCTGCTCGGCATCGTCGAACCCGCTCGCACCGGGGCGCAGACGCCCGACGACAGCGCGCTGCTGGCGTCGGCCTCGGTCGAGGCCGACGCGGCTGTCCCCGGGCTCGACCCGGCCACCGTCGCGGACGCCGTCGAACGGCTCGACCACGCGGTACTGACCTCGATGGCGCTCGCCCTGGCCCAGGCCGGCGAGGACGTCGCCGAGCGGCACCGCTGGCTGGCGCGCCGCTGGGAGTCGATCCTCGCCGGCACCGACCTCGGCCCGGTCGACGCGGCAACGGCCGCCGCCCGCTGGGAACGCGCCGAGCGGGCCTGGACGGCCGAGCTGGGCACCCCGGAGTTCCCCGCCTACCTGCGCCGCAACGCCGAGCACCTGACCGAGCTGCTGGCCGGCCGTCAGGACCCGCTCGAACTCCTCTACCCCGAGGGCGGGTTCGCCACCACCCGGGCGCTGTACCGGGAGAACGCGATGGCCCGCTACCTCAACCGGGCGGTGGCCACCCTGTTCCAGCGGATCGCCGCCGAAACCGCCGGGGCCGGCCGGCCGCTGCGCGTCCTGGAGGCCGGCGCCGGCACCGGCGGCACCACCGAGTCGGTCCTGGAGGCACTGGCCGGCACCGCGGTCGACTACCTGTTCACCGACGTGGCGCCGTTCTTCCTGCCCGAGGCCCGGGCCCGGTTCGGCGAGCACACCGGAGTGCGCTTCGGCGTCTTCGACGTCGACCGGGACCACCGCGCGCAGGGCCTCGCCCCGAACTCCTTCGACGTGGTCCTGGCCGCCGGCGTGCTGGAGAACGCCCGGGACATCCCTGCCGCGCTCGCCAGGCTCGCCGAACTCGTCGCCCCCGGAGGCCGGCTGGTGCTCACCGAGCCCACCAGGGAGCACCCCTGGATCCTCGCCTCGCAGGCCTTCCTGATGACTCCGCCGGCCGACGAACTGCGCGACGGCGGCCCCTCCTACCTCGACCGCGACCAGTGGCTGCGGCTCATCGAGGCCACCGGCGCCGAGCGGGTACTGACCCTGCCCGAGGACGGTCACGCCCTCACCCCGCAGGCCGTCCACCTGTTCGCCGCGCGGCTGAAGACCGACCGCACCCCGGTGACCGAGGCCGGGCTGCGCGAGCACCTCTCCGAGCGGCTCCCGGCCCACATGGTGCCCTCGCACCTCCAGGTGGCCGACGCCCTCCCGCTCACCGGCAACGCCAAGGTCGACCGGAAGACCCTGCGCACCTGGCGCCCGGCGGCCGGTACCGCCGAACCGACCGCCACCGGCGACGCGCCCGCCGACGAACTGGAGGCGAGGCTGGCCGAGTTGTGGGCATCCACGCTCGCCGTAGCCCGGATCGGCCGCAGCGAGAGCTTCTACGAGCGCGGCGCCGACTCGCTGATCATGGCGCGGATGGCCGGTCGGCTCCGCGAGGTGCTGCCGCAGGCCGCCGACCTCCCCTTCGACACCCTGCTGCGCCGGCTGCTCAACCAGCCGACCGTCGAGGCGCTCGCCCGCTTCCTGCGCGGGCGCGACACCGGCGGGCGCGACGGCGCCGAACCCGAACTCGTCGGCCGGCGCGGCGAGTCGGGCAACGCCCTGCTGGTGCCGTTCGGCACCGGCGGCGACGGCCCGCTGCGTGTCCTGTTCCACGCGGGTCTGGGCACCATGGACTGTTACCGGCCGCTCGCCAAGGAACTGGTCGCCCAGAACCTCGGGCCGGTGCTCGGCATCGTGATCGACGACACCGAGCGGTACCTGGCGATCGACCCGGCCGAGGTGATCGAACGGGCCGCCGACGACTACGCCGAACGGCTGATCGCCGAGGGCCACACCCGGGTCCAGCTGGTCGGCTACTGCCTCGGCGGCCTCTACGCCACCGAGGTGGCGCGCCGGCTGGACGAGCGCGGCATCGTGGTCGAGGACCTGGTCCTGGCCAGCAGCCACCCGGTGGTCTTCGACGTCGACGACGACCTGATGATCGAGCTGCTGTTCCTGCCCAACCTGCACATCGCGCTGCCGCAGGCCGGCTTCGGCCCGGTCGACCCCGACGCCGTCCTGAAGGCCTTCATGCAGGTGATCGAGCGCCACGGCGGCAAGGTGCCGGAGGGCTCCCTGCTCGACGTCGGAGGCGATCCCGAACTCGACGCCGCCGCCGCGTACTTCCGCCTGCTCACCGCGCACACCCGCAGCGAGCGCTTCGCCCGCTACGCCCGCGCCGCCTCCGCCGAGACCGGCCAGGAGCTGCCCGCCGAGATGGCCGAGGGCATGTTCCGGGTGTTCGCCCAGAGCTTCCGCTCGGCCCGGTTCACCCCTCCCCCGTACGCCGGTGACGTGCGCTTCCTGCGCCCGCGCGGCTCCTCCGGTTTCGCCCCCGGCATGGACGAGACCACGCTCGCCTTCTGGCAGGACGTGGTCCTCGGCGAGCTGACCGTCACCGACATCGAGGGCAACCACTTCAGCTGCATCGAGGAGCAGAACGCCCGCGCCGTCGCCGACCTGATCGCCGCCCCGCTGCGCACCACCCCGTGAGGAGCACCGTCTTGATCCAGCAGTACCAGGAGTCAACCGTCCAGGGGCCGTTCGACCCGCTCGCGGTCGTCGCCCAGCTGACCGGTTCGGGGATGCTCGGCGAGTACGTCGTGTACGAGCGCGGCGGGCGCTGGCGCGTCGCCGGCGACGCGCTGGCCGAGGTCAGGGTCGACGCCCGGCACGTGCGCACCGGTGACGGCGAGGCCCTGGAGTGGTCCGGCACCCCGTGGCGGCAGGTCGCCGAGGCCCTGGAACGCACACCGGTCGCCGACTGGCGCGCCTACGGCTGGGCCTGCTTCGAGCTGGCTGCCCCGGACCTGCCGGCCGACGACCAGGTGCTCGCCCATCTCGTCGTCCCCCGGCTGGAGTTCGAGATCACGGCGGACCGGGTGCTGGTCCGGGCGGTGGACCCGGGCGAGCTGGACGCCGCGCTCAAGCTGGTCGCCGAACCCGGCGCCCGGCCCGGGCACCAGCCGGTCCCGGTCGACATACGCGCCGACCCCACGACATACCACTGCGGGGTCTCCCACACGGTCGCCGAGATAGGGCGCGGCCGGCTGGAGAAGGCCATCGTGTCCCGCCCGGTGCCCGTCCCGTTCCGGGTCGACCTGTGCGCCACCTACCTGACCGGCCGCCGCCACAACACCCCGGCCCGGTCCTTCCTGCTGGACCTCGGCGGCTGGCAGGCCGCCGGGTTCAGCCCCGAGACGGTGGTCGAGACGGACACGTCGGGCCGCGTCTCCACCCAGCCGCTGGCCGGCACCCGGGCGCTCACCGGCGACCCCGGCACCGACGAGGCGCTGCGCGCCGAGCTGCTGACCGACCCGAAGGAGGTCTACGAACACGCCGCCTCGGTCCGCCTCGCGGTCGAGGAGCTCACCTCCGTCGGCCGGCCCGGGTCCACCCACGTCACCGAGTTCATGACGGTCAAGCGGCGCGGCAGCGTCCAGCACCTGGCCTCCCGCGTCGCCACCACCCTGGCCGAGGGCCGCACCGGCTGGGACGCGCTCGGCGCGGTGTTCCCGCCCGTCACCGCCTCCGGCATCCCCAAGGCCGCCGCCTACCGGCTGATCGCCGAACTGGAGGACCAGCCGCGCGGCCTGTACGCCGGAACGGTGCTGATGGCCGACGCCGACGGCTCGCTCGACGCCGCGCTCGTGCTGCGCGCCGTCTACCAGCGCGACGGCCGGGCCTGGCTGCGCGCCGGCGCGGGCGTCGTCGCCGGCTCGCGGCCGGCCCGGGAGTACGAGGAGACCTGCGAGAAGCTCGCCGCCGTCGCCCCGTACGTCGTGCCCGCCGACCACTGACCCACCGATCCCCCTGGAAGGGCCACATGCTCGACGGATTCACCGCCTGGCCGACGGAGTTCGCGGACCGCTACCGCGAACTCGGCTACTGGCGGGGCCGCACCCTCGGCTCGCTGCTGCGCGAACAGGCGCTCGCCACGCCCGAGCACACCGCCGTGGTGGACGGCGGCCACCGCTGGACCTACCGCGAGGTCGACGACCTCGCCGACCGGCTGGCCGCCGGACTGCACCGACGCGGGTTCACCGCCGGTGACCGGGTGCTGGTCCAACTGCCGAACATCGCGGAGTTCGTACCCCTGCTGTTCGCGCTGTTCCGGCTCGGCGCGGTCCCGGTGCTCGCCCTGCCCGCGCACCGCGAGACCGAACTCGTCCACCTGGCCCAGCTGTCAGGGGCGCGGGCGTACGTGATCCCGGACGTCCACCTCGGCCACGACCACCGGGCGCTCGCCCGCACCCTGCTGGCCGAGGCGCCACAGCTGCGCGAGGTGCTGGTGGCCGGCGAGGCGCAGGAGTTCACGGCGCTGGCCGAGGTGACCGCCGACCCGCTGCCGCTGGCCGGGCCGGACCCGTCGGACGTGGCGCTGCTGCTGCTGTCCGGCGGAACCACCGGCGCGCCCAAGCTCATCCCGCGCACGCACGACGACTACGTCTACAACGCCACGGCCGGCGCCGAGGTGTGCGGCTTCGACGCCTCCACCCGCTACCTGGCCGCGCTGCCGGTCGCGCACAACTTCCCGCTGGCCTGCCCGGGCCTGCTGGGCACGCTGAGCGTGGGCGGCACGGTGGTGCTCACCCCGACCCCAAGCCCCGACGACGCCTTCCCGCTGATCGAGCGGGAGCGGGTCACCGCCACCGCGCTGGTGCCGCCGCTCGCCCTGCTCTGGCTGGAGGCCGCCGAGTGGACGCCTGCGGACCTCGGCAGCCTGGAACTGCTCCAGGTCGGCGGGGCCCGGCTCAAGGCCGAGGCCGCCCGGCGGGTCGGCCCGGTACTCGGGTGTGCCCTCCAGCAGGTGTTCGGGATGGCCGAGGGCCTGCTCAACTACACCCGCGCGGACGATTTCGAGGAGTTGCTGCTGGAGACCCAGGGCCGCCCGCTGGCCGAGCACGACGAGCTGCGGATCGTCGGTCCGGACGACCGCGAAGTGGCTCCGGGCGAGACCGGCGAGCTGCTGGTGCGCGGCCCGTACACGATCCGCGGCTACTACCGCGCGCCTGAGGCCAACCGCGCCGCGTTCACCCCGGACGGCTTCTACCGCAGCGGCGACCTGGTGCGCCGACTGCCCAGCGGCCACCTGATCGTCGAGGGCCGGATCAAGGACGTGATCAACCGGGGCGGCGACAAGGTCCCGGTGGAGGAGGTGGAGAACCTGCTGGTCGCCCACCCGGCCGTGCACGACGCGGCGCTGGTCGGGGTGCCGGACGACGTGCTCGGTGAGCGCAGCTGCGCCTGCGTGATCGCCCAGGGCGCCGCACCCACCCGTGCCGAGCTGAACGCCCACCTCACCGGCCGCGGCCTCGCCGCGTTCAAACTTCCGGACCGCCTGGTCGTGCTGGACGCCTTCCCCCGGACCGCCCTCGGCAAGGTGAACCGGCGCGAACTCGCCGCCCTGATACGGGAGTCGGACCATGGCTGAGCACACGGAAGGCGGACTGCGCACGCTGTCCGCCCTGGTGGCCACCGAGCCGGGCATCCGCGCCCGGCTGCGGTCGGCCGCCCTGCTCGGCGTCATGGCCGGGGCCGGGGCGGTCGCGGGCTTCGTCTGCGCCGCCTACGCCACGGGCGGGCTGTTCAACGCCGATCCGTCCTTCCCGGTCGGCTGGACCGTCGGTGCGCTCGCGGCGCTGGTGCTGTCCTTCGCCGCCCGCCGGCTGGCCGACCATCTGGCGCACGAGGCCAGCTACGACTTCGAGGTCGCGCTGCGCCGCCGACTGGCCGACGCGCTGGCCCGGATGCCGCTCGGCGAGGTGCAGCGGCTGGGCTCCGGGCGGATCAAGAAGATCGTCCAGGACGACGTCAAGGCCCTGCACAACGCGGTGGCCGATGCCCTGCCGTTCGTCGGCTCCGGGATCGCCCAGCCGCTGGCCGCGCTGCTCGCCCTCGGCGTCGTCCAGTGGCGACTGCTGCTCGCGGTGCTGGTGGTGGTCCCGGTGGCGATCGTCTGCATGTCGCTGCTGACCCGGGACCACGCCGAGCAGCGGGCCCGGTACAACGCCGCCAACGAGCGGGTCAACGCGGCCGTGGTGGAGTTCGTCCAGGGCATGCCGGTGGTGCGGACCACCTTCGACGACGGCCGCTCGTCGGTCGGCCGGTTCACCGCCTCGGTACGGGAGTTCACCACGGCGGTGGCCGCGTGGATCGCCACCTCGCGGGCCTCCGGCGTGGTCAACCAGCTGTTCGTGGTGCCGCTGCCGACGCTGCTGGTGGTGGCCGCCGCCTCGGTGCCGATGCGCGCGGCCGGCTGGATCTCCACCACCGAGCTGCTGCTCGCCCTGATGACCGGGGCGATGCCGGTCGAGGCGGTGGCGCCGCTGATGCACCTGGCCAACCACCTCAACGACGCCAAGGCGGGCGCGGTGCGGGTCGCCGAGCTGCTGGCCGCCGAGCCCCTGCCCGCCCCGGCTCATCCGCGCGTGCCGGAGGGCTCCGCGGTCACCCTGGAGGGCGTCACCTTCCGCTACCCGGGCGCCGACCGGACCGAGCCCGTCCTGGACGGCGTCGACCTGGACATCCCGGCCGGTACGGTGTGCGCGCTGGTCGGCCCGTCCGGTTCCGGCAAGTCGACGGTGGCCCGGCTGATCCCGCGCTTCTTCGACGTCGAGGCAGGCTCGGTGCGCGTCGGCGGGGTGGACGTCCGCGACATCGCCGGGGACCTGCTGCTGAGGCACGTCGCCCTGGTGTTCCAGGAGCCCTTCCTGGTCGCCGGAACCGTCGAGGAGAACATCCGCCTCGCCCGGCCGCAGGCCACCGACGCCGAGGTCCGCGCCGCGGCCCTGGCCGCCGCCGCCCACGACTTCATCGTCGAAGAACTGCCGGACGGCTACCGCTCCCAGGTCGGGGAACGCGGCTCCCGGCTCTCCGGCGGGCAGCGCCAGCGGATCACCATCGCCCGCGCGATCCTCTCCGACGCGCCGGTCGTCGTCCTCGACGAGGCCACCGCCTTCGCCGACCCGGAGAGCGAGGCCGCCATCCAGGAGGCGGTGGCCCGGCTCACCCGCGGCCGGACCGTCCTGGTCATCGCCCACCGGCTCGGCACCATCGCCGACGCCGACCAGATCGCCGTGCTCGACCGCGGACGGATCGTCGAACGCGGCCGGCACGCCGACCTGCTCGCCGCCGACGGCCGCTACGCCCGGCTCTGGGCCCGCCACGACCGGGCGGCCGGCTGGGGGCTGTCCGGCCACGGTTCGAACGCCCAGGACGCCACCGGCGCCCAGGACACCACCGGAAAGGAGGCCGTCCGATGAGCCGGATCCTGCGCCTGATGCTCACCGCGGCCGGCCCGTACGCGCCGCAGTTCCGCCGCACCCTGCGGATCTCGGTCGCGGCGAGCCTGGTCCAGGCGGCGGCGTACGCGAGCTTCGTACCGCTGCTCGCCGAGCTCACCCACGAGCCGGTGGACACCGGCCGGGCCTGGCTCTGGACGGGGGTGCTGGCCGTCCTGGTGGTGCTCGAAGGGGCGCTGCGGGTCCGGGAGCTGGGCTTCACCTACGGCTACTGGCACCTGGTCACCGAGGCCACCAGACTGCGACTGGGCGAGCGGCTACGGGCGATCCCGCAGCAGGAGCTGGCCCGCCGGGCGGCCGGCGACCTGACCTCGGTGGTCGGCGCCAACGCGACCGCCGCGGCCACCGCCGTGTCCACGCTGTCCACCCTGTTCGTCCAGCTGGTGACCGTCCCGGCGGTGCTCGGCCTGGTGGTCGTCCTGCTGGACTGGCGGCTCGGACTGGTGCTCGCGGCGGCGGTGGGCGCGGCACTGCCGCTGGTCCGCCGGGTGCAGCGATCGTCCAACGCCGGCTTCCACGCGGTGGACGAGGCCGACGCGCGGACGGCGAGCCGGATCGTCGAGTACGTGCAGGGCCAGCCGGTGTTCCGGGCCACCGGGCAGTCCGGCGCCGGCTCGCCCCGGCTGAAGGAGGTGCTCGCCCACCAGCACCACGCCCAGTCGGCCGCGAACCGCTCGGCCGCCGTGCCCCTCGCCGCGGCCCAACTCCTGGTCCGGCTGGCCCTGGTGGCGCTGGTCGCGGTCGGCGCCGCGCTGGTCCTGGACGCCCGGCTCTCACCCGGGCTGTTGGTCGCCGTGGTGGTCACCGCCGCGCGGTTCGCGGAGCCGCTGAGCATGGCGGCCGTGATGACCAAGCTGTTCGAGATGTCCGAGGCCGCGCTGGCCCGGGTGGACGAGGTCCTCCGACTGCCGTCCCTGCCGGTCGAACCCGGCGGCACCGAACCCAAGGGCTTCGAGCTCCGGTTCGAGCAGGTCACCTTCGGCTACGACGGGCAGGAGCGCCCCACCCTGCGGGAGTTCGACCTCACCGTGCCCGAACGCAGCCTGACCGCGCTTGTCGGGCCGTCCGGCTCGGGCAAGACCACCGTCACCCGGCTCATGGCCCGCTACGCCGACCCGCAGCACGGCACCGTCCGGCTCGGAGGGACGGACCTGCGGACCCTCGAACCCGACGAACTACTGCGCCACATCGCCGTGGTCTTCCAGGACGTCTACCTCTTCGACGACACCATCCGGGCCAACATCGCCATGGCGAGGCCGGACGCCACCGACGAGGAGATCGAGGCGGCGGCCCGCGCCGCCAACGTGCACGAGTTCGTGGACCGGCTGCCGCAGCGGTACGGGACCAGGGTCGGCGAGATCGGCTCGGCCCTGTCCGGCGGCGAGCGCCAGCGCATCTCGATCGCCCGGGCGATCCTCAAGGACGCGCCCGTGGTCCTGCTCGACGAGCCCACGGCCGCCCTCGACAGCGAGTCGGAACTGGTGGTCCAACAGGCGGTGGAACGCCTGGTGGCCGGCCGGACGGTGGTGGTGATCGCCCACCGGCTGTCCACGGTGGTCGGCGCGGACCAGATCGCGGTCGTCGAAGAGGGCCGGGTCACCCAGCGCGGCACCCACACCGAACTGCTCGCCGAACCCGACGGCCGCTACGCCCGGATGTGGGCGGCCCAGCAGACCGCCCGCCGCTGGCAGCTGCCGGCGTCATCCGCCCAAGGAGCCGTCCAGCGCCCGAACGAGTCGGTCCGACCGTGATCCGAATGCGGCGTTCCGGCCCGCTTCCGGTGTTCGGCACGCTCCGCCGCAGTCGGGGAACGGCCTGATCAACCCGGCGACACCCAGGCCGGCCAACGGTCCCCTCGGGACGCCGGCCGGGGAACCACCCCGCGCTGGCCGGCCGCCACGGCCGCACGCACAGAGCGACCGGCCACCGAGCCGCTGGACATGATCTCCATTACCGTGGAAGGAGCCCAAGGTCCCCAGTGCGAGAGAGGCGCAGGCACCATGGCTGCTTCCGCGCCGCGCCCGCCGGCACGCCGGCGGTTACGGCTGGCTCTGCGCAGTGCGGCCGCGGGCGCACTCGCCCTGGTCGCGGCCTGCTCCGGCTCCTCCGGCGGAGGCGGTTCCTCTCCGGCCGCGCCGGGCGTGGGGGCGATCCAGGTGGTGGCTGCGGAGAACTTCTGGGGCAGCATCGCCGGCCAGCTCGGTGGTGAACACGTGAAGGTCACGAACATCATCAGCAACCCGGACGCCGACCCGCACGACTACGAGCCGACCGCCGGCGACGCACGCACGGTCGCCGGCGCCCGGTACGTGGTCGTCAACGGGGTCGGCTACGACGCGTGGGCGACCAAGCTCCTCGCCGCCAACCCGGTGTCCGGCCGTACCATGCTGACCGTCGGCGAGCTGGTCGGCGTCAAGGAGGGCGGCAACCCGCACCGCTGGTACTCCCCCTCCGACGTCCACCGGGTCATCGAGCAGATCACCGCCGACTACAAGCGGATCGACCCGGCCGACGCCGCGTACTTCGACCGGCAGAAGACCGCCTTCGAGTCGCAGGCACTCGGCCGGTACAACCAACTGATCTCCGACATCCGGACCAGGTACGCCGACACTCCGATCGGCGCATCCGAATCGATCGTGACCCCGCTGGCCGAGGATCTGAAGCTGAAGCTGCTGACGCCCGAGTCCTTCCTCGACGCCGTCAGCGAGGGCACCGACCCGACTGCCCAGGACAAGGCCACCGTCGACCAGCAGATCGGCGGCCGGCAGATCAAGGTCTACGTCTACAACCGCCAGAACTCCACTCCCGACGTCCAGGCACAGGTGAAGGCCGCCGAGGCGCAGGGCATCCCGGTCACCACGGTCACCGAGACCCCGGATCCACCCGGCGCGTCCTTCCAGGACTGGCAGGTCGGCCAGCTCCGGTCGCTGGAGCAGGCGCTGGCCACAGCGACCGGGAGGTAACGCGGTGAACCCGGTGGCGCGGTTCCGGGAGGCGGTCCGCCAGACCGTCCCGTCGGCCCCCGCCGCCGCGCGGTCCGATCCCGTGGTGTCGCTGCAAGAGGCGGCCGCGCGGATGGGCGGGCGGACGCTCTGGTCTGGCGTCGATCTGACCGTCGCCGCCGGGCAGTTCGTCGCGGTGCTCGGGCCGAACGGGGTGGGCAAATCCACCCTGGTGAAGGTGCTCCTCGGGCTGGTACCGGCCGGCGCGGGAGAGGTCCGGGTGCTGGGCCGGCCGCCGGGACACGCCAACCGCCGGATCGGTTACCTGCCGCAGCGGCGCAGCTTCGACACCTCGCTTCGGGTGCGCGGGATCGACGTCGTCCGCCTCGGCCTGGACGGCGATCGCTGGGGCGCACCACTACCGGTACCGGGCCGGCTGAGCGCCCGGCGACGCGAGCAACGGGCTCGGCTGGCCGAGGTGATCGAGCTGGTCGGTGCGTCCGAGTACGCCCGGCGCCCGATCGGCGAGTGCTCGGGCGGTGAGCAGCAGCGACTGCTGATCGCCCAGGCCCTGGTGCGCGACCCCGAACTGCTCCTGCTGGACGAGCCGTTGGACAGCCTGGACCTGCCCAACCAGGCGTCGGTGGCGGCGCTGATCGGCCGGGTGTGCCGGGAGGGGGGCGTGAGCGTCGTGCTGGTGGCCCATGACGTCAACCCGATCCTCGGCTATCTGGACCAGTTGGTGTATCTCGCGCCGGGCGGCGCGGTTGCCGGTCGCCCCAGGGAGGTGATCACCTCCGAGACGCTGACTCGCCTGTACGGGACGCCGATCGAGGTGCTGCGGACCTCGGACGGGCGGCTGGTGGTGGTCGGACAGCCCGAGGCGCCGGCCGTGCACGCGGATCGGCACGGATCCGGGGAGTCCGGCCATGGCCGCGGCTGAGTCGGGCTGGTCTTGGAACGTTTTCGCCGATCTGGCGCGGATCTGGTCGTACCCGTTCATGGTCAACGCCTTCTGGGCGGGCACCGTCGTGGCGGTGCTGGCCGCTGCGCTGGGCTGGTTCATGGTGTTGCGGCGGCAGAGCTTCGTCGGACACACGTTGGCGCTGGTGGGCTTCCCCGGAGCGGCCGGGGCGACGCTGTTGGGTGTCTCGGCGCTCGCCGGGTACTTCGCGTTCTGCCTCACCGCGGCTCTGGTCATCGCCGCCGTCCCGCGCCGGAGCGGTTTCGCCGGCGCAGAGGAGTCGGCGCTGACCGGCACGGTCCAAGCCTTCCTGCTGGCGTGCGGCTACCTCTTCGTGGCGCTGTACCGGGGGTCTCTGGGCGGGGTGAACGCCCTGCTCTTCGGCAGTTTCCTGGGGATCACGGCGACCCAGGTCACCGTGCTGGTCGTGGTCGCGCTGGTCGTCCTCGTCGCACTCGCAGCGGTCGGTCGCCGCCTGCTCTTCGCGTCCGTCGACCCGGACGTCGCCGCCGGGCGGGGCGTACGGGTCCGCCGGCTGTCGGTGCTGTTCCTGCTGCTGCTCGCGACGGCAACGGCGGCGACCAGCCAGATCACCGGCACGCTGCTGGTGTTCGCGTTGCTGGTGATGCCGGCCGCGACCGCGCAGGCGCTCACCGCCCACCCCGGGATCGGCCTCGCCCTGGCCGTGCTGCTCGCCGTCGTGGTGACCTGGCTGGCGCTGCTCGTCGCCTTCTACTCGCCCTACCCGATCGGGTTCTTCCTCACCACCTTCGCCTTCGGCGGATACGTGCTGGCGCGGGCGGGCCGCGCCGCCGTCCTCGCCCTGCGGCGGCACTCGCGCGCGGCCCCGGCCGCGCAGCCGGCGGTCGGCACCCCATGACCGGGCTCGCCGACCCCTTCTCCCAGCCGTTCCTGGTGAACGCCCTGCTGGCCGGGACGGCGATCGCCGCGGCCTGCGGGCTGGTCGGCTACTTCCTGGTGCTGCGCGCCCAGGTGTTCACCGCCGACGCGCTCAGCCATGTCGCCTTCACCGGGGCGCTGGCCGCGCTCGCCCTCGGCTACGACCTGCGGCTCGGCCTGTTCGGCGCGACCATCGCGGGCGCGCTGCTCCTCGGCGCGCTCGGCCGGACCGGGCGGGCCGACGACGTCGTCATCGGCAGTGTCTTCTCCTGGGTCCTGGGCCTCGGCGTCTTCTTCCTCACCCTCTACACCACGTCGCGCAGCACACACGGCAACGCCGGGGTGAGCGTGCTCTTCGGGTCGATCTTCGGCCTCTCCGCAGGGCAGGCCGGCGCGGCCGCCCTGATCGCGGCAGGCATCTGCCTGCTCCTGCTCGCCATCGCCCGCCCCCTGCTGTTCGCCTCGCTCGACGAGGCGGTCGCGGCGGCCCGCGGCGTGCCCGTCCGCCTGCTCGGCTTCGCCTTCCTCGCCCTGGTGGGCGCGGCCGCCGCCGAGGCGACCCAGGCGGTCGGCGCTCTGCTGCTGCTCGGCCTGCTCGCCGCACCGGCGGGCGCGGCCCAGCGGCTCACCAGTGGCCCGTACGGTGCCCTGGCGCTGTCCTGCGGCCTCGCGGTCGCCGAGATGTGGGCCGGCCTCGCCCTTTCGTACGCCGTCCCGGGCGTGCCTCCGAGCTTCGCCGTCCTGGCCACTGCCACCGCCGTCTACGCGACCGCCTTCGCCGTACGGCCCGGCCACCGTCACAAGATCATCCGGCTCCGCCCCGAGCGCGCACACTGGGAGGAGAGACGTGCTCGCCAGGCCCCTCGGGAGCCCTGAGCGAAGGGGGTTTCCATGCACCCCGCCGCCATCGCCGGCACCGCAGCCGGCCGTCTGCTCCACTACACCGTCTCGGGCGTCGTCGGCGGGCTGGTCCTGCGCGGAGCGGCACAGGCCGCACCAGCGGCGAAACCCGCGGCCCGCAGACTGCTGGTCAACGGCATCGCCGGCGGCATCGTGGCAGCCCGGTGGCTCTCCGGCGCCGCCGAGGAGGCCCGGCTCAAGGCCGGCGACGTGCTCGCCGAGGCCCGCTCCTCGCTGGGCGAGGAGGCCCCGCCGCCCTCGGCGGCCGAGGCGCACGCCCACGATCACGGGCACTGAGCCATGTCCGGGGTGATCGTACGGTCCGTCGCCGCGGGCCGGGTTCGCCTGACCGTGCCCTGGCTGCGGGCCCGGCCCGGCTGCGCGGGGCTCGTCGACGACCGGCTGGCCGGCCTGGACGGGTTCCGGGCTCTGCGGGTCTTCCCGCGCACCGGCAGCGTGGTGATCTGGCTGGGACCCGACCACATCGGCATGGAGCGCCTGGTCGCCCGCCTGGAAGAGCCGCCGCCCCCATCCGCACCGGCCTTGCCCAGCCGCTCGATTCCCGACTCCACCACCGGCGAGGTCGCCCGGCTGGCCGTCGGCGGGGCGGTCCTGGTCTTCGCGGCGTTGCGCCGCCTGCTGCTGCGCCGCCCACCGCTGGTGACCGGCCGGGCCACGGGCTTCCTGGGAGCGGTGACGGTCTTCACCGGCCTGCCGTTCTTCCGGGGCGCGCTGCGCACCCTGCTCGGCCGTCGCAGCCCCGGGACGGACTCACTGGTCACCGCCGCCACCGTGATCTCCCTGCTGCTGCGGGAGAACGTGGTCGCCCTCACCGTGCTCTGGCTGCTCAACATCGGCGAGTTCCTGCAGACCCTTACCCTGCGCCGCACCCGCCGGGCGATCGAGGACCTGCTCGCGATCGGCGAGGAGCGGGTCTGGTTGGTCCGCGAGGAGGGCGTCGAGGTCGAGGTCGCGCTGGAGCAGGTCGCCGTCGGCGACGTCGTGGCCGTCTACGAGCACCACAGGATCCCGGTCGACGGCACCGTACTCACCGGCGAGGCACTCATCGACCAGGCAGCCATCACCGGCGAGGCGCTACCGGTCTACGTCCGCGAGGGCTCCGACGTCTACGCAGGCACCATCGCCACCTCCGGGTCGGTGACCGTACGGGCCACCTCGGTGGGACGGGACACCACCGTCGGCCGGATCATCAGCCGCGTCGAGGAGGCCCAGGCCGACCGCGCCCCGATCCAGACCGTCGCCACCCGCTTCACCCGCCGCTTCGTCCCGATCTCCTTTGAGCTGCTCCGGCTTTCATGGAGTCCCTGATGTCTGGGTTTGTTACGATCCAGGCGTAAGGAGAACCACGAGCAGTGCCAGCACCCCGCAAGTA
>NZ_JBITTM010000061.1:0-54154 GCF_044541955.1 Kitasatospora sp. NPDC085464
GACTCGGACCCGAGCGTCTACCGGCACTCCCAGTACAAGGAGGTCGCCCGCCGGGGCCGTATCGCGGGGCTCGCCATCGTCGTGCTCGCGGTGACTGAGCTTGCGCTGTCGGCGGCACTCGTCCGCGGCCTCTAAGCGACCGGGCAAGCCCAACCCCGACATCACCCAATCAAGTTCAGAAGCCTGCGTCGATCGGCACTGATGTGGTCAGCGGAGGCTTCTTTGATTGCCTCGCAGTCGGTACGACTGGCGCTCGACGAGGTGCAGGCGACCTTCTCAGCCGTTGAGGCCCAACTCCGCTACGGGCGCCTGTCCCTGGAAGAGAGCGGCTGCGCAGCTCGGCTGGGAAGCGGGTTGTCGGCGTTGGAGGATGAGATGCGGGCCGAGTTGAAAGAGATTCTGCGCGGCCCGCGCAGGGCAGAACCAGGTGAGCGCCCTTGACCTGCGCACAACTCCGAACGGATGCGGGGCACCGACCACCCAGTACGGCGACCGGCGTCCCGCCTTCCGCAAGAGGTGAGGGCCGGAACACCGACCCGACACTGGCCGTCGAGGAGTCGGCTGACCGGGGGCGCCGGAGCCGGACACGTCCGCGTCGGATCCTTCGCGGGGCCGTGTGCCGCCCGGCTGTGCCCGCGCGCGGGCCGGCCTCACGGCGTGCACCCGCCCGGTGCCGGTCGTACCGGTCGGGCGGGCCGTCGCCAGGGGGTGTGGGGGTCAGGCACGGCGGCGGCGCAGGCCGCGCAGGGTGGCCCGGGTGGGGAGCCAGGTGCCGACGGCGGCGAGGGAGGCGGTGCCGACGAGGACCGCGGCGAGGCCGGCGGCCGATACCGTCACCCCGGCGGTGCCACGGGTGATGCCCTGGGCGTAGGTGGTGAGCACCGCGGAGGCGATAGCGAGGCCGAGTGCGGTGGCGATGGCCACGGACGTCGCGGCCTCCCAGCCGAGCATCCTGCGGATCTGGCGGCGGGTCGCGCCGGTGAGCCCGAGCGCGGCGAACTCCTGCCGCCGGTCGGCGATGCTCACGGCCAGGGTGTTGAGGACGGCGATGGCGACGAAGGCGATGATCAGCCCGAGGGTGACGTAGCCGATCTGGGCGCTGACCCGGTTCTGCGAGGCCTGGGCGGCGGCGCGGTCCAGCACTCCCAGCCCGGGCTCCGCGTGCAGGGCGGCGGTCAGGGACTGCCGGGTGGCGCCGGCCGGACCGTCGCCGCGCACCAGCACCTCGCTGTCGAGCGGCACGTCCACGTGGGCGGCGACCAGCGCGTGCGCGAGAGTGAGGTCACCGAAGCCGAGACCGCGGCTGTAGAGGGCGACGACTGTCACCTCGGCCGGGCTGCCATCGGCGAGCACCAGGTGGACCTGCTGGCCGAGCCGGTAGCCCAGTCCGTCGGCGGCCGCGGCCGTGCCGTCCGTCAGCCGGCCGATGTCGCCGGCGGTGACGCCGAGGTCGAGGGTGTCGGAGAGGCGCTCGGGCGTGACCGCCTGGACACTGCGCTTGGTCAGCCCGTCGCGGACCTGGGTGTGGAGCACCCGGGTCACGGTCCGGACGCCCGGGGCCGCGGCCAGCGCCTGGGCGGCGGTGCCCGGCACGCGCGGTCCCACGACGAAGTCGGCGACGTTCCCGCGGTCCCGCTGCGCGTCGGCCGCACCGTCGACGGTGGTCTGGGTGAACAGGATGGTGCAGGCCATCGCGACCAGCAGGGTGAGCGGGGTGACGACCGAAGCCAGCCGGTGGGCTCCGGCCCGCAGGTTGTGGGCGGCGAGATAGCCGCCGACCCGGGACACCCGCAGCGACGGGCCGAGGATTCCGACGCCGCCCCTGACCACGAGGGGGCCGAGCAGGGCGAGCGCCGTGCACCAGAGCAGGACGGCGATGAAGCAGACCGGGGTCGAGGCCTGGTCGGAGTGCAGGATGGTGAGCAGGGACGTGAGGACGACGGCGCCGGCGGCGGCGAGGACGCCGGAGACGATCCGCGGCCAGGCCAGGCGCAGCGGTTTGAGCTCGGCCTCGCCGAGGGCTTCGACCGGCTTGATGGCGGTGGCGCGCCGGGCCGAGATGCGGGCGGCTGCCCACCCGGTCAGCAGGGCACAGGCCGCGGCCGCCACGGCGGGGAAGGGGGAGAGGACGACGGGCAGGTTCGCCGGGATGACGTCCAGGGCCACGAAGCGGCCGTGCAGCCAGCCGCCCAGCGGCAGACCGGCGACGGCGCCCAGGGTTCCGGCCGGCAGACCGATCGCCAGCGCCTCGCCTCCGATCATCTTGCGGACCTGCCGACTGGTGGCGGCCACGGCCCGCAGGACGGCGATCTCGCGCTGCCGTCCCTGGATCGACAGGCCGAAGGTGCCGACGACGACCAACAGGGCGACCAGCAGCGAGGTGCCGGCCAGGACGGCGCCCATGCTGACCAGGCGGACCTGCGCGTTGGCGGCGTCGGGGAACTCCACCCGGCCGCGGTCGTCGCCGGTGCGGACCACGGGGGCCGGGACGCTCCGGCTGCCGGCGAGCAGTGCCCGGACGTCGTCGGCCGCCGACGGGGATGCCGGGAAGACGCCGATCGCGCCGACCAGGCCGTCGTGGCCGGCGAGGCCGTGGGCCCGCTCGGGGGAGAAGAAGAGGGCGGCCTGGTTCTCGAACCGCTCGGCGGTGACGCCGACCACGCGGACGGTCAGGGTGCCCGAGGTCGTACGGGCGGCGGTGGTGGACCCCGTGGACAGGTGGGCCCGGGTGGCGGTGCCGGCGTCGATGACGACCTCGTCCGGGCCGGTGGGTGCGCGGCCGGTGGCGAGGGTGAGCCCGGCCAGCGGCGCGGACTCCCAGCCGTGGCCCCAGGAACCGCCGGTGGGCCCGCCGGGCAGCAGCACCGGGAAGGTCACCTCGGTGGCGACGGAGCGTACCGACGGCAGGGCGGCGATGCGCTCGGCCAGGGGGGCCGGCACCCACGCGTGGTCGGCGATCGGCTTGCTCTTCTCCTTCGTCTTCCCCTTGCCGCCGCCCTGCACGGTGTGCACGTCCTGGTCCCCCGAGACGACGATCGGCGCGGCCGCGTAGCGTTCGGGACGCACGGTGCCGGTGAGGCCGGTGGCCAGGAGGGTCCCGCACCCGCAGACGAGGGCGGCCGCGCAGAAGAGGGCGACGAAGGCGCCCGCGAACCCGGCCGTGCGGTGCCGGAGGGTGGTGAGGGCGAGGCTCAGCATCATCGGTTCCACGCTCCCAGGCGGATCATGCGGTCGGCGACCTCGGTGGGGGTCGGTCCGGACAGGGTGTCGACGATTCGGCCGTCGGCCAGGAAGAGGACCTCGTCGGCGTAGGACGCGGCGACGGGATCGTGGGTGACCATGACGATGCTCTGGCCCAGCTCGTCGACGGTCTGGCGCAGCAGTGTCAGTACCTCACGGGCCGTCATGGTGTCCAGAGCGCCGGTGGGTTCGTCGGCGAACACCACCTCCGGGTCGGAGATCAGCGCCCGGGCGATCGCCACCCGCTGCTGCTGGCCGCCGGACAGCTGTCCGGGCCGGTGCCCGGCGCGCTCCTGCAGTCCCACCCGGCGCAGGAGCCCGGCCAGGCGTCCGGCGTCGGCACGCCGGCCGGCCAGCCGCAGCGGCAGGGTGACGTTCTGCTCGACGGTCAGGGAGGAGACCAGGTTGAAGGACTGGAACACGAACCCGGCACGCTCGCGCCGCAGTTCGGTCAGCTTGGTCTCGCTCAGCCGGGACAGGTCGGTGTCGCCGAGACGGACCGTGCCGGAGCTCGGGCGGTCCAGGCCGGCCGCGCAGTGCAGGAAGGTGCTCTTGCCCGAACCGGACGGCCCCATCACGGCGGTGAAGCCGCCCCTGGGCAGCCGCACTGTCACCTCGCGCAGGGCCGCGACCGCGCCCCGCCCCTTGCCGTAGACCTTGCTCACGGCGTCCAGAGTGATTGCCTCGTTCATGTCCCCAAGCCTGCCGACCTGCGAACTCCCGTCCCAGGGGCGGGATCACGAGGCACCCGTGACGTCATCACGGGTAGGGTCGGGACATGATCAGACTCCTGCTGGCGGAGGACCAGCACGTGGTGCGCGGCGCGCTGGTGGCACTCCTGGAACTGGAACCCGACTTCGAGGTCGTCGCGCAGGCGGACTCGGCCGACGACGTGGTGCCCCGTGCGATGGTCTTCATGCCTGACGTGGCGGTGCTCGACATCGAGATGCCGGGCCTGACGGACGGTCTGCAGGCCGCCGCGGCGCTGAAGGAGAAGCTTCCGCACTGCCGCACGCTGATGTTGACGTCGGTCGGCCGCCCCGGACTGCTCCGCCGTTCCCTGGCCGCGAAGGTCGACGGTTTCCTGCTGAAGACCGTCCCGCCCGCGGACCTCGTCGCGGCCATCCGGCAGGTCGCCGGGGGCGGCCGGGTACTGGACCCGTCGCTGGCCGTGGTCGCGTGGGACCTCGCGGACAATCCGCTCACGCCGCGCGAGAACGACGTGCTGCGGGAGCTGGCCGGGGGCGCCGAGCCGGCCGAGATCGCCGCGCGGCTGCACCTGTCCACCGGGACGGTCCGCAACGTGCTCACCGCGGTCGTCACCAAGCTGAACGCCCGCAACCGGACGGACGCGGTGCGCATCGCCCGCGAGGCGGGCTGGCTGGAGTCGTAGGCGCGGCGCGCCGACTGACGGGTGTGCGGGCCGCCGGGCGCCAGGCAGCCGGGCCGCCCGGAAGGGACGGTCGGCCGCCGGCGTGTGCCGCGCCGGCGGTCAGCGCAGCGGCAGTTCGGCCCGCAGCACGTACCAGCCGTCGTCCGCTCCGGCGCTCAGCGTGCCGCCCGCCTCGGTCAGGCGCACGGTCAGGCCGCCGATCCCGGAGCCGGGCGGGGTGACGCCCGCCCGGACGCCGTCGTTCTCCACCTCCAGGCGCACCGACCCTCCGGTGACGGTGGTGGCGATCCGGGCGTGACGGGCGGAGCTGTGCCGCAGGATGTTGGTCACGGCCTCGCGCAGGGCCACGCTCAGCACGGTTCCCGCCTCGTCCGGCACCGGGTCGTCATCCACCTCCACCGCGATGGCGGCCGCCTCCAGGACCGCTGCCGCGGAAGCCAGTTCGGCGGCGAAGGACAGCCGGGGGCTGTCGTCGGCCACCGCACCCAGCTCGGCCCGCCCGCGCGCGGCCAGCCGCGCGATGTCGGCCAGTTCGGCCCGGCAGCGGTCAGCGGCGGTGTCGGCCGCGCCGGCGTCCGCGGTGCCCGCGGCGTTCGCGGTGCGCGCGGTGCCCGCGGCGTTCGCGGCGTTCGCGGCGTTCGCGGTGCCCGCACCGGCCCCGACGGCCTCCGCACCGGCCCCGCCGACGGCACCGGCGACGACTGCGGCGTCCGCCAGGCGCCGGGCCAGCTCGGCCTTGAGTAGGATCGCGGCCAGCCCGTGTCCCAGCAGGTCGTGCAGGTCCCGGGCCGCCCGCAGGCGCTCGGTGACGATGGCGGCGCGGGCCAGGCCGGCCCCCGCCCGCTGCAACTCCCGGACCAACCGCACCAGGCGAAGCACCGCGAAGACCACCACGCAGGTGATCGCCACGTTGACGGCGGCCGCCAGCGCGGAGGCCGGCCCACCCCCGCCGATCACCCCGGCGGCGACGGCCAGGGCGGCCGCCAGGCCCGCGCCCGCGCGCAGCGGCAGCGCGATCAGCAGCGAGCCGGCCAGGATGCCCGCCGCACCGATCCAGTTCCGGCCCAGCCAGGGCAGCGGCGCGAGGGCGAGGACGGCCGAGACGAGCAGGGCCGGGCGTGCGTGCCGCGTGGCGTCCTGGATCGAGAAGCGGACCTGGAAGGCGCAGAACGCCAGCGCGCAGGCCACGCCGAGCCCGAGGCCGGACGGCGACGCCGGGAAGAACAGCAGCGCCTTTCCGCAGAAGGCGGCGAGCAGGAAGTAGTAGAGGCCGAGCGCGGCACGCAGCTCGGGCGGATCGGCGGCAGCCACCGGCGCGGGCGTGGCGGCGACCACCGCCTCCACGGCGAAGCGCCCGTCCGGCTCCAGACCCGCCGTCAGCCGGCCGCCGACAGCGCGGACCCGTTCCGCGAGACCGTCCAGGACGTCCGCGCCCAGCGCCGCCGTCGGCACGCCGTCGCTGACCACGCGCAGGACCGTCCGCCCGGTCCGCTCACCGGTGATGACCTCGCACCGGCGGGCGTCGCCGACCCGGACGACCGCCGTGACCGCCTCGCGCAGCACGGTCGCGAGCACCGTCCCGGAGGGACCGAGCGGTTCGCGGTGCCCGATGCGGATGTCGGCCGCGATGCCCGCGGAGGCGAGCAGGGCCCGGGCGCTGGCCGCCTCCGGGGCGAGCGAGAGGCTGCGCAGTTCGGCGGTCGTGGCGCGGGCCGCCGCCAGCGTCGCGCGGGCACCGCCGATCAGCTCCCCCAGTACGGAAGGATCGGCCCGTACGGCCAGGCCGTGGATCCGCGCCAGGCCCGCGGACAGTTCGCTGCGCAGGCTCGACGCGATGCGCAGCCGCTCGTCGGTGACCGCCGAGGCGGCCAGCGTGAGCCGGGCCGTGTGGACGCGGTCCGCCAGCAGCGCGAGCGTGGTGACGGCGTACAGCATGACGCCGCCGAGCGCGACCGTCAGCAGCAGGTCGGCCGTGTCGCGGACGCCGCCGGACCGTGCCCCGCCGGCCAGGACGGCGCCCGTCGCGAACAGGGGGAGCCACAGGCGGCGACGCTCCAGCAGCAGCGAGGCCACGGGCAGACAGAGCACGCCGATCGAGACGCCGAGCGGTCCGACCGCGAGGAAGCCGACCGCCCACTCCACGGCCGTCCAGCCCGCCCACCTCGGAGCCCCGCCGGGAGCGGGCCGGATGTGCCGCAGCTGCAACGCCGCCAGCACCAGACAGGCCGCCGTGACGGCGGCCCCGGCGACCGGCTCGGCCGGCAGACGCTCAAGCCCCTTCAGCAGGTGCACCGCCACCAGCGCGGCAGCCACCGCGACCACCAACGCCCGCGCCCGCCACAGCGGGACGTCCCTCCCCCGTCTCCCCAGCACCGGAGCATCGTACGCACCGGCCGGATCCGGCGGGACCGCGGCCCGTCGCGCCTGCCGAAACCCTGCGGGGCACCCGCTCGTGAAGCGGGTGGGCCTCCTGCAGGACGACACGGTGGGCGGCCGGCCCCGGCGAGGGCCGGGTGCTCCTCCACGGCGCCCGACCGGGCGGCCCGCCGGAGCCCGTCGTGCACGCCGAGGCGCGCACGAGGCCGACGCGGCGCTGCACGCGACCACCAGCTGATGCGCCGGCTCGAACCGCACCTGACCCGGGCCACCGGCAGCACCGCCGTCCTGACTGCCGCCGTCAAGGACGTGATCGCCACCCGGTTCCCGGCCCCGGTGCCGTAGGCCGACACCATCACCGCCTACTACGACCTCAACCTCGACGCCGGCTCCGTCGCCCTTCCGCCGCCGGCCGGGGCTGCCCGATCCGAGGGCCACCCCAACGTAAACAGAACCGAGGTTCTGCTAACGTTCCCTTATAAGCAGAACAGCGATTCTTTTTGTGGGGGTGTGATGCCTCGGCTCACCGACGCGCGCAAGGAACTCCGGCGTACTCAGATCGCTGAGGCCGCCGTGCGCTGCTTCAGCCGCAACGGCCTGGAACGGACCTCGATCGCCGACATCACCGCCGAGTCGGGCCTGTCGACCGGCTCGATCTACGCGCACTACCGCAACAAGGCCGACCTGGTCCGCGCCACCGCCCGCCAGATGCTTGCCAAGCGTGCCGACGTCCTCGCCGCGTACGCGGCCGGCGACGCCCCGCCCGACCCCGACGAACTGCTCCGCCGCCTGATCGCCGCAATCAACCCCGCCGAGGCCCGGGTCGGCGTGCAGACCTGGGGCGAGGCGACCACCGACGCGGCCATCCACGACATCGTCGTCGACGCGACCGACCGGATGCGCGCGATGCTGCACGACTGCGTCACCGCCTGGCTCGTGAAGGTCGAGCACCAGGAGCCGGCCCGGGCCCGAGAACACGCCACCCCGATCGCCCACCAGGTCATGGCGCGTTACCAGGCCGAACTGCTCTACACCGCCCTGCGAACACCGGCCGAGGAGACAGCGTCATGACCACCGAGACCGCTTCGATCGCCGCCCGCACCGTCTTCCGGATCGGCTACGGCGCACTGCAGCTTGAGCGTCTGCACGACCGTCGCGACGAAGCCGTCGCCCTGCTGCGCCGCGCGGTCGAGCTGGGCGTCGACCACGTGGACACCGCCGAGTTCTACGGCTTCGGATTCGCCAACGACGTGATCCGTGAGGCACTGCGCCCCGAGGACGACGTCCTGGTCGTCACCAAGGTGGGGGCCGACCCCAACCCCGGCGGACACCTGCCGCTGCGTCTGGCACAGCGGCCCGAGCAGCTGCGCGCCAGCGTCGAGGACAACCTGCGCAGCCTTGGCGTCGACCGGCTCGCGGTCGTCAACCTGCGCCGTCTGGACACCGGCCCGGGACTGCGCCCCGAGGGTGACCAGGTCGTCGACCTCGACGACCAGCTCGCGGTGATGACCGCCCTGCGCGACGAGGGCAAGATCGGCGCGATCGGCCTGAGCAGCGTCACCCTCGACGGCCTGCGCCGCGCCCTGCCCGCCGGCGTCGTCTGCGTCCAGAACGCCTACAGTCTCGTCTCACGCGACGACGAGGACCTGCTGCGGCTGTGCACGGCCGAGGGCATCGCCTGGGTGCCGTTCTTCCCTCTCGGCGGGGCCTTCCCCGGCCTGCCCAAGGCGACCGAGGAGCCGGCGGTGCACGCCGTGGCTGCGTCGCTGGGCGTCACGCCCTCCCAGGTCGGCCTCGCCTGGCTGCTGCACCACGCCCCGAACGTGCTGCTCATCCCCGGCACCGCCAACACCGCCCACCTGGAGGCCAACACCGCGGTCAGCGGGATCACCCTCGACGCCGCGACCCTCGCCATTCTCGACGGCATCGAGTCCCGCTCCAACGAAGTCCCCATCGGCTGACCGGAACCGACGCGGCCCGGGCCGCCGCCACGCCCCCGCCGACACCTGGCGAAACGCCAGGCCACGCCGGGACCCCTCTCCACCAGATACCAAGGACGGATCATGAAGGCCATCATCTACCGCGACAACGGCACCCCCGACATCCTCCGGTTAGTCGATCGCGATCTGCCCGAGCCCGGCCCCGACGAGGTTCGCGTACGGGTCGCCGTGTCCGGGGTCAACCCGACCGACTGGCAGGCACGCGCAGGCATCGGCCACCCCAAGCACTTCCCCGAGGTCACTCCGCACCTCGACGGCGCCGGCACGATCGACGCCGTCGGTGAGGGCGTCGACCAGGGCCGGGTCGGTCAACGGGTCTGGCTGTTCATGGCCGCCGCCGGGCGGCCCACCGGCACCGCCGCCGAGTTCACCGTCGTGCCGGCCGAACAGGCCGTTCCGCTGCCCGACGAAGCCGGCTTCGACCTCGGCGCCTCACTCGGCGTCCCCGCGCTGACCGCGCACCGCGCGCTCACCGTCGCCGAGGACGGACCGCGCCGGCTCGGTCCCGGGGCCCTGGACGGGAAGGTGGTGCTCGCCGCGGGCGGGGCCGGAGCCGTCGGACACGCGGTGATCCAACTCGCCCGATGGGCCGGCGCCACCGTGATCAGCACGGTCAGCAGTCCGGAAAAGGCCCGACTGGCCACCGCCGCCGGAGCCCACCACGTGATCAACTACCGCGAGGGCGACCCGGCTGCCGCGATCCGCACGGCAGCACCGGACGGCGTCGACATCATTGCCGAGGTGGCGCTCGGCGCGAACCTCGCCCTGGACCTCGCCGTCCTGCGAACGCGCGGCACGATCTCGACCTACGCCAACGACGGCGGCAGGCCGGTCGAACTGGACGTACTGCAGAACATGGTGCTCAACGCGCGCCTCCAGTTCCTGATCCTCTTCCTGGCCGGTCCGGAAGCACGCGCCGCGGCCGCCCAGGACGTCGCCGCCGCAGTGCGCGATGGCGCGCTGCCCGTCGGCGAGGGGCATGGCCTGCCGCTGCTCCGCTTTCCCCTGGAGCGCACCGCCGACGCGCACCGAGCGGTCGAGAGCCGTGCGGTCGGCAAAGTCCTGGTGGACATCACGGCCTGACCTCCAGTTCGGCGCGGATGCCTCAGGGGAAGCCGTGGCCTCCATCCACAGGTCCCGCGCCCCATCCGAGGAGAAGGTCCTCTTACCCGCTGAGAAGGCGGCGCCCGCGAAGAAGACCACCGCGAAGAAGGCTGCGGCCAAGAAGACCGCCGGCGGCGCGCGGCCGCGCACCACGGCGAAGAGGACGGCCGCGACCCGGAACACCGGGCCGGTGGGGACCGGCGCGGAGCCGGCCCCCGAGGTCAGCGAGAAGGCTGCTTCCGTGCCGGGGCGGCGAACGACCGGTGCCACCTCCGAGACCGTGCTGGCCGTGCTGGCCGACGCCCAGGGGCCGCTGCGCGCCCGGGAGTTGACGGCCCGGCTGGGAATCGGGGAGTCGGCGGACAACGTGAAGGCGGTGCGCACCATGTTGGAGCGCCTGGCCAAGGCCGGGCGGGCGCAGCGCCCGGGCCGTGGCCTGTACGCGAAGCTGGAGGGCTGACCCGGGGACCAGCCCTGCCGACGGCCGGTTCGCGAACCCGAGATGCCGGGAGGCCGCCCCTGTGGGTGGCGGCCTCGTGTGCCGTCCCGGGGCCTCGGCAGCCTGGGTTCCGGGAGCAACGGGGGCTCCGTCCCTGGTCGGAGACCTCGCACAACCGGTCTGCTCAACCGTTCGTCACTGCCCCCATCGGGGCCGGCGCGAGGGTTCAGTAGACGTCCGCGAGGCGGCACGGCCCGTGGACGGACGGGCAGAGCTCGGCCGGGTGGTCCGGGTCCTCCCGCGGCGGAAGCTCGACCACCGACGAGTCGGGGTCGGGCGTGGGCTCGACGGCGTAGCGGTACTGGACGACGGTGATCGCCTTGCCCGCGCCGAGGTCGAGCGTCCGCTGGTGCAATGGCCCGAACCGGCTCCCCCCGCCCTGCAGCACGACCTGCCCGGTGTCGACGGGGAAGACCGTGAAGTAGGAGGGCTGCCGCAGGCCGCCGATCGTCGACGGGCTCTGCCCGGAGGTGTAGGACGCGATCGAGCCGTAGGAGAATCCCGTGGTCAGGTTGCCGTTGACGCGGCTGATCGAGGCGAGGCACAGGTAGGAGTCGTCCCTCAACCACACCACGTCCGCCCGGTCGTGGGCGTCCTCGCTGCGGTCGAGCACCGCGAGGTTCGCCAGGGTGGGGGCGGGGCAGGGCTGTGGCGGGTTCTTGGCCAGCTGGTCCACGATCCACTGCGCCGATGCCGGGGCGGGCTCGGGCAGCACCACGGGGTGTGCCGTCACCGTCGGGGGCGCTGTCGGGGTCGCCGCCGCGGCGGCCGTCGCCGTGGACGCGGCTGCGCCTGTGCCGCCCTGCCCGGTGCAGGCGGCGGCCCCCAGTGCCAGCACCACCACCGCAGCCACTGCCGCGCCCCCGCGCCGTGCCGTACGCCCCATCATGCAACCCCCGTCACCTCGCTTGCCCCCGACACGTTCGGTCACATCCTGCCCGATCCGGCAGGCCGGAAGTATCCGAACGGCAACGGCCGTGTGCCGCGGCGGCTACGGGACCAGCCCGGCCGCGGGGCAGGGGGCAGGCGCGCCGAGCCGGGAGCGGAGCATGACTTTCGGCAGATTCGCGGGCGCCGCATGATCCGTAGGCTCTGGGGGGTGTGGACGAGTACGCGATGGGTGGACCGGGTGCTGCTGGTGGTGGCGGCGGTGGCGATCGGGCTGAGTTCGGTGACCATCTGGTGGGTGGCGGCCGCGATCGGGGCGGCGTTCCTGGCCGGCCTGCGGATGGAACGGGCCCGGTCGGCGGTGGTGGTGCTGGGGGTGCTCCTCACCCTCGGCGTCCTGGCCGTGGTGGCGGTGCCGGCGTGGACGGTGCGGGGGACGTCGTTCGTTTCCCTGCTGGTGTGCGCCGGAATGGGGCCTTGGATGGTGGGTCGGTTCTGGCGGCAGTCGCAGGAACTGGTGCGGGCCGGGTGGGAGCGGGCGGAACGGGCCGAGCGCGAGCACCGATTGGTCGCCGAGCAGGCCCGGCTGCGTGAACGGGCGCGGATCGCGCAGGACATGCACGACGCCCTCGGCCATGACCTGAGCCTGATCGCCCTGCGGGCCGGCGCGCTGAAGCTGGCGCCCGGCCTGGCGCCGCCGCACCGAGAGGCGGCGCAGGAGATCCGGGCGGGCGCGGCGGCCGCGGTCGAGCGCCTGGGCGAGGTGATCGGCGTCCTGCGCGAGGGGACCGACGAGCGCACCGTCCCCGGTCCTGCCGACGCCGGCCTCCCGCAGCTGGTGCAGGAGGCGGCCGCGGCCGGCCTGGACGTGCGGCTGACGGTCAGCGGGGAACCGGACGGCGTGCCCCGCGCGGCCGAGCACGCCGTGTACCGGGTGGTTCAGGAGGGGTTGACCAACGCCGCCAAGCACGCCCCGGGCGCGCCGGTCATGGTCAAGGTGACGTACATGCCGGACGGCACGTCCGTCCGGGTGGCCAACGGCCCGGCGCGGGCCGTCCCGCCCGGCACCCCGGCGGCCGGGCCGGGCGGCGGCCGCGGTCTCATCGGCCTGGCCGAACGGGTCCGTCTGGCAGGCGGCTCGTTCGTCCACGGGCCCCGTGCGGGGGGCGGGGGCTTCGAGGTGTCCGCCCGCCTCCCGCACTCCGCCGCTCCGGTCACCCCCTCCTGCGTCCCCGAGCCGGTGGTGGTCTCTCCGGCCCGGGAACTGCGTCACGCCCGCCGCCGGGTCGGCCGGATGGTGGTGGCGGTCGTCCTGGTGCCGCTGGTGACCGCACTGGCGCTGGTCACGGTACTGCGCGGGTGGACCGTCCACACCGCCGCCCGCGCCGTGCTGGACCCTGCGGACTACGCGTCGCTGCGGGTCGGGCAGGACCGTGCGACGGTGCAGCGGGTCCTGCCCGGGCATCAGATTCCGTACCATCCGTCCGTGGGCGATCCGCCGCCCCGGGGAGAAGGAGTGACGTGCGAGTACTACGCGATGACGGCTGCGGCGTTCGACGACGACCGGTCCGGGGACGCGTACCGGCTCTGCTTCCGGGAGGACGTGCTGATCTCCCTGGACGCCCTGGTCGAGTGAGCGCCCGTTGAACGAGCGGGCGGAGCCGGCGGATCGGACCACGGCCGGCGCGCCGGTCCGGGTGGTGATCGCGGACGACGAGCCGATGGTGCGCGCAGGCGTGCGAGCCGTCCTGACGGCCGATCCGGCCATCGAGGTCGTCGCTGAGACCGGGAACGGACACGAGGCGGTCGAACTGGTGCGGCGCCACCGCCCGGACGTCGTCGTGCTGGACATCCGGATGCCCGGCGCGGACGGCATCACCGCCGCCGCCGAGATTCGCCGGGCAGCCGCCACCACCCGGTCCGGGGCCGCCACCGGGATCGTCATGCTGACCACCTTCGGCGAGGACGACTACATCCTGCGGGCTCTCGGCGGCGGCGCCAACGGCTTCCTGATCAAGTCCGGCGAACCGGAGGAACTGATCGCCGGTGTCCGGGCGGTGGCGGACGGCGCCGCCTACCTCTCACCCAAGGTTGCCGCCCGGGTGGTGGCCCATCTGGCCGCCACTGGGGTGAGCGGTCCCGCCGACCGGCGAGCCGCTGCCCGGGAGCAGGTCGCCGAGCTGACCGCCCGAGAACGGGACGTGCTGGCGCTGGTCACGGCCGGGCTGTCCAACGGGCAGATCGCCCGCCGGATCGGTGTGGTGGAGGGGACGGTGAAGGCCCACGTCAGCTCCGTCCTGGCGCGGTTGGGGGTGGCCAACCGGGCGGCCGCCGCCGTACTCGGCCACGAAGCCGGACTGAGCGCCGACGCCCGCGGCTGAACCGCCGACGACGGCCCGGCTGTCGGCAGGAGCCGGGCCGCCGGCAGCGGTCGGGTCGCCTGCACGGGTCGGGGCAGGGGTGGAGGTCGGGACCGGTCCCGGCGCCAGCAGCAGTGTGCCGAGCAGCCGGACGCCGCTCAGCGCAGCCACCGCCACCGTCGCGGACGGCAGTAGCGCGACGAACACCGCCGCCGTGACCGTGCCGCCGAGCACCGCCCCGGCCGCCACGTCGTGCGGGTAGTGCACACCGGCGGCCACGCGCAGCGCGGCCGTTGCCAGCCCGACCGGGACGACCAGCCACGCCCACCGCGGACGCAGCAGCACCAGGCCCGTGGCCAGTGCGACGGCGAGGGTCGCGTGGTTGCTGGGGAACGACCAGTCACCGGGCGGCGGGCAGTCGGCGAGAGCGGTGGACGGCAGGCCCGACAGGGCGCGGCAGGGCCGTTCCTCGTCGATCACGACCTTCAGTGCCTCGCTCGCCCCGTACGCGAGGACCGTGCCGAGGACGGTGAGCGCCGCGCCCGCGACCGCACCGGCCGCTCGGCGGCCGCGCGCCGTCCACCAGCAGACGGCCAGCAGCAGACCGAGCACCAGCAGCCCGGCCTCGGTGGCCGGCTCCAGCAACCCGGCCAGGGCCTGCGGCGCATCCGCGACGGCACCGGCTGCCCGCCGATAGCCGGAGGCCGACGCACCGGTGACCACCCGGACCGGCCCGCCCGTTCCCCCGCCCGCCGGCGCCAGCCATCCGGCCACGCCTGCGCCCGTGCCCAGCAGCGCCGCCGCAAGGGCCACGCGTGCGCCCGTCGCCGGGCCGCTCCCGACCGCACTCTTCCTGCCTGTTCTCGTCATGATCGGGACGATAGGAACCGGAGGTGGGCCGGGACCCGACCCGAAAGTCGGAGAGGGACCTGGACGATCGTCAGGGTTGACGCAGCGGTGGGCCTATGCGGCCCTCCTGCGCGCCACCTTCCACACCTGCCGGCCGATCCCCTCGCCGCCCGTCGCCGTCGCCGTCGCCGTCGCCGTCGCCGCCGGCCGTCGGACCGTCCTGGGTCCGTGGGCGATGTGCCCGGAGTCCCGGCGGACCCGGTGCGCTACGACCACTCGGTACAGGGCGGGGGCAATGGCCGCGAAGGACCGCCACCACATGCGCGGACCCGCCCTGGGGAACCGGCCCCGGCGGACGCCGGTTCCGGGCCCTGACGGTCAGATCCACCAGGGCCACGAGCATGTCTTGGCTGCCGTCCGGTCGCCGTTCCGCCGGGCGGTGCTCCGGGAGGTGGACGAACTCATTCATTTGGCAGTCTGACCTGCGCAAACGATATGAACACCGCCAATTTTGAAACAACTGAGAGGGGACCAGAGCTGTGCGAGTGAGGGGGAGGGGCGTCGCGGTGGCGGCCGCCGGAGCGGCGCTCACGATGGTCCCGGCGGGCTGCGGCGGGGAGCCCCACAGCAGTGCGGCGGGGGCCGGCCCGGCCGGGGACAAGGCCGCGAGCAAGCGGATCCGGCCGGCGGTTGCACCGGGCCATCGCCGGCCTCGCCTCCCGAACGAGCGCCGACGGCCGCACCGAGGTCACCGTGTTGATCCCGCGCCGCGCCTACGGGCCCCTCGTGGGACGGCTCCTGCACGCCCGCAGCGGCGACGCGGTCGCCCCCGCCGTGAGCCGGGTGCCGCAGCCGCGGGCCTGGCACCGAGCGGCCCGGGCACCCCTGGAAGGCGGCCCTCGACAGGTGCGCCGCCGTCATCCCAGGCAGGGGCTCCTCCACCCCGGGTGCGGCCCCTGGCCGTCCACCAGCGACCACCTCACCGGAGCGGTCGCGGGCGCCGCACTGGCCCGCCACGCGGGCGACGCCCACCCCTGCAGCCTCCACGCGGTCAGCACGCAGGTCCCCGCGCCGGGCACCCGGGCACCGCCTCCTCCGTGTGACCCGTGCATGAGGAGCACGGTGCGGGGCAGACGAGCGCGCGTCCAGCCGTTCGACCGACCTGGAGGTTGCTGACGATGGTTCCCCTTCTTCTCGTGCTGGTGCTCGCCCTGATCCTCTTCGGTGCCGGTTTCGCGCTCAAGGCCCTGTGGTGGGTGGCGGTCGCGGTGCTGGCGGTCTGGCTGCTCGGCTTCGTCGCGCGCGGCACCGGCAGCTCGGGCAGCCGAGGCCGCTGGTACCGCTGGTAGGGCGGCGTCATTCCCCTCATCGCCGTTCGGCCCGAATGCCCAGCGCCTGACGACCACGCGCCCGCACTGCCGTGGTGCGACCGGTCGGCGGGGACGCGGTGCGGAGGCCGTGCCGGGCCGCAGACCGAAAAGGAGGAGAAGGTGACCGCTGTTCTGCCGCTCGCGGCAACTTCCCAGGGCATGCCGCTGCTCGCGGTTCTCATCGCTGTGGCGGTGGGCGTGCTGCTGATCGGCGCGTTGGTGTGGGGCGCCCGCCGGATCGACCGCCGAAAGCCTCCCGTTCCGCCCCCCGGTGCCGAAGGCGCCCGGGCCGGATCGTGGCGGACGCGGCCGGACGAGCCCGGAGGGTCGCAGCCATCGGGCCGGGGGACGGGCGCGGAGGAGCCGGATCCCGTCGGACCCCGCCGGATGCCGGCGAGCGGTGATCGTGCGGGTCCCGGGTCGGCGTCGAGGGGGACGAAGACCGCCCGGCCGCCCGCAGGTGCGCCCTGCGGGCGGACGGGGGTGTGCCGACGGGGTGTGGGGCCCGGCGGCACAGCGGCAGCGTGGGGTTGTCCACGCCCATTCCTCGACAGCGGTGCTCATCGCTGCTCCCTCCCGTCCTCGGGCCCTGTGCCCGCCCCCAGCACATCGCCACGAACACGCCGTGGTCGAGAGGAGACACCGGGCCTCACCGGTACGCCCGCGCACCGGGCGCCCTGACGACCCGTGAGGTCACACTTCCGGGAGCGGTCCGCCCCCCTGGCGGCCTGCCAGTGTAATGTGTAATGTCACATGTCATGATGCGGACCCCCGAGATCGCCCGCCGTACGTCCACGAGCGCGATGACCGTCCTCAGCGTCGCCACCGCCCTCGCCGCCCTCCTCGGCCCGGGTGTCGGGGGGGGGGGCGCGGGGGGGGGGGGCCCGGGGCCCCCCCCCCCCCCCACCACGGCGGCACCCGACCAGGAGCAGGCCCGGCTCTCCGACCCCCGTACCGCCGCGCTCGTCGACGGTGGCGGGTTCGGCGACTTCGTGCGCCGCTTCCCGGCCGCCCTGTGCACCGCCCGCACCGCCGCCGAAGCACAGCACCTGGTCCAGGACTGGGGGCAGGCGCTCTGGGGCTCGGCGGTCGACCGCGCGCAGGGCCGGCGCCCCGGCGGGACGCTGCCCGCGCAGGACGACCGGCCGCTGTACTGGACCCGGGTGGCGATGACGGCCCACCTCGCGCAGTGGCAGCCCGGCTACACCGTCGACCGGGCCGCGCTGCGCCGCGGGTTCGAGGACGCCTCCCGCGGGCTGGTCGGCAACGAGTTCCGTGGCACTCGGGGCGTGCGGCGCTACTTCGTGAGCGGGTTCGACCCGTTCGGCCTGGACACCGAGCTGCGGCGGGCCAACCCGTCGGGCTCGGCCGCCCTGCAGCTCGACGGCCGCCAGGTCACTCTGGCGGACGGCAGCCAGGCCGAGATCCGCACGGTGGTCCTGCCGGTCCGGTACGGGGACTTCGACCAGGGGGTGGTGGACCGGGCCTTCGCCCCGCGGCTGACTGCCGGGCCGGTGGCGGCCGACCTGATCACCACGGTCAGCCAGGGCTACCCCGGTCTGTTCACCCTGGAGGCCTGGGCCGGCCGGGCCCGCTCCGCCGACCCCTACCCCGACAACCTCGACGCGCTCGGCGGCGGCAGCTACGACCACCCCGCCGACCCGCCCGCTCTGGCCGCCGGTCCCGAGTTCATCCCGACCAGCCTGCCGACCGCCGCCATGACCACCGTCCAGCAGCCGTACCCCGTCCTGCTCAACACCCAGGTCGCCGAGATCCCCGTCGGTGGCACGGTGCCGGTCTCCCGGGAGGACGGCCCGACGCCGGGCTCGCGCTCGGTCGAGGGAGGCGGAGGGGGGTACCTCTCCAACGAGGTCGCCTACCGTTCCAACCTGCTCCGGCTCGCCCTGGCACCCCACACGCCCGGCGGCCACCTGCACACGCCTGTCCTGACCGGCCTGCCGGCCGACCCCGCGCAGCTGACCGGCCCCGACTTCGAGCACGACGAGGCAAGCATCGCCGCAGAGGTGCTGGACATCCTGCGCCACACCACGCCCTGACCGGGCGCCCCGTACGAGGGCGCGTCCCGGGCGACGTGGTGACGGGTGGCCCGCACCACGGCGGGAGCGCGACGGAGAGCGCCGGCCCGGGCCCGGGCCGGCGCCGGGGGGCGCCCCCTGCGCCTCGCGTCGCGCGGCGCAGGACGACGGCACCACCGACCGCTCCCGGCGGACCGGCCGCCGAGCGAAGGGATTGGTGTCCCGCTTTCCGGAAAGACGGGCTGATGTCCGTACCCGTCGGCACCACGCACGGAGGCCCGCCATGGTCAAGATCCTCTACAAGCCGCTCGGGCTGCTCTTCGGCGCGCTCGGCGGAGTGGCCGCCGGGGCGGTGTTCCAGCGCCTGTGGGCGCTCCTGGGCCACGAGGACGACGCGCCGTCCGCCACGGACCCCCAGCGCACCTGGAAGGAGGTGCTGACCGCAGCCGCGCTGCACGGGGCTGTCTTCGCACTGGTCAAGGCGGCGGTCGACCGGGGCGGCGCCGTCGCCACCCACCGGCTCACCGGCACCTGGCCCGGCTGAGCACGCGTCACCGACCCGGACGGCACCCCCCGGTGGCGGTCCGCCCCGCGGACACCGATGGTCGAAGTCATGGGCACAAAGAAGTGGGCCGCCGCCGTCGTGCACTGCCTGCCCGGCGCGGTGCCCGGGACGGTCACGGCACACCTCAGCGGGCTGGTACGCCTGAGCGGCCGCTGGGTGAGGATCCGCCCCGCCGACGACGGCGACGAGACGTGGATCTCTGCAGCCGCCGTGCAGCGCATCGTCTGGAACGCCGAAGCACCGGACTGAACCCGGGCAACACCACCGAACAGGAGGACCAGGTGCCGCAGGGCACATCCGGCCGCGACGAAACAGCCGCAGAACGGGCCGACCGGCTCTGGGGCGAGATGCTCCAAGAGGTCCGGGTCTGCCAGACCGGTGCCCAGATCCTCTTCGGGTTCCTCATCTCGGTGGTCTTCACCCCGCGGTTCGCCACGCTGCCCACCTTCGACCGCCACCTGTACGTCGCCACCGTGATGCTCGGCGCGGCCGCCACCGCCGCTCTCGTCGCCCCGACAGCGTTCCACCGAGTACTCGCCGGCCGCGGCATGAAACCGGAACTCGTCCGCGCCGCCGGGCACCTGATCACCACCGGGTTGGCCCTGCTCGCCTTGACCATCACCAGCGCTCTCCTGCTCCTGCTCCGCACCGCCCTGCACGGCTCCACCACGGCATGGGTCCTGAGCGGCGCGGTCCTGCTGTTGTTCACCACCTGCTGGCTCGTCCTGCCGTTCCTGGTCCTGCGACGCGAACAGCGTGGTTCGCGGCCTGCAGCCGGGGGGAACGGTTCCTCGACCGGCGTTGCTCCGCCCGCGCGGGCTTGACGCCAGAGGAACCGCGCAGCCTCCTCCTCCGGGACGGGTCGGCTGTCGCGGGGTGCCGGGTGAGCAGTGCCGGGCCCGCGGGAGCCTCCTCGATCGCCCGGTCGTCGTCACACCCGAACAGTTCCGCCAGGGCGTCGCAGGTGGCCGGACGCCTGGCGAGCAGTGCGGCTCCCCGGCGAGCGGACGGCCGCGTGAGGGCGGCGGGCGGGCCTGCCGGCGAACGCCACGGCGGCACCCAGGCGTCCAGGTCGGCGAGGCGGCCGGGGAGGACTCGGCCGGCCTCGCGGGTCAGCAGCGGTGCCAGCTCCTGCCTTGCGCGGCCGGGCGGGTGGGACCACCCGGGCCGTGCTCGATTCCTCTCAGGCAGGCAGCAGCACACCAGCTCCTCAGGATGACAGGGGGATTCACGCCGCATCGGAGCGGCGTTCGTGCTGATCCACATAGGGCCGCCCACTGACACGGCCGCCGGGCCGCGGCTTCCGGCAGCCGTGGGCCCCGAGGCCCGGGGCCTCGCCCCCGTCGGCACCTGTGCGAGGTTGCTGCGGTCGAGTCCGTGTCCTCCCGCGCCGCCGACACCCCGTCCCCGGCGAGGGCATCGGCATCGGCGGCGGCGTCCGCGCCGCGCAGCAGGGGACGGGGACCGGGCCGGACCGATCAGGATTCGAGAAGCCCCGGGCGCCGGGCCGACCGTAGCGTGACGGACATGGGAAACAACGAAACCACCGCGTCCACCGTGTCCCTCGCGTCCGTCACCCTGGAGGTGGCCGACACCGGGGACGCCCACCGCTTCTACACCGCCTTCGGCGTGGACCGGCACGTTCGCCTTCGGGAGTCCGGGGCGCCGTCCACCGGGTTCCGTGGCTTCGCGCTGGCGCTCACCGTGTCCGGGCCGGCCACCGTCGACGCCTTCCTCGCCGCCGCCGTGGGCGCCGGCGCCACCGTGATCAAGCCCGCGACGAAGTCCCTGTGGGGCTACGGGGGTTCCGTCCAGGCGCCGGACGGGACGGCCTGGAAGGTCGCGACCTCGGCGAAGAAGGACACCGGCCCGGCCACCCGCGAGATCGACGACGTCGTCCTGCTGCTCGGCGTGGAGAACGTCAAGGCCACCAGGGAGTTCTACGTGGGCCGTGGCCTGACCGTGGCCAGGAGCTTCGGCGGCAAGTACACCGAGTTCGCCCCGGGTGAGGCCGGCGCCGTCAAGCTGGCGCTGTACAAGCGCCGCGCCCTGGCCAAGGAGGTGGGCGTTCCCGTCGACGGCACCGGCTCGCACCGGATCGTCCTCGGCGGCACCGCGGGTTCCTTCGCCGACCCGGACGGGTTCGCCTGGGAGGCCGCGGTGCGGGCCGCCGCCGGCCCGTCCGCACGGTGCTGACCCGCGGCCGACCTCCGCAGGAAACGGTGTGAACAGGACGGCATCCTCCGGCGCAGTCCCGGTATCCCGGCTGTGACGGTCCCCCTCCCGGACGCTCCGGCAGGGGGACCGCGGGCACCCGCGTCGCGCCGACGCGGCAGCAGGAGGCGTGCCGGGTCCGGCTGCGGGGCTCATCGGCCCCGGCGCACGCGCGCCCGTGCGCAGCGGTTACAGGGTGCGGGAGAGGCGGTCCGTCAGGAGCCGGGTGAAGCGGGCGGGGTCGGGCAGGTCGCCGCCCTCGGTGAGCAGGGCGCTGCCGTGGACGAGTTCGGCGGTGTCCGCGAGTGCCGGGTCGTCGGGCTTCGCGCGATGGGCCTGGTGGGCCGAGTGGAAGCCGACGCCGAACTGCCCGATCAGGCTCTGCGCCGCCTCCGCGTCCTTGGCCTCCTTGATCTTGGCCAGCAGACCGGCGGCTCGGTGGCCAGCAGGAGGTCGACACCGTCGTCCCGACCGGGACGGGCCGGCAGCCGAGTAGCCCGTCGCTGCCCATCGACGACGGCATGCTCGGCTTCGCCACCGCGCTCAAGGACAGGGGACATCCGTAGCCCGCCCGTTCCCGCCCTCGGCGTCCCGGCCGCGGGTCCTGGCCGGCTCGGCGCCCCGGGGTGGGCGCCGGCGGGGGTCGCCGACCGCCGGGTGCTGGTCGTCCCGAGGATCCTTGAAGGTTTCCGTATCTCAAGCCTGCGCCAGACCGCCCGGCGCGCCGGCGGCCACGGACCCGCAGCGACGTCCGAGAGTTCGTACGAAGCCGGTCCGTCGCCGAGAACGGCGACATCGTGGCCGCGACGATCGACGGCGGAGGCCGCCGGCAAGGGGTTCGGACGAGCGGACGGCCGGATCGGGCTGATGCCCCCAAGGGAAGCCGGTCGTGGAACGTGCACTGGAGGTGCCCGGCGTCACCCCTGGGCGCAAGGACCGCCCCGGGCTTCGGCAGGAGATCTCACGCCGTCGTCGGTGTGGCTCGCAGGCCGCCGAGCAATGCGGCCAGGTAGCGGTGCGCGGTGTCGATCCGGTCTGCGGGAGCGCTGCCGTGGACGTCGACGGCGTAGGCGATGCCGCACATGAGCGGGACCAGGTCGGCTGCGGCCAGGCCGGGACGGACGGCGCCGGCCTCGCGGGCCCGGTCGAGGAGCGTGGTGCCTGTGGACCACAGGGACTCCTTGAGTTCCGTGGTGCGCGGCAGGGCGTCGACCGAAGCGGCGGCCACCGGTGCTACGGAGGCGTCGGTGACCTGCGCCTCGATGGTGCGGACCAGGAAGCCTTCCAGCGCCCGCCAGGCCTCGGTGTCGGCCAGCGCCTGCCTGCCGTGGGCGGCCAGGGCCTCCAGACGGGGGGTGGCGACGGCTTCCAGGAGCGCCTCGGGCGTGGCGAAGTGGCGGTAGACGGTGCCGACTCCGAGTCCGGTGCGGCGGGCGACGTCGTTGAGCTGCAACGGCGTGCCCTGGTCGACCAGCTCGCGGGCGACGGCCACGATCCGGTCCCAGTTGCGGGCCGCGTCCTTGCGCAGTGGTGTCGTCGTCATGGGGTCATGGTAATCGGATAGCTCATCCGGATGGGCCCCGCCGCCCGAGTCCGGCCCGGCCCGGCGGGGTCGGAATCCGGCGGCAGCCAGACCCGGAGCCGTCTCCGGGCCGGCGCCGGCCGTCACGGGGGCCGACCGGGTGCTTCCCGTCGCCCGGGCATACCGCCGGCCGCGCCCGCTCGTTGAATCTGCCGGACGTGGCGACGGAGCGCGCCGTACCGGAGGTGTTCCGGCCCCGCCACCTGCTGCCCCTGCCGCGCCTACCGGTCGTCGACGGGTGCCGGCGAGACAGTGACGCTGACCCACCCCTGGTCGGCGTCGACGACGGCCAGCGGTGCTACGGAGGTGCCGCCCGAGGAATTCGACTGGCACCACTCCGACGGCGACCGCCCCGTCTTCCCCTCCGAATACGCGGGCGGTTACAGCGTCCTGCACGGCAAGGACCTGGTCTGGGTCGACGGCGTCAACGTGCGGCTGATGAACTACCTCAACAAGGACACCGCCAACCGACGGCTGGGCATCGTCATGATGGACTACCCCGGCTGGGCGCTGGTGCATGACATCGTCGCCCGCAACAGGTACTACGAGGCCAGGAACACCAGCCCGGCGATCTGGGCGGTCAAGTCCGACAAGACGTACGTGGACAGCAAGTACGGCCGGTGCATGACCCGCGGACCGGAGTTCGACAGCTCCGGGCAGGGCGGCGTGGTGCAGCAGCGGACCTGCCAGGGCAACCCGCCCAGCAGCCACCAGTGGCAGGCCGCCACGCCGTCCACCTTCGACAGCATGGGTTACTTCTTCGTCAAGGCCGCCAACGGTCAGTGCCTGACCGCCCCGTACAACAACGGGACCCCGCCGTCGGCCGGGACCCAGCTGTTCTGGTGGCCCTGCGAGACCCGCTGGATGTCCGACAACCAGATGTGGAACATCATGCCCACCAATCTCGCCGACCAGGCGGCTTACCGGTTCATCAACAAGTGGACGAACCTGTGCCTGATGGTGGATCCGGCGACCGCCTCGCAGTCGGGCGGCAAGGTCGTCCTGGGCAACTGCCCCGCCTGACCGAACGATCCCGCCGCCCGGTCCGACGCCTCACCGCGTCGGGCCGGGCGCTCGCAGCGCTCGCACGAGGACCGGCTGCGCCTGGCCCGGCAGATCGCGGTGGGGCGCGCGGTCGGGCCCGGTCGCCCACGTCGACTGCGGGCCGCCTCGGGTGCGGCGTCAGGCGGTCAGAAGATCCCGCCGTAGTAGCCGCCCAGCTGGTGACGGTAGTCCGGGTCGTCGATGTGCTTGTCGCGGTGGAACTCGGGGGAGTTCTTGATCTCCTCCTTGGTCCGGTTGACCCAGACCGTCTTCTCCCCGGTGTCGACCCGCTGGATGGTGCCCGCGGGCAGCAGGACCTCCCGGCCGAAGATCCACGGACCGGTGTCGACCACGATATGGGCGGAGTCGACCTCCTCGGAGTGCTTGTCGACCTTGCCGATGTGGCCGTCCTCCGCCTCGACGCGGAAACCCGTCAGGTCGCTGCCCGGGTTGTAGCCCTCGGCGTTCCCGTAACCCCACAGACCGGTGCTCACAACTGCCTCCTCTTCGGTGTGACTTCGGCGGAATCTTGACGGTCCCGTGCCCGGCGCCCAGCACCCGGCACGTGGTACCCGGTGGACGCCGACGTGCGCGACGCCGGACGCCGTGCGTCAGTCGCGCAACGCGTCCTTGACCTTCTCGGCGGCCTGCTTCAGGTCCCCGGCCACCTGGTCGGCCTTGCCCCGGGCGGTCATCCGCTCGTTGCCGACCGCCTTGCCGACCTCTTCCTCAGCCTTGCCCTTGGCCTTCCGGACGGCATTCGATGCCTTGTCACCGGTGCTCACGGCGTCCCCTTCCGATGTGACGTCCTGTACGGCTGTCCCTCGACTGCCCCCCTCGCCCGGGTCCATGCACACCGATTTCCGGACGCTCCGACTGAAACGCCATCAGGCCCGGATCGGCGGACCACCCACCGCTGCCGGAAGCGGACGGGTGTCGGGCGGGTGTGAGGGCCGCGACGCCGGGAAGACGCAGCGGGCGCCGAACCCGAGAGCCCGGCGCCCGCAACGAGAACGAATGACAGGGAGGCCGACCGTGCCGGATGGAATCAGCCCTGCCGAACGGACCCGCGACCAGCGGACCCGCACCGACCGGCAGGAAGACGTCATCGAGACCGCCGTACCCGCCAGACTGGACCGACTGCCCTGGTCGCACTGGCACTGGCGGATCATCATCGGCCTGGGCACCGTCTGGATCCTGGACGGCCTTGAAGTGACCATTGTCGGCAACATCGCCGGGCGACTCGCCGAATCCGGCAGCGGCATCGCGATCAGCACCACCCAGGTGACCACCATGGCCGCTGCCCTCTACGTGGCCGGCGCGTGCAGTGGTGCGCTGTTCTTCGGCTGGCTGACCGACCGGCTCGGCCGCAAGCGGCTGTTCATGGTCACCCTGGCGGTGTACCTGGCTGCCACCGCGGTGACCGCCGTGTCCTGGACGGCCTGGTTCTTCTTCCTCTGCCGGTTCTTCACCGGCTTCGGCATCGGCGGCGAGTACGCGGCGATCAACTCGGCGATCGACGAGCTGATCCCCGCCCGGGTCCGCGGCCGGGTCGACCTGGTCGTCAACGGCAGTTTCTGGATCGGCGCCGCCCTCGGCGCGTTCGCCTCGATCGCCCTGCTGAACACGGCGCTGTTCGCCACCGAGGTCGGCTGGCGGCTCGCCTTCGGCCTCGGCCTGGCGCTCGGCCTGGTCATCCTGCTGGTACGACGCCACGTACCCGAAAGCCCCCGCTGGCTGTTCACCCACGGCCGCGAAGCCGAGGCGGAACGGCTGGTCGACGAGGTCGAGCGGACCGTCGCCGCGCAGACCGGACGCGAACTGGAGCCCGTCCGGGAGACGATCCGGATCCGGCCCCGCGGCCCACTGGGCTTCCTCACCATCGCCCGCACCGTCACCACCCGCTACCCCCGGCGCACCATCCTCGGCCTGGCCCTCTTCGTCGGCCAGGCGTTCCTCTACAACTCGGTCACCTTCGGCTACGCCACCATCCTCACCACCTTCTTCGACGTGCCCGAAGGACACACCGGCTACTACTTCGCCGTCATCGCCGTCGGCAACTTCCTCGGGCCGCTGCTCCTCGGCCACCTCTTCGACTCCGTGGGCCGTAAGCCGATGATCACCGGCACCTACATCGGCTCCGGCCTGCTGCTGTTCGGCACGGCGGCTCTGTTCGAGCGCGGCGCTCTCAACGCCACCACCATGACCGCCTGTTGGACGGCAGTCCTGTTCCTCGCGTCAGCAGGCGCGAGCGCCGCCTACCTGACGGTCAGCGAGATCTTCCCGATGGAGACCCGGGCGCTGTGCATCGCCTTCTTCTACGCCGTGGGCACGGCCATCGGCGGCATCACCGGACCGCTGCTGTTCAACGGCCTGGTCGGCAGCGGGAGGACCTCCGACACCACGTTCGCCTTCTGCATCGGCGCCGCCCTGATGACGTGCGCCGGCCTGGTCGAAGCAGCGATCGGCGTACGCGCCGAACGGCGGAGCCTGGAGACCCTGGCCGCACCCCTCAGCCAGGTGACGCCCGCCCGGACCCCGTGAACGTTTGCCACCGGCTGCCGACCGACGGAGCAGGGGAAAGCGGCAGACACTCCACGGACGCGCGCATCCCGACCGCGCATCCCCTCGGCGGTTCGAACTCCGCCCGCCGAATCCGGGTCGGGAACGGCGGACCGGGCAATGCGGCATCCAGGAGACGGACAGGCGAGCTCCGAAGGGTGGAGTTCCTCTGAAGGGAACAGCACGTGCTGCTGGGCTGGGCCTGGTTACGAAGCGTCGGCGTAGGCGAGGTGGGTGCCGCAGACGGTGCAGCGGAAGAGCATGGCGCTTGCGCCCTGACCGAGGTGGGTCAGGAAGTTTTCGAGCTGGGATGCGTCGTGCCGACCGCTCATCCGTAGATCGGTTCGAAGCTGGTCGAGTGCGTCGGGGTGGGCGGCGAGTTCGGTGTATCCGACCTCACCGATGAAGGCGGCGGCGTCGTTGCAGTGGACGAGCCAGTGCGGGTCCTGCCAGGCGCGGAATCCGGGGGTGCGGCGGGTGACCTGCTCCAGGGTCTCCTCGCTGACGCCGTCGAGCCCGTAGGAGTCGGTGAAGTGGCCTTCGAATCGTTCGGCGGCTCTGCCGTCGGCGATGCACCAGGGGCAGAACCGCCCGTCGACGTCCTGGGCCGTGTAGAAGGTCGCGGTGTAGATCCATCCGGTGCTGCGTTCGCAGCACGCGCAGGTCTCGGCACTCTCGCGGATGGATCCGCTTGCGACGGGTTCCGGGTGGTGGCGGAAGAACGGGAGGCCGGCGCTCACCGGCGGGCCTGCCCGTCCAGGAAGGAGGAGGCCGAGTGGACGCGGGTGGTCTGCGCGTCGGTGGGCATGCCTGTGAACCTCATGGGTCGCAGTCTGTCCCGCAAGCAGTCCCGTGATCAAGCGGCGAGACCCGGGCGCCGGGACGTCCGTCACTTCGGGTGCCGTCCATCACCCAGGGCGGCATGGCCCGGCCACCGCCCCGAGCGCGAGGTGCCGCCCCGGGCCGCCGGGCATCGTCGTCCTGGCCCCGTCAGGAACAAGTGCTCCCGCACGGTCCCGCCTGCCTGCGCGTTGACGGAGCGGCTGTCGGTGCGCCGGCATCCCGGATAGGCTCCCGGTCTTCCCCGTCAGGCAGGAGTCCGTGGAGTGAAGGGAACCAGTTCCTCCTGGTCCTGGCCGACCACGCCGTAGGTGGCCTCCGGGACCTCGACCCAGGCACCGGGAAGGTCCCCGATCGGTTCGGATACCACCAGGCGCGTGCGGTCGGCCGCCTCACGCAGGACGGCCCGATCGGGGAACAGCTCCCTGAGTTGCGGGACGCTCCGGTTGAAGTACAGCGATCGGCTCCGGCCCACGCTCGAATACCGGAACGCCCACAGTGAATCGCCGTTGCTGGTCGCGATCGTTCCCTGGAAAGGGAACTGGTGTCCGTGCTCGCGGCCGCGCGCCTCGACGAACCCGATCATGCGGGCGACGGCGCCCGGAGGGTCGTCCTCAAGTCCGTAGGTGAGTGCCAGGTAGAACATCAGCTCGGTGTCGGTCGTGCCCTTGACGTCCAGCCAGAGCGCGGGATCGATCTCGAAGGAGAGCTCTCGTTTGATGTCGCCGAGCCCGTCGATGAAGCCGTTGTGCATCCACAGCCACCGCCGGTACCGGAAAGGGTGGCAGTTGGACTGCTGCACGGCGGAGCCGATGGCGGCGCGGATGTGCGCGAAGAACAGCGGTGAAGTGGTGTGCGCCGAGACCTCGCGCAAGTTGGTGTCGTTCCATGCCGGCTCGGTGCTGTGGAACACCCCCGGTGAGTCGGTCCCGTCGTACCAGCCGATCCCGAAGCCGTCGCCGTTGGTCGTCTCGGCTCCTAGCTTGGAATGCAGACTCTGATCGATGATCGAGTGGACCGGGGTGTAGAGCACATCCGTCAGCCGGATGGGAGAGCCCCAGTAGGCGAGCCATCGGCACATGGTCGACCTCCTTGCGGACGTAGCGGCCCGGCATGCCCGTGCGACGTACGAACACCGGCGGGCGCCGGTCACTGCAGAAATTATCGATCACCCTCGACGACGACGCAGGACGGAAGGCCAGGGCACCGGACGCGGTTCCGGCCAGGGCCGGGTCAGCGGGTGAGGGCCGGGCAGCCAGGACCGGTGGGCCCCCGGGTGCCGGCGTCCTGCGCCGGAGATTCGTCGGCAGAACCGGGCGAGGGGAGGAGGGCCTCGGCAACGGCGCTCCGGCCCGGCCGGTGAGAGCCGCGCTCCGCCCACAGGCCGGGGGATCGGGTGGGAGCCCGCGCCGTCGCCTTCCGGCTTGTGTCCGCGTGGTTGCGTGGCGTGTTCGGTGCGTGCGCTGGTTCCGTCCCCGGCCCCTCGTCCTGTGCCTGGATCTGCGCGATCTCCAGCTGTGCGACGCCGCCGCTCGGCTGCATCCTGAGCCGGCGGCTGCCGCTGGCGCTGATCAAGCCCAGCCACCGCGTCACCCGGGTCCTTCAGATCACCGGCTGCGATGGCCGGCTGCGCGCCCTCCCCACCGTGGAGTCCGCCCGACGATCACCAGCAGGCAGAAGCCGATCACCAGCAGCGAGCCGATCGCCTTGCTGGACGGCGCGAACTCCTTGTCGCTCCAGATCGGCAGCAGTGCCCCGAAGGACAGCAGCAGGATGGTGAGCGCGAGCCCCCCGACCCGCGTCGTCCCCACCCGGTGCTCGTGCGGAACCCTCAGTCGGGGGCACACCCCCTGGTGCAGGTCCTGGCCCGGGTCGCCCGACTACGCCGAAGTCCCGGCTCCTGCGCTGGGGGCGAACCCGCTCCCCTGCTCGGAGAACACCTTGATCGCGGCGCCCAGGAACTCCACCAACCCGGGGTGGTAGGAATCGTGGAACGCCCTCATGGCCTCGTCCTCGGCGTAGAAGAGCGACATCCCGACGTAGGCCTCCCTGGAGGGGGTGTAGAACCGGCAGGCGATGTCGAAGTGCCTGCGGACGAGTTCCTGGATCTGCCGGTCCCCGGGCAGCGAACCGCCTTCCAGGAGGGCCGTGATCTCCCGGTACAGGACGTCCCAGTCCTGGTGGACCCGCTCCCTGTCCACATGTTCCCAGTCGTTGGTCCCGGCAAGGCTCTTCGCCTGCTCCTCGGCCAACGACCGGCGACACTCGTCCTCGTAACTGATCTCCACGGCACCGGTTCCCATCGTTTCGTCGCCTCTCCGGTGGATCCCCGAGAGGCCGCCGACATGTCGGCATCGACCGACCGCTGATGATCAACTGCCGGTCCAGGCCGAACGGTGACACACGGCCACCGGGTCGGCAAACCATTTCCTAGACCGGGTGCGGAAGAGCGGTGTCCAGCCGGTGGCAGTTGGCCGTCCGGTCTCTCGGCGACGAGCACCGGCGCCGAACAGCACACCCCCGGGAAGGCCCACCTCGCGCTCACCCTGGACGGGCGCACCGGCACGCTCGCCGTCCACGTGCAGCCGCGCCCGAGCGACAACGCCGCGGTTGCCCGCGAACGCGAGGCGTTCGAGAACGACACGTCCGGCACGCTCACGCACACCCCGGACGGGTCGAGCGTGCTGGTGCGGGAGACGGGCGCGTCCAAGACCGGCGGGGGCCCGACGCTGGGGTGGAGTGTGGAGGTGCTGCACCCGGACGGCACCACGGTCCTCACGTCCGAGTGGAACGGCGCCGGCGAGGCCCAGGCACTGCCGGGCACCCCGGCACTGACGGTCGACCAGCTCAAGACGATCGCCACCGCTTCTGCCTGGCGGCACTGAGCCGCCCGCAAACCGCGCAGTGCAGCGGGGCGTCGGGGATGATGGCGCCGCCTGGGCCTTCGCCGGAGCGGTGGTAGACCTCCGGCAGGAAGTCCAGTGGCCTGAATCCGACGTGCACCGGAAGCGACGGGCGTCGGGGCGGATGGGATCGGCGAAACGGGTTACCCGGAAGTAGTGAAGATGACCGGGGAGTGCGTGATCGCACGGGGAATCAGTGTCCGCGGGCCCAGGGGGCCGGTGTTCGAGAACGTCGACGTGGACGTGCCGGCCGGGGGGCTGCTGGTGGCGCACGGGCCGGGCGGCTCCGGGCGGACCGCGCTGTTACTGGCCCTGTGCGCGCGGATGCGGCTGACCACCGGGGTGGTGCAGGTCGGCCGGGACCGCGCGGTGGGCCGCGGGGCGCGGCGCATCCAGGCCAGGACCGCCATCGCCAGGGCGGATGCGGCCGTCGAGCCGGAGGGGCGGCTGACCGTAGCGGAACTGATCGCCGAACACCGCTGGAGCGACCGCGCCGTCACCACCCGGGCCGTCGCCGGCGCGGCGTGGCTGCTCGGCCTGCCGCTGCGCGGCCGCACGCCGGCCGAGGACCTGGACCCGCTGGAGACGCTGCTGCTGGCCACCGCGCTCGCGCTGGCCTGCGCCCCCGCAGTGCTGGCGGTGGACAACGTCGGCCGGGGCTGCACCCGGCCGCAGCGCGAACGCGCCTGGCAGGCGCTGCGGACCGTAACGGACACCGGCTGCACCGTCCTGGCCACCGCCACCGAGCCGCCGCCCACCGACCCCGGCGCGGACACCGTGCTGCTCGCACTACCCCACCGCAGCGCAGCCCTGCTGTCCCCCATCGGATCGCAGGCGCAGTCGTGAAGGCGCTCGGGCTCGCGTTCCTGGAACTGCGCCGACTGCGCGGGCCGCTGCGCCGACTGGTGCCGCTGATCCTGTGCCTGATCCCGCTGCTGTACGGCGGCACGTACCTGTGGGCGAACTGGGACCCGTACGGCAAGACCGACCGCATCCCGGTGGCCGTGGTCAACTCCGACCGCCCCGCGGTCAGCGACCCCGGTCCGGCCGCGGGCCCGGGCGACAGGCCCGGTGGCCGGCTGGTGACCGCCGGCGACCAGCTCGTGCAGCAACTCAAGGCGTCCGGAACGTTCGACTGGCACCTGGTCGACCGCTCCACCGCCGAGACCGGTCTGCGCTCCGGCCGGTTCGCGTTCACCATCGAGATCCCCGCCGACTTCAGCACCCGGCTGGCCACCGCAAGCAACCCGCAACCGCAACAGGCCGGCCTGGTGATGGAGCTGAACGACGCGAACAACTACATCGCCGGCGTGATGACCGAGACCGTCCAGTCCAAACTGGAGGCCCAGATCGACGCGGCCACCCACGAGACCTACGTCCGCACTCTCTACGGCCGGCTGTCGGTCATCCGTCAGCAGCTCACCACCGCCTCGAACGCCGCCCACCAGCTCACCGGTGCCACCACCACCGCCCAGCAGGGCGCCGGCGCCCTCGCAGCCACCGGCAGCGCCGCCGGCACGGGGGCCTCCCAGGTCGCCGCCGGCAGCCGGCAGATCAGCCAGGCCGTCACCCAGATCGACACCGCCGCCGACGCGCTCACCGCCGCCGTCAGTCGCCAACTCCCCGCCACCGCCGCCGCCCTGGTCACCGCCGCGCAGGTCACCGCCCAGGGCACCGCCGGCGTACACACCGCCACCAGCCAGGCCCACCGCGCCACCACCCAGGCCCTGACCGACGTCACCGGCCTGACCACCGCCCACCCCGAACTCGCCGAGGACCCACTCCTGCAGAAGCTCCTCGACCATGCCCGCCTGGCCGACACCGTCGCCGGTCAGGCCGACAGCCAGGCCGACAGGGCAGCCGGCACCGGCGCGGAGGCCCTCAAGAACGCCCAGCAACTGCAGGGCCGGACCGGCGCACTCCAACAGCAGACAGCGGCCGTGACCACCCCGCTGCACCTGATCGACAGCGGCAGCCAAGAGGTCGCCACCGGCGCCGCGGTCCTCGCCACCGGCCTGAACAGCTCCGGGCAGGCCGCCCAAGCCGCCAAGAGCGCGGCCGACCAAGCCGGCGCCGGCGCCACCCAGCTCTCCCAGACCATTGACGCGGGCCTGGCCGGCCTCCCCGACCTCAACGACCAGCAGATCACCCAGGCCGCCCAGATCCTCGGCACCCCCGTCCAGATCGACCGGCACAACCTGCACCCGGCCGGCGTCTACGGGCGCGGAATGGCACCCTTCTTCTTCGGGATCGCCCTGTGGGTGTTCGGCCTGTTCGCCTACCTGCTGCTGCGCCCCGCCAACCGGCGCGCCCTGGCCGGCAACGCCCCGGCCCGTCGCATCGCCCTCGCCGGATGGCTGCCGGCCGCAGCCCTCGGCTCCGCAGCCGCCCTGGTGCTCTACTGCGCGGTGGACCTGGCCCTGGGCCTGCACCCCGTGCACCCGCTGGCGACCGCCGCCCTCCTCGTCATCGCGGCCGGCTCCTTCGTGACGGTCGACCACTTCCTGCGCACCGCGCTGGGCATCACCGGCGACCTCCTCTCCCTCGTCCTGCTCATCCTCCAGCTCACCGCCTGCGGCGGCCTCTACCCGGTGGCCACCACACCCGCCTTCTTCCAGGCGCTGCACCCACTGCTGCCGATGACCTACCTCATCGACGGCCTGCGGATGACCGTCTCCGGCGGGCAGACCTCGCACCTGGTCCGCGACTGCGCCCTGCTCACCGCCTACGGGCTCCTCTTCCTCACTCTCACCACGCTGGTGACGCGCCGCCAGCGGATGTGGACCATGGGGCGCCTCCACCCGGACATCACGCTGTGAACAACCCATCGGCGCCTGCTCGCTCCCGAGCTGCTCGCGTGCCGTGGAAGCCAACATGGCGATCCCGGCCCCGCCGGCTGTCAGGGACCGCGAGAAGCTCCCCTGGCGCGGACGACGCCGAAGTCGAGCCGGTCCTGCTGCGGCCGGCCTGACCGCAGCGAACGTCCAACGGCACCGGGAGCGGGGCGCCGCCCACGGCCCAGCATTGGTCGCTACCGCTGGGGCGCGGCAGCGAGCGCCGCAGGCGGCAAGGCTGCGCGGGCCGGAAGGCTGCCGGTCGGCTACCGCGACTGAGATCAACCCGATGCGAGTATCCGGTGAGAGGGGGCAGCCCGCACCGAACCTCAGTGCGTCCAACTGCCGCCGACAGCCTTTCACGGGTGCGAGGGACCACCGATGACTCTTTCCTACTTCTCCTGCTACCTGGCGGCCGTTCTCGTCCTGCTCGTCTTCCTGCGGCGTTTCGACGGTGACCGGCGCCGGTTCGGCAACGGGGTCCTGCTGGGCCTGTGCGCGCTCCTCCTGCTGGCCGGCTCGTTCATCGGGCTCGATCACGTGGTGCGGCCGGTGAACCGAGCGGTGGGGACCGGCCTCACGCTCGGAGCTGCAGCGGGTGCGCTGGTCCTCGCCGGGTTCCTGGTGACCAACGGCATCCGGATGATCCGTACGGAAGGCGGCCGCCTGGCCAACCTCCTGTCACTGCTGGCGGGCGCCGCGCTCCTGGGGATGATCAGCGTTGCGGGCGTCGCCGCCGGCATCGACAACCGCCCCCTGCGTGCCGTGAACACGGCCGTGCTGTTCCTGACCGGCCACCTTTCGTTCCTCTTCGCCTGCTTCGTCGGCTACTCCGCCCTCTACCAGCGGGTGGCGGTGCGCCGTCGGGTGGACTTCGTCGTCGTCCTCGGCGCCGGACTGACGCACGGATCCGTCGTCCCGCCGCTGCTGGCCTCACGGCTGGACCGGGCGCTTGCCCTGTACCGGCAGCAGACGGCGCGGCGACGGTCCCCGATCCTGCTGGTGTCCGGCGGCAAGGGCTCGGACGAACGGATGCCGGAAGCCGAAGCGATGGCTGACTACCTGAGGCAGCGAGGGGTCCCGGACGGATGCATCGTGCAGGAGCGCTCCTCGACCAGCACCGAGGAGAACCTGAAGTTCAGCCGGGAACTGATGGAGCGCCTGCGACCGGGCTACCGCTGCGTCATCGTGACCAACGACTTCCACGCCTTTCGCGCGGCCGTCCTCGCACGCCGCGCCGACGTGCCGGGCGAAGCCGCGGGCTCGCCGACGGCGGCGTACTACTGGCCCAGCGCGATCCTGCGGGAGTACGCGGCCGTCTTGGTCGCCTACCCTCTGACGAACCTGGTGGCGGGTGGGCTCGTGCTTGTCGCCGGAGCGTGGGCGGGCTGGCGCGGCTGAGCCGGCCGGCGCCCGGGGCGGAGACGGACAGCGACCGGGCCGCCTGCCCGTGGCACCCGGGTCGGCTGGCACTGCCCGAAGCCGCCCGCGCCCGTCGGGGGCCCGCCGTGCCCGACCGCACAGGCATGGCCGGGCACGACCGGGGCAGACGAACGGGCGACCTGACATCCCATCGGAGCATCGGAGGTTGCGATGATCGAGGCCGTGCCGTACCGGATCGGGGCCGAAGTCCGCTGCACGGACGAGGACTGCGGCCGGCTGGACCGCGTGGTGGTCGACCCCGTGGCAGCCGAGGTCACCCACCTGGTGGTCGCCGACCGCCTGGTGCCGGCCGACCTGGTCGAACACCCGGCGGTGCCGGACGACGGGTCCGACGGCACCCTGAGGTTGCGGTGCACGCGCGCGGACCTGGAGAAGCTGGACCCCGCCGTCGAAGCCCACTACCTGGAAACCGACCCGAGCAGCCCGGGCTACGGACCAGGCGAGGCCCTGCTGCTGCCCTACTACGGGCTGGGCGCCGGGACCGCCGGCCTGACGCCCGGTCTGTTGTTCCCCGTGGCCGACCCGGGGCTGGAGCAGCACGACCGGGTGCCGGCCGGCGAGGTGCAGATCCGGCGCGGGGACCAGGTGGAGGCCGAGGACGGCGCGATCGGCAAGGTCCGCGGCCTGGCGGTCGACCCGGCTGACCATGCGGTGACCCACGTGCTGCTGCAGGAGGGCCACCTGTGGGGCCGCAAGACGGTCGCCATCCCGATCCGGCAGACCTACTGGAGCGGCGGGCTGCTCCATGTACGCCTGACCAAGGACGAGGTCGCGGACCTGCCGCCGGCGGAGCTCAGTGGCGCCTGACCGGACGGCACCCGCGGTGTGATCGGGGTCCGGCCCGGCCGGGCCGGACCCCGATCACACCGCGACGCTCTCGCCCGCGATCGTCGCGAGCAGGCCGGACTTCCCGTGCCGCTCCAGGTGGCGGCGCGGGCGCTCCGCGGTTGCCCTGGGCCGGCATCACCGCCTCGTCCGCGCGCAACTGCACGTCCACGGCTCGCAGTTCGACGGTCGGAAAGCGGTTCGAGGGCCGCGCCTGCCCGGAACTGCCCGCGGTGGCGGAACAGCCCGGGGGCCAGTGGGGGTGGTCGACACGCCGGTCGTAGTCGGCCGCGTCGGCGAAGTGCGGCGGGATCCCGCGGGTCGGCCAGCGGCCGAACAGCACCGTGCGCCGGCTGGCGAACCCGGTGTCGCTGCCCTACCAGAGCGGGGAGTTGGCGGACAGCACAGGGGGCACCGGCAGCCAGCCGCGCAGCCGGTCGAGCACAAGCTCCCGGCCTCGGGGCCGGCGACGGCCACGTGCACGTGCATGCCGTTGATCACCGACTCGTCCGCCGGCCGGGAGCGGCGGATCGGGTGGTAGCGGGGCGCGTCGGTGACCTCCGGGCAGCGTCGGGCGTCAGGCGCCGCGCCGCAGCTCGCCGGCCGGCCTGCTCGGCTGCCGCCGCGAGGGCGTGGCGCGGGCGCAGCAGGTGGCCGCCGACCTCGTGCAGGTCGGGGCAGACCGGGGCGGCCACCTCTGCCTGGGCCTGGAGGAGCTCGTTCGGCACTTCCTCGCCGTCAACCGCCGGGTGCGGGCCCGCCGTCTCGTGCACCACCTCGACCCGGGTGCGGGCAAGCCGTGACCGGGTCGATCAGCAGGTACTCCTCCTGGACCTCCGCGGTGACGGGCCCCACCGCGTCATTCGTTCGCGAACCCATGCCCGCGCCCCTACCCGCGGGCGCGCGGGCCGCCGCCGCCGCGAGGGCCCGAGGGCGGGCCCCCGCACCTCAGGCCACCGGCTGCCGGTGCAGGCCCCGGCTGAGCAGGCGGTCCCGCTCGTCCTCGGTGAGCCCGCCCCACACGCCGTACTGCTCGCGGGCTTCGAGGGCGTGGCGGCGGCATTCGAGCCGGACGGGGCAGCCGGCGCAAACGGCCTTGGCGGCCGCGTCGCGGGCCTCGTGTGCCCTGCCCCGCTCGCCCGAGGGGTGGAAGAAGAGGCTGGCGCCCCCGGAGCGGCAGGCGCCGCGCACCTGCCAGCTCCAGTGGTGTTCGTAGGCGCCGGGCTGGTGGGTCGGGCCGTGCGGCATGGGGTCGTCCTCTCCGACTGGGGGGTGCTGCCTGTCCCGTCCGTCTGCCCCGGTTGCACCGAACCATTCGCCCGACCGGGCCTGTTGGTGCGCCGCGCAACGGGGCCGGTCAGGGCGCCCGGGTGTCCGCCGCCGGAGGCCGGGGAGCGTCCCCGTCTTCGTCCCCCTCCCCGGCCTTGTCCCCGTCCCCGTCCCCGGCCTCGTCCTCGCCCTCGTCCCCGTCGCGGACGTCCGGCGGGGTGGGGGCGGTGATGGTGCGCTGCTCGGCGGACCGCTCCCGGGTCTCCGCTCCGGTCTGCGGGGCCTCGGTGTCCCCGTGCTCGTGGTTGCTCATGGTTGTCGTCCTCTCCTTCTCGTCTTCTTGTCGGGTCCGATCGCGCGCCGGGCTCCAGCCGCGGCCGACGACAGGACCGGCTCGGCGGCGTTCCGGGCGCGGTCGAGTGCCGAGGCAGCCGGATCACTCACCTGGTGGACGGCGCTGGTCAGTGTGTCGAGGCCGCCGTCGCCGCTCGCATCCATGCGTGCCATCTTGTCCTCCGAGTCCTCCGGTACACGGTCAGCCGTCGGCTACCCCCGTTGCGCGAGTTCATCGCCCCGTCCGGGGTAAGCCTCCCTCACCCGGTACCACGGCCGGCGGGGCGGGCGAGTAGGGGTTCTCAGGCCGGGCAGGCGGCCCTCGCCGACAACACCGGCGCCGTGCGGTGTGCCGCTGTGCGGAGCCGACCGAGCACGCCGATAGTCGTGTGTATGCAGCTGAACGTCCGCCCGTTCTGGGTGGGCCGCCGTCGATCCGGAGGACCAATGACCGAGTCTCCCCTGCACAAACTCGTCGACGCCGTGGCTGACGCCGTGTCCGACCGCAAGGACCGCGACCGGCCGCTGGTGCCGGGGGCCCCTGGTGCGGAGCCGCCGCCCGTGGCGGAGCCCACCGATCCGCGCGCACCGCTGCCGCCCAAGCGCGACCAGGGCGCACCTGCCCCCGTGTCGGCGACCGGACGCGGTGGCGGCGGTGCGGCGGACGTGCGCTCGCAGAGCGGCGGCTACCTGACCACCGCCCAGGGCGCCCGGCTGCCCGACAGCGACCACTCGCTGAAGGCCGGCCCCCGCGGGCCGGTGCTCCTGCAGGACCACCACCTGCGCGAGAAGATCACCCACTTCGACCACGAGCGCATTCCCGAGCGGGTCGTCCATGCCCGGGGCGCCGCCGCGCACGGCGTCTTCCGCGGCTACGGCACCGCCGCCCCCGTGTGCAAGGCCGCGTTCCTCGCCGAAGGCGTCGAAACGCCGGTGTTCGTGCGCTTCTCCACCGTGCTGGGCTCGCGCGGCTCGGCGGACACCGTCCGGGACACCCGGGGCTTCGCGACGAAGTTCTACACCGGCCAGGGCGTCTTCGACCTGGTCGGCAACAACATCCCGGTCTTCTTCATCCAGGACGCGATCAAGTTCCCGGACGTCGTTCACGCCGCCAAGCCGCACCCGGACCGGGAGATCCCCCAGGCGCAGTCCGCGCACGACACGTTCTGGGACTTCGTCTCGCTGCACACCGAGGCCACCCACCACACGCTGTGGAACATGTCGGACCGCGGCATTCCGCGCTCGTACCGGATGATGGAGGGCTTCGGGATCCACACCTTCCGCCTGGTCAACGCCGAAGGCGCGAGCACCCTGGCCAAGTTCCACTGGAAGCCCAGGCTCGGTGTGCACTCCCTGGTCTGGGAGGAGGCCCAGCTGATCGCCGGCGTGGACCCCGACTTCCACCGCCGCGACCTCGCGGACGCGATCGAGGCCGGCGCGTTCCCCCAGTGGGAGCTCGGCATCCAGACCTTCCCCGACACTCCCGAGCAGACCTATCAGGGCATCGACCTGCTCGACCCGACCAAGATCGTGCCCGAGGAACTGGCCCCGGTCCAGCCGATCGGGCTGATGACGCTGAACGCCAACCCGACCAACTTCTTCGCCGAGACAGAGCAGGTCGCCTTCCACCCCGGCCACCTCGTCCCGGGCATCGACATCACCGACGACCCGCTGCTCTCCGGCCGCCTCTTCTCCTACCTGGACACCCAGATCACCCGCCTGGGCGGCCCGAACTTCGCCCAGATCCCGATCAATCGCACCCACGCACCGGTCAACGACATGCTGCGCGACGGGTTCCACCAGGACGCCGTCCACTCCGGTGTCGCGCCGTACAAGCCCAACTCGCTCGACGGCGGCTGCCCGTTCTTCGCGGGCACCGCCGACCACGCCTTCGTGGAGTACCCCACTCCCATCGCCGCCGCGGCCAAGGTGCGCGAGGCCCCCGCCTCGTTCGCGGACCACTTCAGCCAGCCGCGCCTGTTCTGGCTCAGCCTCACCCCCGTCGAGCAGCAGCACGTCATCGCTGCCTACACCTTCGAGCTGTCCAAGGTGCACGAGTCGGCGATCCGGGAGCGGATGGTCGGAGTCCTGGCCAACATCGACCCGGTGCTGTGCGCCGAGGTCGCCGCCGGGCTGGGTCTGTCGGCCCCGGAAGCCGCCGCGGCGCCGGTCCAGGTCCAGCCCAGCCCGGCCCTCTCCCAGCTCGGCAGCTCCTGGCCGGCCGACGGCCGCGTTGTCGGCATCGTCGCGAACCCGGCCGGTGGGGCGGACCTCGTACGGCAGGTCCGGGACGCCGTGCGCGGCGCCGGGATGACCGCCCTGATCATCGCCCCCACCGGCGCCCCACTGGCCGACGACGTCCCCGTCCAGCGGACTTTCGCCGCCGCCCGCTCCGTCGAGTTCGACGCACTGGTCCTGCTCGGGACCCCCGGGCCCGGCGCCGACGACCACGGCGCGCGGGACGCCAAGTCCAACGGTCCCTCACCCGTCGACTCCCGCGTCGCGCTGCTCGTCAACGAGGCCTACCGCCACGCCAAGCCCCTCGGCGGCCACCCCGCCGCGCGGGCGACATGGTCGGCCGCCGGCATTGACCCGCACGCCCCCGGCGTCCTGACCAGCGAAGACATGGACGAGGTCTTTGCCGGCATCGTCGGCTTCCTCGGCACGCACCGCGCCTGGGACCGGTTCCCCACGCCCGACGCCCGGCCGTAGGAGAGGCCGGAGCGGGCTCCGCAAGCACGACGAACGTCCGTGAGACCGGTCCGACCCGCCAGGGGCCGACACACGGGCGCCCGCGAGGAGTTGAAGCCCCGGCGGATCAGGCCGCCGGGCCGGACGGCACTCGCCGTCCGGCTTCCACGGCTGGGGGCGGGTCATTCCGTGGCTGGGGCGGTTCATTCCATCACGCGCTCCATCTGCGCTCGAACCGCTCGACTGCCGGAGCGTGGCGATCTGACGAGGCCTCAAGGGAGACGTGATCAGCCGAATCACCAGCCAGGAGACGATGCCGCCCCACTGCCCGACCTCAGTGACGGTCCACGGCCGCCGTCCCACAGCCGCACGTCCGGGTGAACCCTGCGGATCGAGGTTTCCGACGCCGCGCACGGGTCACACGGAGGACATGGGCAGCTATGTGATCACCGTTCCGGGGACCGTCAAGCAACCACTGGGGGAGTCGGCACGCCGCACCCTGCTCGCCGTCGTGCGCGGCGCGGACCCGGAGGAGGCCGGCGCGGAGGTGCCGGACCTCGACGTCCTGACCCTCGACGAACCGGAGGGAACCTTCGTGCTGCGGCTGGAGGTCGAGGCCGCCGACCGGACCGCCGCCGGGGAGGCGGCACTGGACCTGGCCCGGCGGGCCTTCGCCGCAGCCGGGTACGAGGAGGGTGCGGTGGGCATCGGGACTCCGGCGGTCACCGGCATCGACGTCGGCTGATCCGCCGTCCGCCGGTCGACCGCACCAGGGGCTCACCGGCCTGACACCGCCCGCCGGAGCGGGCCGGGACTCACCCGGCCCGCTCCTCGCCGCCCGGCCCGCTCCTCGCCGTCCGGGTCCCGCGGCGCTGCGGCGGTCGGCGACGACCGCCGCTACGCGGGTGAGGAGAAGAACCACCATGACGGCGGCGGCGCTTCCCGCTGGAGTCGGACTGCCGGGGCCGGTGCGAGCCCCGACCGTGCGTCACCCGATCGGTCCTCCGTCGGCCGGCTCCACGGTCAGGTGGCCGGACGCAGGAAGGCGGCGGCGTCGAAGGCCTCACCCATGTACTGGGCGGGCCTCTGCCCGCCCATCCGTGAGCGGCCTGAGGGTGTCGGTCGGGCCGGTTCGGGCGCAGTGGGTCAGTCGGCCGACCGGCGCCGGCGCCGTAGGTACCAGATCTCGCCGACCACGGCGGACAGGGCGACCAGCACGATCGCGAGCAACGGGTAGCGGCCGCCCACGAGCTGGGCGTCGGTGGCGATGACGAGGACCACGGCAGCGACCGGCAGCAGCAGAGAGAGCAGTGTCCTCAGGACGGCGGCCACGAGCGCTGGCCGGGCCCGCGCGGTGCGCTCCGGCTCCGACGGCCAGGCGTCGGCCTTGCCCTGGTAGTAGGCCCGAGCTCGCTCGCCGAGGTCCTGGCTCGCACGGTGGTAGGAGTACCCGAGGTAGGGCAGCCAGATCAGCGGGGCGACCAGGCCGATCAGAAGGACCACCGCGAGCAGCATCCACTGCAGGGTGCGGATGACGGTCGACACCGGCCGCTGCTCGGGCGTGACCACGCCGAGCAGGTAGGCCATCCGTTTCACCACTCTCCACAGGGCGGCGATGCGGCCGGGAGGAGCATCGGGCCGCGCCGCCGCGGCCTCCAGCGCGGCGGCAGCCTGGACCTCCGCTCCCGAGCCGGTGTCCAGGGCTGCCATGAGGACCCGACCGGACCCGGGCAGCGGCCTGTACAGGGACGGGTCGTGGGGCCCCCGATGCTGCTGTCAGCCGAAGATCCATCCGGTGAACGCGGACGAGGTCCGGCACCCGAGCGGGTGCCGGACCTCGTCCGACGGTGGAGCGCCAGGCCCGGGTTGCACGGACTCTCCGTCGGCGTCGTGCCCCGGTGAAGTGCACGGCGGTCATCACTCCCGCAGCCACCGACAACCAGCCGCCCCGGCGTCGCGCCGGGGCCGCTGCTTGTCCCGTGCCGCCGGTGCGGTCGCCGACTGGTTCCCAGGGGAGAGCCGGCGCCGGTGTACCGGCGAGGGGTCGGCGCACCAGTCTGTAACTTTTTCGCTGTGCGAGACGAAAAATCCTCGAAAACTGTTGTTAACCGTTGCTGGTCTGGCTAGATTCACTCCCGCTCCCGCCGGCGGCGACGAGCGCGGCGGCACCGGACGGCGGTGCGCCGGAGAACGGGGACGGCTGGTGTGCGGCGCCGTCCCGAGCCGAGAGAAGGAGACCCGGGCATGGGTGGCAGAGTCGTGGGCGGTCCGAGTCGGCGCGGGTTCCTGAAGGGGCTCGGCGCGGCGGCGGTCGCCGCGGGCGGGGGTTCGGTGCTGGCCGCGTGCAGCGGTTCGAGCTCGGGCGGCGGCGACAACGGGGGATCGGGCGAGCTGTCCGGCTCGATCACCGTGTGGAGCTGGAAGAACCCGGCGGCGGAGCTCAAGGCCCTGATCCCGGCGTTCAACGCCGTCCACCCCAAGGTGAAGGTCACCGTCCAGGACATCGGCAACCCGGCCATCTGGGACAAGATCACCATCTCCATGGCGGCCGGCGGCCAGGGGCTCGCCGACGTCCTGCACATCGGCGTGGACTACCTGCCCAGCTACATCGAGAAGTTCCCCGGCGGGCTCGCCGACATCTCCAAGCTCGGCGCCGACAAGTACGCCACCGCCTTCGCCCCCGGCCTGTGGCAGACCGTCTCGCGCGAATCCAGGGTCTACGCCCTGCCGTGGGAGGCCAACGCCAGCGGCTTCTACTACCGGGCCGACCTCTTCCAGAAGGCCGGCGTCGACGCCACCGCACTCGCGACCTGGGACGACGTCATCGCCGCCGGCAAGAAGGTCAAGGACGCCACCGGCACCGCCCTGCTCGCGCTGGACCGCTCCGCCTCGCAGGCCGACTCGGCCAACCTCTTCCAGCTGCTGCTCCAGCTCCAGGGCACCTTCTACTTCAACCTGGACGGGAAGATCACCCTCAACTCGCCCGAGGCGGTCCGAGCGCTCACGCTCATCAAGGAGATGAACGACGCCGGCCTCGTCCTCGACGGGCAGGGCTCGCCCGGCCAGCCGGGCTACGACTCCGCGGTCAAGGCGGGCAAGGTCGCGGTCTGCCCCAACCCGGCCTGGTACGGCGGGTACATGGAGACCCTGGCCGCCGATCAGAGCGGGAACTGGAAGCTGATGCTCCCGCCCGCCGTCACCCCGGGCGGCTCCCGCTCCGCCATCGTCAACTCCACCCACCTGGCGGTCGCCGGGTCGAGCAAGAACCAGCGGGCGGCCTTCGCCTTCGCCGAGTTCGCGCTGACCCGGCCCGAGTCGCAGGTCGGGATCTACAAGAACAAGGGCATCTTCCCCGCCCTGCTCAAGGCCTACGACGATCCGGCGTTCCACGCGGAGGCGGCGTTCTTCGGCGGCCAGAAGTACGCCGAGGTGTTCCTCGACGAGCTGTCCAAGCCGTCCGTGCCCACCAACTACACCGCCGACTACGCCCGGGCGCTCAAGGTCATCGACGACGCCCAGACCAAGGTGCTGCTCCAGGGCGCCGACCCGGCCGCGGCGCTGAAGTCCGCCGCGGAGCAGCTCGTCCAGCAGACCAGGCGGGCGCAGGCATGACGACCGCTCCGCTCGATCGGCCGGCCCCGCCCGGGGCCGGCCCCGCGGCCCCGCGGACCCGCACCACCCCGGCCCCCCGGCGGGCCGGGCGCGGCGGGGGTGCCCGCCTCGCGCCCTACCTCTTCGTGCTCCCGGCGCTCGCCCTGTTCGCGGCGTTCCGGCTCTACCCGGTGGTCTGGTCGTTCCTCCTCAGCCTGTACCGGACCGACGGCGTCCAGCAGACCTGGACCGGCCTCGGCAACTACGACCGGCTGATCCACGACCCGCTGTTCTGGAAGGCACTGGGCAACACCGCGCTGATCTTGGTCGTGCAGGTGCCGGTCATGCTCGCGCTCGCGCTCGGCCTCGCCGTCGCGCTCAACTCCGCGCTGCTGCGCTGGAAGCCGGTGTTCCGCCTCGGTTTCTTCCTCCCGGTGGTGACCGGCCTGGTCACCTACGGCCTGATGATGGGCGCACTGCTCAACCAGGACTCCGGTGCCGTCAACTGGCTGCTGCAGCTGGTCGGACTGCCGCAGGTGCACTGGCTCAGCGACCCGTTCTGGGCCCGGGTGGCCATCATGCTCGCCCTGACCTGGCACTACACCGGCTACAACGCGGTCATCTACCTGGCCCGGCTGCAGACCGTCCCGGCCGAGCAGCACGAGGCCGCCGCCGTCGACGGTGCTGGCGCCTGGCGCCGGTTCTGGCACGTCACCCTGCCCGGGGTGCGGCCCGCCCTGCTGCTCACCGTCGTGCTGTCCACCATCGGCACCCTCCAGCTGTTCGACGAGCCGTTCATCATGACCGGCGGCGGGCCCGACAACGCGACCACCACCATCGGGGTGTACCTGTACCAGACCGGGTTCCGGTACTTCGACTTCGGCTACGCGTCCGCGATCGGCTACGCGCTGGTCCTGATCATCTCGCTGCTCGGCCTCGTCCAGGTCAAGCTCGCCAAGGAGGAGGAGTGATGGCCGGCACCAGTCCCGCCTTCCGTGCGTCCCGCCGCGGCCAGGTGCTGCTCACCGGGGCGATGCTCGCCCTGCTCGCCTTCACCGTCGCCCCGCTGTACTGGCTGGCGATCGCCTCCACGCACACCTCGCACGACATCTTCGGCCGCCCGCCGCAGCTGCTGCCCGGCGGCCGGCTCGGCATCAACCTCGGCAACCTGGAGGAGTCCGTCGGCTTCGGCCGCGTCGTGCTCAACTCCCTGCTGCTGTCGGTGGTCTACACCGTCCTCGGCGGCATCGTCTGCACCCTGGCCGGCTACGGTTTCGCCAAGTACCGCTTCCGCGGCCAGGGCGTCCTGTTCTCGCTGCTGCTGCTCGCGCTGGTGGTGCCGACCCAGCTGACCATCGTGCCGCTGTTCAAGATGATGGTGAACCTGGACTGGCTCAACACCTACCAGGCCGTCCTGCTGCCCAACCTCGCCCTGCCGTTCGGGATCTTCCTGATGCGCCAGTCCATGCGCTCCCTGCCGGACGAGCTGCTCCAGGCCGGCCGGATCGACGGCTGCGGCGAGCTCGGCCTCTTCCTGCGGATCGCGCTGCCCACCATGCGCCCGGCCCTGGCGGCGCTGGCGATGTTCCTCTTCCTGTTCCAGTGGAACGACTTCCTCTGGCCGCTGGTCGCGCTGCGCGACCCGTCCTCCTACACCATCCCGGTCGCCCTCGCCGCGCTGACCGGCAGCTCCGACGTCGACTACGGCCAGCTGCTGACCGGTACCGCGGTGGCCGCGGTACCGATGGCCGTGCTCTTCCTCTTCCTGCAGAAGCACTTCGTGTCCGGGATGCTCGCCGGGGCCGTGAAGCAGTGACCGCCGACCCGGCCGGTCCGCGCACCGCCGCGACCGACCCGACCACCCCCTCCACCGCCCCCACTCCAGAGAGGCCCCCCGTGCAGACCGGCTCCATCGACCTCGCCGCGCTGCCCACCTTCACCCCGGACCAGTGGGAGGGCGGGACGCACGAACTCCGGTTGCACGGCACGCGGATCACCGTGCAGGCCGCGCCGGGCGCCGTCGAGGCCGCCGCCGAGGACACCGACACCGTCGTCCTCGCCGCCACGGCCGGCGCCACCGAGGTGACGATCCGTCTGGACGTCCCGCTCGGCGACGCCGCCGGCTTCTGGCACCCGAACGCCGGCTGGGAGCGCACCCTGCCGGCCGACTGGTCGCCCTGGCGCTCCGTCTCCCTGGTGGACTCCGCTCCGGCCGGCTGCCTCTTCGACACCACCGGGCGCTCCATGCTCGCCTTCGCCGCCGACCGCGTCGTCCGGCAGACCGCCGTGCGCTTCGGCGTCTCGGAGGAGCACAAGCGCTTCGGTGTCTGGCTGCGCTTCCCGCTCGCCGCCGGCGAGTCCTGCCGGGTGCGGCTCGCCGTTCCCGGGACCACCCTGGCGGCCGCCCTGCGGCAACTGCGGGACTGGTTCGGCGCCCTGCCCGGGGGCACGCCCCTGCCCACGCCCGGCTTCGGCCGGACCCCGGTCTACTCGACGTGGTACGCCTTCGCCCAGGACGTGACCGCCGCCGGGGTCGAGCGCGAGGCCGCGGTCGCGGCCGAACTGGGCTGCGGGCAGCTCTTCCTCGACGACGGCTGGCAGCTGCACGGTGACGGGCGCGGCTACGCGGGTTGCGGCGACTGGACGGCCGACCCCGGCAAGTTCCCCGACCTGCGCGCCCACGTCGAGACCGTCCGCGCGATGGGCCTGCGCTACACCGCGTGGATCGCCCCGCTGCTCCTCGGCGAGCGCTCCGCGGCCCACCGCGACTGGGCCCGGTTCGCCCCGCACCACGTCCACCGCCTCGACTGCCGGATCCTCGACCCGCGCCACGCCGAGGTCCGCGACCACGTGGTCGGCCTCTGCCGGGGCGTGGTGGCGGAGTACGGCCTGGACGGACTGAAGATCGACTTCCTGGACGAGGCCACCGCCTACGCCCTGGCCCCCGCCCCCGACCAGGCCGGCCCCGGCTACGTCGCGGATGTCGGCGAGGCGATGGCCCTGCTGCTGACCCGGCTGCGCGAGGAACTGCGCGGGCTGCGCGGCGACGACTTCGTGATCGAGCTGCGCCAGCGCTACACCGGCCCTGCCATGACGGCGTACGGCAACCTCCTGCGGGCGATCGACTGCCCGGCCGACGCGGTGGCCAACCGGGTCCGCACCCTGGACATCGCCATGCTCGCCCCCGGCGGCGCCGTCCACTCCGACATGCTGATGTGGGACCCGAACGGCGCGCCGGAGGTGCTCGCCCGCCAGATCCACGGCGCGCTCCACTCGGTGCCGCAGATCTCCGCCCGCCTCACCGAGCTCTCCGGCGCCCACCGCCGGGCGCTGGCGTTCTGGCTCTCCACCTGGCGGCGGCTCAGCCCGGCCCTGACCGGTGGCCACTACGAGCCGGGCCGGCCCGACGAGCTGTACCCGCAGGTCACCGCCCGGCACGAGGACCAGTACGTGGTCACCGCCTACGCCGACCGCCCGGTCACCCTGCCCGCGGGACCCTGGCACGCGCTCACGCTGGTCAACGCCTCGACCGCGGAGCGCCTGCTGCTGGACGTGCGCGGGACCGCTCGTCACGTCCGGATCGAGGCCTACGACGCGGCGGGCCGACCGCAGCCCGACCTCCTGATCGACCTCCCCGAGGGCCTGCACTCCGTCGCCGTGCCGACCGGCGGTCTCTGGCACGTCACCGAGGTCGCCGGATGACATAGTTACGGCCGACCGGGGACAACGATCAACCCAATCTGGGGGCAGGTAGTAGTGGAACAGGAAAAGGTCGGGATCACCGAGGTCGCCCAGCGGGCCGGGGTCAGCGTGGCCACGGTGAGCCGGGTGCTGAACCGCAAGGCCGGGGTCTCGCAGAAGACCCGGCAGGTGGTCGAGCGGGCCATGGAGGAACTCGGCTACGAGCGGGGCACCGCCACCGGTGGCATCGTCGGGGTCATCACCCCGGGGCTGTCGATCCCGATCTTCGGTGTGCTGGCCGAGCGGATCGGCCTCGCGCTGGCGCCGCACGGCCTGCGCGCCGTCGTGTGCCCCGCGCTGCCGGGAGGCGTGCAGGAGCGCGAGTTCCTCAAGTCGCTCCTCGACCTGGGCGCGAGCGGCATAGTCTTCTGTTCCGCCAGCAACACCCTGGAGAACTTCGACCCCGAGGTGCTCCAGCTCCTGGAGAACCGTCCCGTCCCCTACGTCTGCATCAACGGCCGCTTCGAGGACAGCCGCTCGGTCGCCTTCTCCACCGACGACGCCTACGCCGCGGAACTCTCGGTGCGTCACCTGCACGGGCTCGGCCACCGCCGGATCGGGATGGCCGCCGGTCCGGTCGGAAACCGCCCCGCCGACCGGAGGGTCGCCGGATTCCGGGCCGCGATGGCGGCGCTCGGCCTGGGTGAGGACGAGCAGCCGGTGGTGCACCAGACCTACTCGGTCGAAGGCGGCCAGTTCGCCGCCGAGCAGTTGCTGGCCCGGGGCGTCACCGCGGTGATCGCCGCGAGCGACCAGATGGCGCTCGGTGCGATCCGCGCGATCCGCCGCCAGGGCCTCTCCGTCCCCGAGGACGTCTCCGTGATCGGCTACGACGACGGCCCTCTCATGGAGTTCACCGACCCGCCGCTGACCACGGTGCGCCAGCCCGTGGACCGGCTCGCGGCCGAGGTCGCGCGCGGCCTGGTCGGTCTGCTGTCCGGGCACCATGTGCCGGTCGGCGAACTGATGTTCCAGCCCGAAGTCGTCGTGCGGAGCACGACCGCCCCTCACCACCCCCGACGGCCGCCCGCCTGAGGCCGCCGGGGGCGCACCTTCCACAACGATGTCGGAGGATACGTTGCCCCACCCCGTACCCCGTCGCGCCCTGCTGCGCGCGCACGCCCACCTGGGTCTGGTCTCCGTCGCCGCGAGCGCCCTCACCCTGCTGCCCGCCGGGGCGGCCCACGCCGTCGGCGATCCGGTGGTCCCCGGAAGCGCCTACACCATCGCCTCCGGGGCCACCGGCCAGTGCCTGGGCGGCAGGTGGGCGGCCACCGCCGACCTGACCCCGGTCGTGCAGCAGCCCTGTCAGGGGCTCCTGGGCCAGCGCTGGCGCCTCACCCCCAACGGCCGCGGCGGCTACACCATCTCCGACCGCTCCGCCCCGAACTCCTGCCTCAACGTCCAGGGCGGCTCCACCGCCCCTGGCGCCGCACTCATCGAGTACGCCTGCGACGGCTCCCCGAACGAACAGTTCACGCTGGAGGCCACCGCGAACGGCGCCACCCTCGTCCACCCGCAGAACAGCGCGCTCTGCCTGGACCTGCCGTACGGCGCCCCCACTCCGAACGTCCAGATCCAGCAGTACACCTGCCTCGGCGGCGCCAACCAGCAGTGGCTGCTGACCCGAGCCGACCCGCTGCTCTTCGCCAACCCGGGCTTCGAACAGGGCACCGCGGGCTGGACGTTCACCGTGCACACCGGGACCGCCGGGAACAACGCGCACCGGGGAGCCGGCCTCGCCTACCTGGACGCGGGCAGCGGCTACCGGGTCAGCCAGAGCACCACCGCGCCACAGGCGGGCAGCTACGACATCGGCGCCTGGATCGCCACCGGCGCGGCCGGGGGCACCCTGACCGTGCAGGTCAACGCGGTCGCCGTGGGAACCGTGACCGTACCCGCGCAGGCCGTCTACGCCCAGTACACCGTGCCGGGCGTACGGGTGGCCACCGGAGACACCGTCACCGTGTCCGTGGGCTCCGCACCCGGTGGATGGGTCAACGTCGACGACGTCACCGTCGCGCCGTCCGCCCCCAACAACCCGCGGATCAGCTCCTCCAACGCGACCGTCACCGCCCTCTTCGACTGGGCCCGGGCCAAGGCCAACTCCTTCGCCGCCCAGCCCGGTGCCACCGGCCCGCTCAACGCCGACGAGCGCGCCAGCGGGGGCAGCGGACAGGACACGTACGCCACCACCTACTGGGCGGGCTACCCGTACCGCTCGGCCTTCTACTCCCGGGACTTCGCCCACCAGGTGGTGGGCGCCCACCTGCTCGGCCTCGACGCGGCCAACAAGACCATGCTCCGCTCCTTCGCGTCCTCCGCAGCCGGCGCCCCGGACCACATGCCGTACTGGGCGGTCAACTTCGACGCGAAGACGCCGCTGTCGATCGACTACCACAGTCCGACCTCATTCGTCCGCGAGCTCCCGGCCGCGTTCGAGCTCACCCAGAAGATCAACGAGGCCTACGGCTGGACCGGCGACACCGACTACCTCGACGACCCGGCGCTGTCCGGATTCGTCGCGGGGACCGTCGGGCCCTACGTCACCGGGCACACCGGCCCGATCGACAACGGTGGCGTCCCGATCGCCCAGGCCACCAGCGGCGACATCTTCCAGGGCGTCGCCAGCTACAACGAGAACGGTGCCACGCTCGCCGAATCCGGCGACGCCGTGGCCTCGCAGTACCAGGCCTACCTGGCCGCCGCCGCGCTGGCGAGGGCCAAGGGGAACGCCGATGCCGCCGCCGGGCTCCAGGCCAAGGCGACCACCCTGAGGACCTACTTCAACACCAAGTGGAGCGTGGACCAGGCCGACCCGGCGCACGTCGTCCGCGCCTACGACGTCAACGGCACCGCGTACAGCGACTGGGGCAAGGAGAACTCCTGGTTCATACCGCTGAAGGGCATCATGGACCCGGGTCAGCGGCAGAACGACTACCTCGCCTGGATCGACGCCCAAGCCTCCGGGGCGGGCGCGCCCGAGAACCTCGAAGCCGCCACCTACCTGCCGGACGTGTTCTTCGCGCACAACCAGGGCGCGACCGGCTGGAAGTGGATGCAGTACGTCCACGACCGCGTCGGCGCGCCGCACAGCACCGGGCGCTTCCTCAACGGCGACTACCCCGAGATCGCCTTCACCCTGCTCGGCCAGACCGTCCAGGGCTTGCTGGGCGTCCAGCCGGACGCCGCCGGACACGCCCTCAGCACCACCTCCCGACTGCCCTCGGACATCGGCTGGCTGCAGCTCACCTCCATTCCGGTCGGCAGCGGCACGGTGACCCTGCGGCACGACGGGGTCACCAAGTCGACCCTGAGCAACACCTCCGGCACCGGCAGCCTCACCTGGACGGCCCGGTTCGCCGGCACCCACAGCGGCATCACCGTCGACGGGACGGCGCAGCCGACCCGCACCGTCACGCTCGACGGCGTCACCTACACCTACGCCACGGTCACCGTCCCAGCCGGCCGGACCTCGGTCGTCCAGGCCACCGGCTGACCGACCCCCGGCCGGCGGCGCGGCACTTCCCCCACGGTCCGCGCCCGGGCCGGGCACACGCCCGGCGGCAGTCGGGACACTGCCGCCGGGCGTCCTCCCGTTCCCCGGACCGCAGGGGCCAGGCATCCTCGCCGCCACCCTCACGGCCTGCGGCGGCGAAGGCGACGGCGACAAGGCGTCCGACACCGCCGGCCGCGCCACGACGGCCGCCGCGGGCGCGTCGGCCGCCACCCCGGCCCCCGCCCGGCCTGACAACCCCGAGGCCGGGGACCGCGCCACCTTCGTTCAGACCGGGTCGGGGTCCTGCGCAACCCGGGCCCGCCCCCGGGCGATCCGGCTGGCGCTGCCGGACCAGCTCATGGAGATCGGCGCGCTCGTGCGTCTCGACGTGCCGCCCCGTGGCCGGCGCCGGAATCTCGGGCGTTGTCGTCGTGCGGACGACCATTGCCCTCGTGCTGCACACGGACGGCTCCGTCCGGCCGACCACGACTGCTCGGCGACACCCGCCCGTGAACAGGCTGATCGCGGCGGCAAGGGCACCGACCGCCCTGGCGGACACCCGCGCAGGGCGGTCGAGCACGCGACCACGGCGCCGGCGCTACGAGGTGGTCTCGTCCTGCTCGTCCGGGACGATGTGCACTGCGGCCTCCTCCGCGCCTGCCGCGCCGCCGTCGATGCCGGCGTCAGAGGCGACGAGGCCCTTCTCCCTGTCGGGCCGGGCACCCTCGTCGGGGGCCACGAGTCGTCCCGCGCGGCGGCTGCCCACGGCCTGCGGGTCGACCGGCTCGCCCTCTCCGTCGGGCAGGTCGCCGATCCCGTCGCCCTCGTCGGGCAGGACGTCGGGCTCCTCCTGGGCGAGGCGCTGGGCCAGCGTCTCGCCGTCGCGCTGCTCGGCGGCCGTCACCCCGATCCTGTCGACGCCCAGTGGCTTCTCCGGCGGCGAGTAGCCCTCGTCGAGCAGGTCGTCGTAGTCGCGCTCGTCCAGCGCGTCGTCCAGGTCCAGGGGGGCCGCGTCCGCCTGCTCCTCCGTATCCCCGGTCGGCTGGTAGACGTCGTCGCCCATGGGTTCGTCGCTCATGTCCCACGCCTCTCCGTCGATCGCGCGCCACTGCGTGCGCAGCGGCCCGCCTCAGCTCTCGGTTGGCTGGTCGTCCTCCTGGTCGGTGGTCTCCTGCGGGTCGAGGCGCCGGCTTCTGCCCGGTTCGGCGGTGGTGGCGTCGCCCTGATCGCCGGTGTCGGGCTCACCTTCGCCACGGGGTGGGTGGAGCGGGTGCTTTTGGTCGGTGTCGTCGAGCGGAACACCACCGGCTCCGCCCTGCGGGACGTCCTCCACGGCTCCTCCTCGTCTTCCTGGGGTCCGGGTCGGCTTTGGACCGCGCCCCGGCGCGTACCCGTCCGACCGCAGCGAAACCACCCGGACCGGTCTGCGCGGCGCCGTGCTCCGGTCGTGCGCTCCGCCGCCCCCTCCGGCGGGGCCCGCCGAAATCCGGTTGACCCATCGCCGCGACGACGCTGCACGGTGGCGATGCTCGCCCTGCCGCCCGTCGCCCCGCCTCACTTGGTGGCCCCTGCACAGCCGGCCGCCAGGGACGCGACTACCGAATCCGCGTCGACCCTGCGACACTCCGTCCACCCCCGCGCGATCGGAGCAGATCACCGTCCGGCCGACACCGAGGAGATCGTCGCCACCACCCGCATCGGGCAGCCCCAGCAGGGCGAGGTGTCCTGGGTCAGCATCCCCTCTACCTCCCGCCACCGGAGGCGGCGACGACACGGCGGCGCCGCCCTCGTCGCGGATCTGCTTGGCGCCCTCGACGCCCGCATCCACGAGGGTCAGCAGCGGTTCGCCGCTGGGCCGGCTCGGAAGGTCGCCCGGTAGCCGGCCGGGGACGTGTCGACGTAACGGTGGAAGGTCGCGCGGAAGGCGGCGGGGCTGCCCAGCCCGCTCAGGCGCGCGACCTCTTCGACCGGGGTGGTCGTCGTCTCCAGGAGTTCGCGGGCCCGGTCGATGCGGGCGGCGGTCAGCCAGGCCATCGGCGAGGTGCCCGTTTCCTGCTGGAAGCGGCGGATGAACGTCCGGCGGGACATGTGTGCGCGCCGCGCGAGCTCGTCCACGCCCTGGCGGTGGGTGAGGTTGTCGAGCATCCAGGCACGAATCGGTGCAAGGTCCTCGCCGAGGGGCGCGGGCCGGAAGCGCTCGATGAACTGTGCCTGGCCGCCCGGGCGTTGGGGCGGGGCCACGAGCGATCGAGCGCGGGCGTTGGCTGCCGCGGCACCGTAGTCGCGTCGGATGACGTGCAGGCACAGATCGACGCCCGCGGTCACCCCTGCCGAGGTGAGGACGTCGCCGTCGTCGACGTAGAGCTGGTTCGGCCGGACCTCGATCGTCGGGTACAGGCGTTGCAGCGCAGCGGCATCCTGCCAGTGGGTCGTGGCCGGGCGTCCGTCCAGCAGTCCGGCGGCCGCCAGGGCGAACGCCCCCGTACAGATCGACACCATCCGCGCTCCGCGCGCGTGCGCGGAGCGCAGCGCGGCCAGCGACGCAGCGGGAACCGGAGTGTCCGGGACCTGGTAGCCGGGGACGACGACGGTGTCGGCGTCCCGCAGCGCCTCCAGCCCCGCGGAGGTGGCCACCGTGAACCCGCCGCTGCACACCGGTCCGGCCGTCGGGTCAGTGCAGACGGTGACCTGGTAGTGCGGGCCCGACCCGAAGGTCTGCACCGCGATGCCGAGATCCAGCGGCAGAACCCCGGGAAGTGCCAGCACCGCGACCCGATGCCCCTCGACAACCGACATGGCACGATCCTAGCGGTGGATGGCCCGCGTGCCACTGTCGAGGCGGCGGACCGCTTCGTAGCCTGCGCCCATGGAACTCTCACTCGACCTGCCGACCAGCCCTCTGGCCGACGCCGTCCTCTCCACCGTGCGCGCCTCGGAGGCCGCGCCGATCGTCAATCACAGCGTGCGCAGCTTCCTCTTCGCCGAGCTCCTCGCCGCCCACGAAGGATGTCTGACGGACGCCGCCTACGACCGCGACCTGCTGTTCGCCGCCACCGTCCTGCACGACGTGGGCACGGGCAGCCTCGCGAAGGGCGAGGCCCGGTTCGAGGTGGAAGGCGCGGACCTGGCGGCGGACCTGCTGCGGCAGCACGAGGTCCCCGAAGCGGACGTCGACCGCGTTTGGGAGGCGATCGCCCTGCACACCTCGCCCGGCATCGCCGAGCGCCGCGGTCTGCTGTGCCACCTCACCCGCGCAGGCGTGGTAGCCGACTTCGGCCGCAACGCGGAGATCACCGCCGGGTGGGAGGAGCGGATCCACGCCGCCTACCCCCGTCTGGCCATGGTCCGCTCGCTCGTCGACGCGATCGTGGAGCGCGCCGCCCGATCGGCCGCCGCCGCGCCCCGCTACTCGCTCGGCGGTGAACTCCTCCGCGAACGCCGGGCCGACGGTGTGACCGGTCTGGAGCTCGACACGACTGCCGCGCCCTGGGGGGAGTGAGCGGCACCGACGGGGCACCGGCTCAGGTGGATGGACGCGGCCGGGCAGGAGGCGGTCGGCGGCTCGCTGCTTCTGCCGGTCGCGCCGCAGGCCCTGGCCCTGCTGGGCCGGCTGCGGCCGGGACTGGAGCTGAACGCGGTCGCCCCTACCCCGCCACCGCGGCGGGCCCGCTTCCTCGCACCGTTCTGGGCGGCCCGGTCGGACCTTGGGTTGGCGGGCCTCCTCGTCCGTTCTCCGGTGGACGGAGCCAGGGGCCGGGGATGCGCTTGATGGAGCGATGCCGAGGGGCCCGGACCGGGCATCGTGTACTCGGTGCGGGCCCCTCGCTGCCAGGCGGGTGCCGTGGCAGAAGAACTACAGCGGACGGATGTTCTCGGCCTGCGGGCCCTTCTGGCCCTGCGTGACGTCGAACTCGACCTTCTGGCCCTCAAGCAGCTCGCGGAAGCCGTTGGCGTTGATGTTCGAGTAGTGGGCGAAGACGTCAGCGCCGCCACCGTCCTGCTCGATGAAGCCGAAGCCCTTTTCCGCGTTGAACCACTTCACAGTGCCATTAGCCATAAAAATCTCCTTTATGGGGCTGTCCGAAGCCCGCACAGTGCGGACT
>NZ_JBITTM010000062.1:0-51477 GCF_044541955.1 Kitasatospora sp. NPDC085464
TCAGACAATAGTTTTGTTCCCGGGTCAGAAATCCCTCTCCCCAGCGCATTGACACCGAATCGGTCATTCGCCCGCCGAGCATCCGTCATGATGGTCCCCGCCATCACGACACAGGAACGCGACGAAGGAAAGCGAGGCTGGTTCCGGCGATGAAATTGTCCGACATACCGCTCGGGTGGGCCGTCACCGTGGTCGCGGGGCTGCTGGTCAGCGCGCTCCTGGTCGCTCTGCTCCGCAGCCGGGGATCCACGGGCGCCGCCGGCGCGGATTCCTGGGAGCGTTCCGAGGAACGGCGCCGCCGCAAGGAATCCCTCTACGGTGCCGCCTCGTACACGCTCCTGTTCTGCTGCGCCGGTGTCGCCGCCGCGCTGTCCTTCCACGGCCTGGTCGGCTTCGGCGTGCAGAACCTCGGTCTGTCCGGCGGCTGGGAGTACCTCGTCCCGTTCGGCCTGGACGGCGCCGCGATGTTCTGCTCGGTACTCGCCGTCCGCGAGGCCAGTCACGGTGACGCGGCGTTCGGCTCCCGCCTGCTGGTCTGGGTCTTCGCCGGCGCCTCGGCCTGGTTCAACTGGGTGCACGCCCCGCGCGGCCTGAGCCACGCCGGCGCCCCGCAGTTCTTCTCCGGCATGTCCCTCTCGGCGGCGGTCCTGTTCGACCGGGCGCTCAAGCAGACCCGCCGGGCCGCGCTGCGCGAGCAGGGGCTCGTCCCCCGCCCGCTGCCGCAGATCCGCATCGTCCGCTGGCTGCGCGCCCCGCGCGAGACCTACGCGGCCTGGTCGCTGATGCTCCTGGAGGGCGTGCGCAGCCTGGACGAGGCGGTGGACGAGGTCCGCGACGACAAGCGGGAGCGCGCCCAGGAGAGGGAGCGCCGCAAGCTGGCCGGGCGCCGCGAGCGGGCCGAGATCCGGGCCATCAGCCGCTCGCACGGCACCTGGCGCCGGGGCGGCGGCGCCGCCCGGCAGCTGGAGTCCGGCTCGGAGCCCGCCATAGTCGGCGGGCCCGGGGCCGACCGGCCCGCCGCGACCGAACGGCCCGCGGTCGAACGGCCCGGGGAACGGCCCGCGGTGGAACGGTCCGGGACGGAACGGTCCGGGACGGAACGGCCCCAGGTGGAGCGGCCCGGCGCACCGCGCGAGGTCGAACCGGCCGAGGGCACGGTCGTCCAGCCTGGCCTGCCGGCGCGCCCGGAGCGGCGCACCATCGACCTCACCCTGGAGGAGGACACCGTCACGCTGCCCCGGCTGGACTCGCTGGAGCGCAAGCTGAAGGACTTGGAGCAGCAGTTCGGCTGACGCCCCGGGGCCCGTCGATCCCGCCGGGGCGCCGCCGGCCCCCTCGCGGGGGCGGCGGCGCCCCGGTCCCGTCAGGACACGCGCGCGGGGCTCGAAGCGGTCAGGGCACGCGCGCGGCACGGGGCGGTCAGGCCGCCGCCCCGCTGAGCTCGAACCACATCCGCTTGCCGGAGCCGCGCGGCTCCACGCCCCAGGAGTCCGCCAGCGCTTCGACCAGCATCAGCCCGCGCCCGGAGGAGGCCTGCTCCCCCGGCGTGCGGCGGGTCGGCCACAGGTCCGACTCGTCCTCCACCTCGACCCGTAGCCGGGCCCGTCCGCCGTCCTCCTCGGGCTCCCGGTAGAGCCGGGCGGTGAACATGGCGTCCCGGTCGGTGTGCCGGATCGCGTTGGTGACCAGCTCGGAGGAGAGCAGCTCGGCGGTGTCGATGAACTCGGCCACGCCCCAGCGGCGCAGCGCGTCGCGCAGCTCGGCCCGCACCTCGGCGACCCGGGCCAGGTCCGCCTGACCGATCCGGCGGCGCAGCTGCTGGGCCGCGAGGCCGCCCGCCGGGCCGTCCCAGCGCAGGAGCAGCAGCGCTATGTCGTCCTCGCGCTCGCTGGAGTCGGCGGCCTGGGAGGCGATCCGGTCGGCCAGCTCCTCCAGGGGGTCGCGGGCCGCCTGCTCGGCGCGCGGCAGCGGGCGGGCGAGCACCCGGGTGAGCCGGGCGACGCCCTCGTCCAGGTCCAGGCCGCGCGCCTCGACCAGGCCGTCGGTACAGAGCAGCACGGTCTCGCCCGGGTCCAGGCTGAAGCGGGTGACCCGGTACTCCTGGTCCGGGTCGATGCCCAGCGGCAGGCCGCCGGCCACCGGCACCACGGTGACGCTGCCGTCCGCACGGCGCACCACCGGGTCGAGGTGGCCGGCCCGGACGGCGTAGACCACGCCGTAGTCCACGTTGACCTCGGCGTAGGTGCAGGTCGCGAAGTGGTCGGTGTCCAGGTCGGCGAGGAAGCGGGAGGCCCGGGCCATCACCGCGGCGGGCGGGTGGCCCTCGGCTGCGTAGGCGCGCAGCGCGATCCGCAGCTGGCCCATGATCCCGGCGGCGTGCACGTCGTGGCCCTGGACGTCGCCGATCACCAGGCCGACGTGCCCGCCGGGCAGCGGCACCACGTCGTACCAGTCGCCGCCGATCTGCAGGCCGGATCCGGCCGCGAGGTAGCGCACCGCGGTCGTCACGCCCGGCACCGAGGGGACGGTGCGCGGCAGCATCACCCGCTGCAGGCCGGCCGCCAGCTCGTGCTCGGCGTCGTGCAGCCGGGCCCGGGCCAGCGACTGGGCGACCAGCCCGCCCAGGGTTGTCAGCAGTGTGCGCTCGTCCGCGTCCAGCTCCCGCTCGTCGTCGAAGCTGACCACGCAGACGCCGATCGCCCGGCCGCTGGCCACCAGCGGCAGGTACGCCCAGGAGCCGCGGCCGGTGCGGCTGGTCGGCTCCCACACCTCGGGGTAGCCGTCGCGGAACTCCTCGCGGGTCGAGACGAACACCGGCGTGCGGTGCCGCAGCGCCTCGGCGGCCGGGTGGCCGGCGGGCAGCACGGTGCGGTCCCAGACCGCCAGCGCGTCGGTGCGGTAGCCGGACGCGCCGAGGATCCGGGCCCGGCCGGCCTCGAAGGAGGCCAGCACCAGGCCGTCCGGCGGCAGCCCGGGCAGCGGCAGCTCGGTGAACACCCGGGCCACGTCACGGACGGTGACGGCTTCGGAGAGGGCGCGCGCCGCCTCCTTGATGAACCGGGAACGCTCCTCGCGCAGCAGGGCCATCCGGTCGGCGTGGTCGCGCTTGTGCAGCTCGACGGTGGCGTCCCAGACGAAGCCCACCATCCGGGAGGCGCGGCCGAAGGCGTCCGCAAGCACCCGGCCGCGGAAGCGCACCGCCCGCATGGAGCCGTTCGGCCCGACGGTGCGGTAGTAGGCGCCGCACTGGCCGAGCTCGGCGACCGCGCGTTCGACCCGGCGACGCACCACCGGCGCGTCCTCGGGGTGCAGCAGGGACAGGAAGGAGTCGGCGGAGCGGTCGAAGCGGGCCTGCCCCGGGGCGTCCAGGCCGATGATCGCGCAGGCCCGCGGATCACCCTCCAGCACGTCCCGGCGGATGTCCCAGTCGAAGGAGCCGATGCCGTTGGCGGCCATCGCGGGCTCCAGCCAGTCCGGCATGGAGTCGGCGGAGGCGGGCGGCAGCCCGCCGGACAGCACGGGCGCCAGCCGGGCGGCGGCGAGGCTGGGGGACGGGCGCACCGCGGGGCTCCGCCGGTTCGACTGCGCGGGCGGCCGGGCCCGGCCCGTCCCGGCGGCGGTGGGGCCGGCGGCGGGCGGCCCGGCGGTTCCGGGCGCTGCGGTGCGCGGCTCGACGGTGCGTGTGTCGGCGGTGCGGGCCTCCACGGTGCACGGTTCTGCGGTTCTGGGCTCTGCGGTTCCGGGCTCGACGGCTCGCGGCTCCACGACGGACGCGCCGGGAGAAAGCGCCGGCCCCGGCGACTCGGGCTCAGTGGGCATGCTGCTCCTACCGCTGCCGTGGCGGACCGCGCCGACCGTCCGGACGGGCCGCGAGGCGATGTGATGAGTCGTGCTGGATAGGACGGTGCCGACGGACGGTGGTCAGTCGAGGTACGGTCTCCCCGCTGCTTCTCGCACGTGGACACACATTCCCACCATCCTGGCCAATGTTCCGCCGAGCGGCAATGCCAACGGGCCGGAAATCTTCCGCTCCGCCTTCTGTTCAGGGCTTCCTTCGACGGCGAATCAATAGACTGCGAACAATCTTACGGCTCCGGCGACCGGACTCAGGGCGCCGCGAGTTCGAACCAGGTGATCTTGCCGTCGCCTCTCAGCTGCACGCCCCAGGAGTCCGCGAGCGCCTCCACCAGCATCAGGCCGCGCCCCGAGGTCGCGTACTCGGCCTCCGGATCGCGCCGCCGCCCGGGCAGCCTGCTCGCGCCGTCCTGCACCTCGATGCGCAGCCGGTCGTCCGAGCCGAGCACCGCGTCGAAGACGGCGCCCTTGGTGGTGTGCAGCAGGGCGTTGGTGACCAGCTCGGAGGAGAGCAGCTCGGCGGTGTCGGACAGCTCCGGGACCCCCCAGTGGCTCAGCGCGGAGCGCAGCCGCTGCCGGACCGCGCCCACCGCGACCAGGTCGGCCGGGTCGAGCGTCAGGTGCAGCCGCCGGTGCAGGGCGCACTCGGGGGCCGGCACGCCCGGCCGGGCCGTCCCGTTCGCCCCGGCCACCCCGGGTGCTCCGGTCACCCCGGGTGCTCCGGTCACCCCGGGTGCTCCGGTGCCGCCGACCGTTCCCTGGACCGGCCCGGACCGGTAGGCGTCGCCCGAACTCGTCCTCTGACGCGGGAATCGCGACTGACCGTTCATCACCACATGCCCCCGCCCTGAAATCCGGGCCCCCGCCTCCGGATCCCCCGCCGGCCGGGTGGCCCCCTCGATCTGACCACCATCCTCATGCCCAGTTGACGGCGTTTGCAACAGTGTGCGTCCGATCACGTGGGGTGAAAGGGGCACGGGGAGGTTCGCGTGATCCAACTGCCCGCGCCGGACAGGTTTGCGAAGCGCAGAGGCGCTTCCCGAAGCCGCCGCCACCCGATCCCGCGCACACCCGGCGCCCGTCCGGGCCGTGCGCCCGACCACGCGCCCCCCGCCGCACCTCCGCCCGCGCCCCGCTCCTCCCGCCCCGCTCGACGCCGCCGGACCGGCCCCTCACCCCCATCCCCCGCCCAGGGAGCCGAACTCGCGCGGACCGGCAACGCTGGACAGAGCGCCCCGGTCCGGGTTCAATGACCCAAGATGTTTGAACGACGTTCTAACATCACCCCGGAAGCCCCGAGGCCCCGAGCCGACCCCCTCCCCGGCGACCGCGAGCGAGGAACCGTGCGACTGACCCCCACCGAACGGGACCGGCTGCTGATCTTCACGGCAGCCGAGCTGGCCCGTGCCCGCCGCGCCCGGGGTGTGCGCCTCAACATCCCCGAGGCCACCGCCCTGATCGCGGACACCGTCTGCGAGGCCGCCCGCGACGGCCTGCGCCTGGCCGAGGCCATCGAGGCCGGCCGCTCCGTCCTGACCGCCGACGACGTGCTGCCCGGCGTGCCGGACGTGGTCACCGTCGTCCAGGTCGAGGCCGTCTTCGACGACGGCACCCGCCTCGCCGTCGTCAACGACCCGTTCAAGGGCGCCGGCTCGCTCGGCGACGAGGCCCCCGGCGGCACCCTGATCGGCGACGGCGCCGGGTACGACCCGATCGAGGAGACGCTGCTGCTCCCCGTCCACAACACCTCCGCGGTGCCGATCTCGGTCACCTCGCACTTCCACTTCTTCGAGGCCAACCCGCGCCTGGCCTTCGACCGCGCCGCCGCCTACGGCACCCACCTCGCCGTCCCGGCCGGCTCCTCCGTGCGCTTCGACCCGGGCGCCACCGTCGAGGTCGGCCTGGTGCCGATCGGCGGCGAGCGGGTCGCGATCGGCTTCGCCGGGCTCGTGGACGGCCCCCTCGACGCGCCCGGCGCGAAGGAGGCCGCCCTGGCCAAGGCCCGCGCCACCGGCTACCTCACCGGCTTCGACGACTCGGAGGTGCCGTCGTGAGCGGGCGATGGGAGCACCCCCGCCCGGAGTCCGGGGGAGAAGAATCGAACGGAGCCGCCACGCGGGCGTGGCCCGCCGAGCGAAGCGAGGTCGGAGCATGAGCGCGATCACCCCGCACGACTACGTCTCCGTCCACGGCCCGCGCGCCGGGGACCGGGTCCGGCTCGGCGACAGCGGCCTGATCGTCCGCGTGGAGTCCGACTCCCAGGCGCCCGGCGACGAGTTCCTGGCCGGGTTCGGCAAGACCGCCCGCGACGGCCTGCACCTCAAGCCCGCCGCCGTCCGCGACACCTGCGACGTCGTGATCAGCAACGTGCTGGTCATCGACGCCGTCCAGGGCATCCGCAAGACCTCGATCGGCCTGATCGGCGGGCGGATCGCCTCGATCGGGCGGGCCGGCAACCCGGACACCCTGGACGGCGTGGACGTCGTCGTGGGCACGGGCACCACGATCGTCTCCGGCGAGGGACTGATCGCCACCGCCGGCGCCGTCGACACCCACGTCCACCTGCTCTCGCCGCGGATCATGGAGGCCTCGCTGGCCTCCGGCGTCACCACGATCATCGGCCAGGAGTTCGGGCCGGTCTGGGGCGTCGGCGTCAACTCGCCCTGGGCGCTGCGCCACGCGTTCAACGCCTTCGACGCCTGGCCGGTCAACATCGGCTTCCTGGGCCGCGGTTCGTCCTCCGACCCGGCCCCGCTGGTCGAGGCGCTGGCCGAGGGCGGCGCGTCCGGGTTCAAGGTGCACGAGGACATGGGCGCGCACACCCGCGCACTGGACACCGCACTGCGGGTCGCCGAGGAGTACGACGTCCAGGTCGCCCTGCACACCGACGGGTTGAACGAGTGCCTGTCGGTCGAGGACACCCTGCGCGTCCTCGACGGCCGGACCGTCCACGCCTTCCACATCGAGGGCTGCGGCGGCGGACACGTCCCCAACGTACTGAAGATGGCGGGCGTGCCGAACGTCATCGGCTCCTCCACCAACCCGACGCTGCCGTTCGGCCGGGACGCCCTCGGCGAGCACTTCGGCATGATCGTCTCCGCGCACGACCTCAAGGTCGACCTGCCCGGTGACGCCGCCATGGCGCGCGACCGGATCCGGGCCGGCACCATGGGCGCCGAGGACGTCCTGCACGACCTCGGAGTCATCGGCATCACCTCCTCCGACGCCCAGGGCATGGGCCGGGCCGGCGAGACGGTGCGCCGCACCTTCGCCATGGCGGGCAAGATGAAGGCCGAGCTCGGTCCGCTCGACGGCACCGGCTCGTACGGGACGGCCGAGAGCGGCGACGACAACGAGCGCGTGCTGCGCTACATCGCCAAGCTCACCGTCAACCCGGCCATCGCGCACGGACTTTCGCACGAGGTCGGCTCGATCGAGATCGGCAAGCTCGCCGACATCGTGCTGTGGCGCCCGGACCACTTCGGGGCCAAACCGCAGCTCGTCCTGAAGGCCGGCTTCCCCGCGTACGGTGTGGTCGGCGATCCCAACGGCTCCACCGACCGCTGCGAACCGCTCGTCCTGGGGCCGCAGTTCGGCGCCCACGGCGCGACCGCCGCCGACATCTCGGTGGCCTTCGTCGCCCGGGCCGCCGCCGACGGCGCCTACCTCGACCGCCCCGCCGACGGCCTGCCCACCCGCCGCCGCCGCGTCGGCGTCCGGGGCACCCGCGGCATCGGGCCGCGCGACATGGTGCGCAACGCCCGCCTCGGCCGCGTCGAGGTCACCGAGACCGGGCTGGTCTCGCTCGACGGCTCACCACTGCGCTCCGAACCGGCCGACAGCGTCCCGCTCAGCCGCCTCTACTTCCTCTGATCCCCCACCTGTTGAGGACACCACGATGACCAACCCGACGCCCGCCTCCCTCGGCTACCGGATGCCCGCCGAGTGGCACCCGCACGACCGCACCTGGATGGCCTTCCCGACCACCAACCCCACCTTCGACAGCCCCGAGGCGCTGCACGCGGGCCGCGAGGCCTGGGCCTCCGTCGCCAACACCATCGTCCGGTACGAGCCGGTGACGCTGATCGTCAACACCGGCGAGACCGCCGAGGCCCGCAAGTACGTCTCGGACCAGGTCGAGATCGTCGAGCGTCCGCTCGACGACGCCTGGATGCGCGACATCGGCCCGTCCTTCCTGATCGACGGCAAGGGCTCGCTGGCCGCCGCCGACTGGATCTTCAACGGCTGGGGCGCGCAGGGCTGGGCCCGCTGGGACAAGGACCAGCACATCGCCGAGCACATCAGCGAACTGACGGAGGTCCAGCGGTTCGCCTCCCGGCTGATCAACGAGGGCGGCGGCATCCACGTCGACGGCGAGGGCACCGTGCTGGTCACCGAGACCGTCCAGCTCGGCGAGGGCCGCAACGCCGACTGGACCAAGGAGGAGGTCGAGGCCGAGCTGCACGCCTTCCTCGGCACCACCAAGGCGATCTGGCTCCCGCGCGGCCTCACCCGCGACTACGACGAGTTCGGCACCCGCGGGCACATCGACATCGTCGCCTCCTTCGTGCGCCCCGGCGTCGTGGTCGCCCACGTCCAGCCCGACCCCTCCCACCCGGACCACGAGGTCTGCAAGGAACTCGTCGCCATCCTCCGCGCCTCGACCGACGCCCGGGGCCGGCAGCTGGAGGTCGTCGAACTGCCCGCCCCCACCGTCCTGCTGGACGAGGACGGCGAGCCGGTCGACTACTCCTACATCAACCACTACGTGGCCAACGGCGCCGTGATCCTGTGCGCCTTCGCCGACCCGCGCGACCAGGAGGCCGCCGCCATCCTCGGCCGCGCCTACCCGGGCCGCACCGTCGAACTCGTCGACGCCCGCGAGATCTTCGCCAACGGCGGCGGCATCCACTGCATCACCCAGCAGCAGCCCAAGGCCTGACCCCGGAGCCACCGGAGCGGGGCCCCCGACCCCGCTCCGGTAGCCTTCGAACCTCCGTTCCACCGAGGGAGAGCACCGCACATGGCCGACCCCCGCCCGCGCCGGCCGGCACGCCCCCGCGAGGAGGTCTTCGCCACCGCCCGGTCCGCCATCGCCGAACACGGGCTGGCCAAGCTCACCATGGCCGCACTCGGCAAGCAGCTCCAGATGAGCGCCGGGCACCTGCTCTACTACTTCGGCAGCAAGGACCAGCTGCTGCTGGAGACCCTCCGCTGGAGCGAGGACCAACTCGGCGCCCGCCGCCACGACGCCCTCGCCGACCACTCCCTCGACCCCTGGCAGCGCCTCGACGCCTACCTGCGCCTGTACCTGCCCGAGGGCGCGGGGGACCCTCGGTGGATCCTCTGGGTCGAGGTGTGGGGCCGCTCCCCCGCGAGCGCCGAGATCCGCCAGGGGCAGCGGGAGATCGAGGCTCCCTGGCAGGCCGACCTGGTGGCCCTCATCGAGGAGGGCACCGCCACCGGCCACTTCACCCCGGGCCCCACCGCCGACCGCGCCACCCAGATCCGCGCCCTCCTCGACGGCCTCGCCGTCCCCATCGCCATCGGCCTCCCCGACGCCCACCCCCCTGCCGCCCTCACCCAGGCCACCGCCGTGGCGAACATCCTCCTCCGCACCTGACGGGGGCGCGGCGGGGAAATATGTAGACCGGTCTACGGATTCCGGGCCCCCTGGGGCGCCCGCCTGCACGAAGAGTCGGCCAGGCCGACTTCCTGTGCAGTGCCAACATTGCGCCCGGCCGCCCCGCCCGTTCCGCCCGCCGCGCCGCGCCGCGCTGAAATATGCAGACCGGTCTACTGACTGTCTACCAGCGCGGCGCACCCACGCGCGCCAAAAGTCGAGCCCGCTGACTTCCCGTGCAGCGCCGCCGCCTCGCTCGGCAAAATATGTAGACCGGCCTACAGATTTGCTCCTCACCACCGAGCCCCGCGCACCAGAAGTCGGCTGGGCCGACTTTCTGCGCAGTGCCAACATTCCGCCCACCCCACCGCGCTGCGCCCGCCCGCGGCAATATGTAGACCGGTCTACAGACCACGCCGGCTCGGACACCCACGCGCGCGCCAAAAGTCGGGCCCGCCGACTTCCTGCGTGGCCTTCCCTGCGGACGCCGAGAAAGAATATGCAGACCGGTCTACAGATTTGCTTTCGAGGACTGAGACCGCCAGCCGCCCCTGTGCGCCAGAAGTCGGTCTGGTCGACTTCTGGCGCACAGGCGCGTGGAAGCCGGGGCGGCAGCATATGTAGACCGGTCTACATATCACTCGGTCCAGACGGCCGCGGCGGTGCGGTCGTCGGCGTAACCCTTGGCGCGGACCTGGACCTGGCGCAGGAAGTCGACGGTGCCCGGGGGGTGGGGGTGGGCCCAGTGGGTGGAGAGGAAATGGGCGACGGCGGGTTCGTCGGCGATCGGGCGGCTCAGGCCGGGGGTGCAGAGGAGCAGGATGTCGCCCGGGGTGGCGGGGACGAGCCGGAAGCGGAACGGGCGCGGATCCGGGACCGGGGCCTCGGGCACCGGCGGCTGCCCGTCCGGGTGGTGCAGCAAGCGAGCCGCGTACGCGTCGATCCAGTGGCCGGAGCGCAGCAGGTAGAGGCCGCCCGGGCCGACGCCGAAGGCCGCGCGGTAGCCGGCCGCCGGGTCGAGCGAGACCATCAGGCAGTGCAACGAGGCCGGCGACGGCGTGTCGTCCCCCTCCGCCCTGGGCGCCAGCGCGCGCAGCGGGGCCGCGGCGCCGGTAGCCAGCCGCTGGAGGCCGTAGCGGAGCCGGTCCCGGGCGCCGTCGCGCAGATCGGCGGCCAGCCCGACCCGGCTGCGTCCGATCGCGGCGGCGAGTTGGCGACAGGCCTCGCCCGTGGCGGTGGCGACGGCCTCCGCGGTGACCGTGTCGTCCTCGGCGCCGCCCGTCCGGTCGAAGCCGCCCAGGACGGCGAGCAGCAGCCCGTCCGGTCCGTCGCCGAAGCGGGTGACCACCAGGCAGTCCCGGCGCGCTTCACCCCGGTAGCGGGCCGAGTCGCCGCGGACGGAGGCGGCGCGCAGCACGGACGGTCCGTACTGCGCCCCCTCCAGCACGGTGTCCGGGACGACCGAGCGCAGGGAGGCCGGGTCCGCCTCCGGTACGGCCGTCGGCTCGGGCCCGTACGTCGGGGGGCGTTCGCCGACGTGCGGGACGGCGGCCCCACCGTCGGCGAGCGGCGCACGGGCAGCCAGGCGGGGGTCGGGGACGGCGACGGCGGGAGGTGCGGGTCCCGGGTCGGGTTCGGGTGCCGGTGCGTGATCGGGCTCGGGTTCGGGCGAGGGGGTCGGGCGAGGGGTGGGTGCCGCAGCCGCCTCGGGTACTTGGAGGTCCTCGGCAGTTTCCGGCGCCTCGGCGGCCTCGGCGAGGTCCGGGACGGCGGTGACCTCCGGGACGTCGGCGAGGTCCGGGACGGCGGTGACCTCCGGGACGTCGGCGACGACGGGCTCGGGTTCGACCTCGACGTCCTCGGCAACAGGCTCGGGTTCGGGTTCGGGTTCGCGCGCGGGCTCGGCGACCGGCTCCGGAGCCGACGGCGAGGCGGTCTTCTCCAGCGAGACCGAAGCAGCCTCCGGCTCGGACACCGCCTCCGGCTCCGGCTCGGACACCGGCTCCGGCTTCGCCTTCGGCCTGTCGTCTGCGAAGGACGGTGCCGGGAACTGGTGGGTCTCCATGGCGCTCCGCTGACGCCCGATCCCCTCCGTCCCGTCGATCACGCCGACGGCGGTGGCGAACCAGTCGTCGAGGCTGTCCCCACCGTCCTGCACGGGCTCCGGGGCAACAGCAGGCTCCGGCTCGGGCACCAGCGCAGGCTCCGGCTCGGACGCAGGCGCAGCTTCCGAAGCGGGCCCCGCCTCCGCCGCGGGCCCAGCCTCCTCCGCCGGCTCCGGCTCCCCCGACCGCTGCTGCCCGATGAGCCCGACCGCCGTGTCGAACCAGTCGTCGACGCTGCCGTCCCCCGGGTCGGCGTGCGGGGTGTCGGGGAGGGTGCCCGCCGGGCCGTCGTAGACGGTGTCCCACCAGCCGTCGTCGGGCCGGTGCGGCTGTGCGGGTGCACCCTGCTTGCTCATCTGGCGGCTCCTGCTCGGGTCCGTGGTCGCGCCGCCCCCGGCGGGCCGGGCTCGACGTCATTGTTCTCCACGGGCAACGACCCTGTCCGGGTTTCGGCGACAACCGGTCACCCACCGGAACATCCCGGCCACGCCGCCGACCAGCCGGTTCGTCGCCGTGTCCCGGTCATTTCGCGGCGGAGGACACCGCTCCGTCCGTTTCCGTTCCGTCCGTGCTTGCCGGATGTGCCCGGAGCAGGGTGTTTCCTGGCCATCCGGGTGTGCGTGCCCCCGAAAATGAGGGCCGATGGGGGGCATCGCTTCACACGTTCGGCTGATTAAATGTGCGCATGACCGCGTCGGCCCCCAGCTCGCCCCGACCGGGGAGGGCCGCACCGGCGGGCCGCCCGGTGGGTGCGCTGTTGGTCCTGCTGCTCGTCGCCCTGCTGACGATGCTGCCCTGCGCGGGCCAGGCGAAGGCGTTGGACGGGACCGCCCGTCCGGTGCCGGCCGCGGCCCCCGTCAGTGCCGTGACCGTCGTCAGCGTCCAGGTCGCGATCGGACAAGCGCCCCACGCCGGCCACGCCGCGCAGGCCACCAAGCCCGCCCGGGCCGCGAAGATCGCCGAGGTCGGCAAGGCCGCGAAGGCCTCCGACCAGCACCGGATCGCCGAGGACCAGGGTCACTGGATCCTCTGCACCGCCGACGGCGAGCCCCCGCGCAACAACGGCTGTTCCAGCCACCCGTTCTGCCCGCAGGACGCCCAGCTGCCGAATCCGCCTCCACAGCCCCAGCCCGCCGTGTCACCCGTGACCCCGGGCACGCCCGAGGCGCTGCCCCGGGTGGCGCCCGCGGGCCTGCTGGACGGTTCGCACCCGGCGCCCGACCTGCACGAGCTCCAGGTCCACCGGTCCTGAGCGGAACCCGCCGCCGGCCCCGACGCCGGCGGATCCGCCCCGTCTCCCCCTCCAGCTGACCGCCGCCACCGACCGGTGCGCGGCGGGGACAAGGACACCACCATGGGTTCCGCCTCGAAGCAGTCCAACAAGTCCGGCGGCAAGCAGGCCGGTCTCGACCGCCGCGCCCGGATAGCCGAGCTGCGCGCCGCCGAGCAGCGCCGCGAGCGCCGCAACAAGATCGTCGCCTCGGTGGTGGCCGGTGTGCTGGTGATCGGCGCGATCGCCACCGGCACCTGGATCGTCATGGACCAGAACCAGAAGAAGAAGGACAAGGAAGCCGCCGCCAACGCGGACATCCCGGGCGTGAAGACCTTCGGCGACCTGACCCGCAACCACGTCAAGGAGAAGGTCACCTACCCGATGACCCCGCCGGTCGGCGGCGACCACAACGCCGTCTGGCTGGACTGCATGGGCCACGTCTACGACCAGCCGGTCGAGAACGAGCGCGCCGTCCACTCGCTGGAGCACGGCGCGGTCTGGGTGACCTACAACGGCAAGGCCACCCCGGACGACATCAAGACCCTGTCCGACAAGGTGAAGGCCACCCCGTACTCGCTGATGAGCCCGTACCCGGACGAGCAGGGCACCATCACCCTGAACGCCTGGAGCACCCAGCTGGTCGTGGACAGCGCCAGCGACCCCCGGGTGAACCAGTTCTTCACCAAGTACGTCCAGGGCAAGCAGACCCAGGAGCCGGGCGCCTCCTGCACCATGGGGGCGATGTGACCGCCGACGCGGGCCGCCCCGAGGGTGTCGCGCCCGAGGGCGCCGCGTCCGGAGGGGCGGTGTCCGGGGACGCCGTCCGGTCGGCCGCGGAGGCCGTGGCCGGGGCCGTCACCGCCGAGGACGGCGGGGGCGCGGCCCCACGCCGTCGGCGCATGTGGTGGCCGGCCGCGCTGGCCGCCGCCGTGGCGCTGGCGCTCGGGGTGCCGGCGCTGGTGGCGAGCGGCACCTCCGCCTCCGGCACCTCGCTGTCCGTCCCCGCGGACGACTCGCCCGAGGCCGGCTTCGCCCGCGACATGGCGACCCACCACCAGCAGGCGGTGGACCTGTCGTTCGTCGTACGGGACCGCACGAGCGACGAGCCGACCCGCACCCTCGCCTTCGACATCATCAACACCCAGGCCAACCAGCGCGGGATGATGATGGGCTGGCTGGACCAGTGGGGGCTGACGCAGCACTCGACCGCCAAGCCGATGGCGTGGATGAAAATGGGCCACGACTACCAGGCGCACGACGGCTCGCTGATGCCCGGCATGGCCACCAACACGCAGATCGCGAAGCTGCGCTCGCTCAGCGGCCGGGACGCCGAGGTGTTCTACCTGCAGCTGATGATCGAGCACCACAAGGGCGGCGTCGAGATGGCCCAGGGCTACGTGGACCTGGCCAGGAACGACACCGAGAAGCGGCTGGCGCAGTCGATGGTGATCGCGCAGACCTCGGAGCTGCAGCTGATGACCGACATGCTCACCGAGCGCGGCGCGGCCCCCGGGGTGCCCGCCTCCTGAGCCGGGCCCGAACCGGCTCGACCCCCTCGTTCCCCGGACGGCCGGGGCGCGGCCGACGGTCCCGTACCGTCCCCGCCGCGCCCCGGCCGTCCGGCGTCCCCACCCCTCGCGGAGACCTCGCATGACCCCCGCCTCCCCCACGTTCCCCGCCGCCGGTTCCCCGGCCGCTCCGGCCGCTCCTGCCGTCCCGTGGCTGATCGCCGGACTGGGCAACCCCGGACCGTGGTTCCGGCAGACCCGGCACAACGCGGGCTTCCTCGCCGTCGACCGGCTGGCCGAGCGGCACGGCGCCCGCTTCCGGCGGCGCGGTCTCGCCACCCTGGTCGCGGAGATCGAGGTCGACGGCCGGCCGGTGCTGCTCGCCAAGCCGCTGTGGTTCATCAACCTGTCCGGCCGCCCGGTGGCCGCGCTGCTGCGCCGGTACGGCGTGCCGGCGGACCGGCTGGTGGTCGTGCAGGACGACCTGGACTTCGCGTTCGGCTCCGCCAAGCTCAAGCGCGGCGGCGGGCCCGGCGGCCACAACGGGGTGCGCTCGGTGGGCGAGGTGCTGGGCACCCGCGACTTCGTCCGGCTGCGGTTCGGCGTCGGCCGGCCGCCGAAGGGGCAGAGCGTCGGCGACTTCGTGCTGAAGAAGTTCTCGGACGAGGAACTGGCCGCCATGCCGGGCGAGTTGGACCGCTGCGCCGACGCCCTGGAGACGCTGGTGCGGCTCGGCCTGAACCGGGCCCAGGACGCCCTGAACGCTCCCGTCCGCCGGACGTCCTGACAGGCACCGCCGGGGCTCGTCCTTCCGGTCTTCTGCTCGTCGGCCAAGCCGCGAGGGAGACACCGGAGGTATCCGATGACGCCCGGGTGGTGATCGGGCCGGCATGCGGGGGACGGTGCGTCTCTTCCGGGGGTCGTGTCGGACGGGCCGGCTCCGCAGATGGTCCGGGAGGCCGACCTCAGGAACGGGCCGTGCGGCTCGTGCCGGTCGTACGACTCGTGAGGGCCGCACCGGTAGCGGGGGTCGGCCGGGTGAGGACCGCGGCCGCCGTCGCGACCGCCGCGAGGAGCAGCAGCACCGTCCGCCCACCGGACGTCGCGCCCGCCAGGTGGACACCCAGGACGGACAGTGCCATGCCGAGCGCCGTACCGAGGCTGCGCGCCATGTTCACCATGCCGCCGCCGACCGCCGAGCACTCCGCCGGGATCGCGCGCATCACCAGCGCGTTGTTGGCCGGCAGCAGCAGGCCCAGTCCGTACCCGGCGACCAGCAGCGGGGCCGCCGAGGCGGTCGAGACCGGGAGTACGGCGAACAGCAGCAGTCCGGCGGCCGCGACGGCCGCACCGAAACGGCACCTGGTCACGTCGGACCAGCCCCGGGGCAGCAGCCCGCCGCCGACCGTCGCGGCGAACGCGAACGCGGCGGGCAGCAGGGTGACCAGCAGGCCCGCGCCGGCCGTGGACACTCCCGCGCCGGTGAGCAGCACGGGGCCCAGCACGAGCGGGCAGAACAGCAGCAGGTAGCCGATCAGCGCGATCACCAGGCCGGACCGTACGCCCGGGGTGTTGACCAGTCCGGGTGCCAGGATCGGCCGGGCGGCCCGCCGCTCCTGGCGCACGAGTGCGGCGGTGAGCACGGCGGCGGCGAGCAGCAGGACGGCGACGATCCACCCGGGGAGCGGCAGTCCGGAGGCGGTGGACAGGGCGAGCAGCAGTGCGGTGGTCGCCCCGGCGAGCAGCAGCATGCCCGGCAGGTCGAAGCGGGCTTCGTCGCGGGCCGGGCGCACCGCCGGGTGCACCGCCGGGTGCATCGCCGGGTGCACCGCCGGGTGCACCGCCGGGTGCTTCCCGGCGTTCGGCACGGCCCGCGCCCGAGGCACCAGGCCCGGAACCGGGCTCGGGCTCGGGATCGGGATCGGCGCCGGGCTCGGGCTCGGGCCCCGGCCCGGGAGGCCCGTCCGGGTGCGGGGCAGCAGGTACCAGCCGGCCAGGATGCCGAACACGGCGATCGGTACGTTGACCCAGAACACCCAGCGCCACGAGGCGTGTTCGACCAGCAGCCCGCCGAGGCTGGGGCCGAGCGCCAGCCCGAGCCCCTGCGCCGAGGCCTGGATGCCGAGCGCGCGCCGCATCGCGTGCTCCGGGACGCCGCGGGCGACCAGCGCGACGCTGTTGGCCTGCATCATCGCGGCGCCGACGGCCTGGACGGCCCGGCAGCCGACCAGGATCCAGAGGCTTCCGGCGAATCCGGCACCGAGGGAGGAGAGGCCGAAGACGGCGAAGCCGCCGATGTACATCGTCTTGCGGCCGACCAGGTCGGAGAGCCGGCCGATCGGCGCCAGCAGGGCGACCAGGACGAGCAGGTAGGCGAGGGCGACCCACTCGACGGCGGCGAAGCCCGCGTCGAAGTGGTGGCCGATGGCGGGGAAGACCAGGGCGATGACGCTGGCGTCGAGCTGACCGAGGAAGGCGCCGAGACAGACCGTGCCGACGGCCAGCCAGTGGGCGTGGCGCCAGCCGGCTATGCCGCGGGGCCGGGGCCGCTCGGTGAGCAGCCGTACGGCAAGGGCGGTGGCGTTCATGCAACGAATATATCGGATGCAGATATGTTCTTTCTACGAGCAGATCGACCTGCGATACGAAGCGTCTCACCGACCGCCCGCGCCCGCGTCCGAGGGGCGGACCACGCCCCCGGAACGCCCCGTACCAGGAGATACGCTGTCCGCCATGCCGTCGTCACCACACGTTCCCGATTCCGCCACCGCAAGCCCCGACCCGGCGGTCGAGCACGCCCGGCGACTGACCGACACCGTCACCCGGCTGCGCCGCGCACTGCGCAGCAGCATCCGCACCGACTACCCGTGGGAGTCCCTGCCGATGGCGCAGGTCGAACTCCTCCAGACCCTCGCCGCCGCACCGCTGCGGGTCGGCGAGCTGGCCGCCCGGCAGCGACTGGCACCCAACACCGTCAGCGGGCTGGTCGGCAAGCTGCTCGAAGCCGGCTTCGTGGACCGCCAGGCCGACCCCGGCGACCGCCGCACCGCCCGGATCGCCCTCACCCCGGCCGGCCGACGCCAGCTGGACGACTGGCAACACGCCCACGAGCGGCGCATCGCCACCGCGCTCGACACCCTCGACCCGGCCGACCGCGCGGCGGTCGTCGACGCCCTGCCCGCGCTGGAACAGCTCGCCCGTGCCCTCGCACAGCCGGGGACCGGCGCCGAACACGGCTGACCCGGCGGCCCCACTCCGGCCACCCGACCCCTGTGACCCGGCTCCGCCGGTCCGCCGGTCAGCGCCGTCCGCCCGCGAGCAAAACCGCTGGTCGTCATGCCGGGCGGGCCGCTAGCGTCCCGGCATGACCACAGCACGGGTACGCATCGAGCCCTGGACGGACGCCGACCTGGCGCTGCTGCGCCGGGTCAACACGCCGGAGATGAAGAAGCACGTCGGCGGGCCGGAGACCGAGGAGCAGCTGCTCGTCCGGCACCGCCGCTACCTCGACTTCGTCCCGTCCGGCCTCGGCTGCATGTACCGGATCGTGCTGCTGCCCGACGGCGCGCCGGCCCTGGGCGAGGCGGCCGCGGGTGAGCGGGTCACTGGCGAGCCGGTCGGCACGGTCGGCTACGGCACCCGGACCTGGGCGGGCGAGACCGTGCACGAGATGGGATGGAACGTGCTGCCCGGCCACCAGGGCCGCGGCATCGCCGTCGCCGCCACCCGCGCCGCGGTCGCGGCCGCCCGCCGCGAGGCGGCCCACCGGTACCTGCACGCCTTTCCGTCGGTGGACAACCCGGCTTCCAACGCGGTCTGCGCGAAGGCCGGGTTCACGCTGCTCGGCGAGACGGAGTTCGAGTTCCCGCCCGGACGGTTCATGCGCAGCCACAACTGGCGGGTGGACCTGCGCAGTTCGGACTGACCGACGGAATCGGTGCGGCGCGGTGAGGACAGCGGGGTGCGGACGACGGGGTATCCGCGACGGGACCGGCCGGGGGCCCCGCTCAGAACAGCGTGCCGCTCTCCAGCTCCAGCAGCTGCCGCTTGCGGTCCACGCCCGCCGCGAAGCCGGTGAGCGCGCCGCTGGCGCCGAGCACCCGATGGCAGGGGCGCACGATCAGCAGCGGGTTGGCACCCACCGCGCCGCCGACCGCCCGGACCATCCGCGGCTCCTGCCCGGCCAGTTCGGCGAGTTCGCCGTAGGTGACCGTGGTGCCGTACGGGATCTCGTCCAGCGCGGCCCAGATCCGGCGGCGGAACTCGGTGCCCACCGGCGCGAGCGGGAGGTCGAACCCGGTGCGCTCGCCCGCGAAGTAGGCGGTCAGCTGGGCGACCGGCTCGGCGAGCGCCTCCGGGTCGAGGACCCAGTCGTCGGCGGGCTCGGCCAGCGCGTACTTCTGGCCCGGCGCGGTGACGGTGGCCAGCGCGGCCGGCCCGCCGTCCTCGGGCAGGACGCCGCTCAGCAGCAGCCGACCGAAGGGGCTCTCCATGGTGGTGTAGACGGTGGTGCTCATGCTCGTTCGTTCTCCGTTCCGGTACTGGTGGTCGCGAGGCCGGCCCACAGCCGGTGGACCGCGTAGGAGCGCCACGGGGCCCAGGCCTCGGCCGCACGGGCGGCGGACCTCGGGTCGCCCGGGGCGCCGAGCCGGACGAGGCCGTGCTTGACGCCCACGTCGCTCGGGAGGAAGACGTCGGGGTCCGCGAGGGCCCGCATCCGCAGGTAGCCGACCGTCCAGGGGCCGATGCCGGGCAGGTCCAGCAGCCGGGCTGCGGCCTCCTCCCGGTCGACCCCGCTGTCGAGGCTCACCACGCCCTCCGCCAGGGCCGCGCACAGCCCGGTGAGCGCGCGGCGGCGGGCGTCGGGCATCGCGAAGTCCTCCGGGGCCGCGGTGGCCAGCGCCGCCGCGGTCGGGAAGAGCAGTCGCAGGCCGCCGCTGGGCTCCGGCAGCGCGGTGCCGTACTTCTCGGCGAGCCGGCCCGCCAGGGTACGGGCGGCGCCGACGCTGATCTGCTGGCCGAGGACGGCGCGGACGGCGAGTTCGTGCGGGTCCACGTGCCCGGGCGAACGCAGGCCGGGGCGCTCCCGGACCAGCGGGCCGAGCACCGGGTCGACGCCGAGCTGATCGTCGACCGCGAGCGGGTCGGCGTCCAGGTCGAAGAGGTTGCGCAGGCGCTGGACGGCGGTCGGCAGGTCGCGCAGGTCGGCGAGGAACAGCCGGCAGTCCAGCCAGCCCCGGGTGCGCGGCTCGCCGGGCGCCAGGCCGTCGACCTCGGCGATGCCGTGGCCGTACGGGAGCGCGAGGGTGCGCCGGTAGGTACGGACGCCGGGACGCCCACCGGGGACGACCTCCTCCACGCCGGGCACGGCGCGCAGGGCGAGGAAGTCGATCAGGTGGTCGCTGTCCAGCGCACCGCGGTAGGCCAGGCGCAGGGTCAGGCCGCCGGCCGGGGTCGCGGTGCGCCGGCCGGCCGCGACCTCGGCGCGCAGGCCGCTGGGGGTGCGGTCGTAGACCTCGCGCACGGTGTCGTTGAACTGGCGGACGGAGGCGAAGCCGGCCGCGAACGCGACGTCGGTGACGGGCAGTTCGGTGGTCTGGAGGAGCAGCCGGGCGGTCTGGGCGCGACGGGCGCGGGCCAGCGCGATCGGACCGGCGCCGAGCTCGGCCGTGAGCTGGCGCTGCAGTTGGCGGGAGCTGTAGCCGAGACGGTCGGCCAGGCCGGCGACGCCCTCGCGGTCCACGACGCCGTCCCCGATGAGACGCATCGCACGGCCGACCAGGTCGGCGCGGTGGTTCCACTCCGGCGAGCCCGGCACGGAGTCGGGGCGGCAGCGGCGGCAGGCACGGAAGCCGGCGCCCTGGGCGGCTGCGGCGCTGGGGTAGAAGACGCAGTTGACTCGCTTGGGGGTCACGGCCGGGCAGCTCGGCCGGCAGTAGATGCCGGTGGAGGTGACCGCCGTGAAGAAGACGCCGTCGAAGCGGGCGTCCCGGCTGTCCACGGCTCGGTAGCGGATGTCGTCGTCGATCACGTTGTCCAGTCTGCGGGATCGGGTGGGGGGTGACTGGCGGGAATCGGACATCGCCGTTCGGGGGCCCTCCCCCTCCCCTCCCGCCCCACCCCCGCCGTTCCCCGAAAATCGGGGGCCGTGCGAACGACCCGCGGCTACGCTCGCCCCATGAGCGAGCAGCCCGACGCCCAGCCCGACGCCCCGCCCGGAACCCAGCCCGGAACCCAGCCCGACGCCCAGAGCGCCGACCACTCCTACGTCGGCCCGGACGACCCGCAGGTCGTCGCCCTGCCTCCGGAGGAGTTCGCGTTCCCCGGCCCGCTGCGCGACGAGTTGGTCGCGGCCGTCCTCAGCGGTGCGAAGACCAGCACCACCGGCCTGGTCGCCGACTACGAGCACGCGGGTGAACCCCTGCCGCTGGTCGGCGAGCGGGCCGCCGTCCTCGACTCGGACGGCCGCCGGATCGCGGTGATCGAGACCACGGACGTCCGTGTGGTCCCGCTCGCCGAGGTCGATCTGCAGCACGCCCTGGACGAGGGCGAGGGCTACCGCACCGTGGCCGAGTGGCGTGCCACGCACGAGCGGTTCTGGCGCAGCCCGGAGATGCTCGACGCCCTCGATGACCCGGACTTCACCGTGGACGACGCCACCCCGCTGGTCCTGCAGCGCTTCCGCCTGGTGGCGGACCTCCGCTGAGCCGGACCTCCGCTGAGCCGGGCCGGCCCGGCGCCGTCCGACCACCGCAGCCGCAGCCGCAGCCGCAGCGCGACGGTGGCCGGCCGACGCCGAAGCCGACTGATCAGCGCTTCACCGGCCCTCCCGCGGCACGCATCGACTTGGTGATCGCCTTCCACTTCTGCAGCCGGGCCTTGGCCACCCGGGCATCCGAACGCGAGGCGATCCACTCGTTCTCGCGCTGGAGCTTGAGGTAGCTGTCCATCCGGCGCTGCGGGAGGGTGCCGTCGGCCAGCGCCTCCTGCACCGCGCAGCCCGGCTCGGTGTGGTGGCCGCAGTCGTGGAAGCGGCACTCCTCGGCCAGCTCCGCTATGTCGGCGAAGGCCAGGTCCACGCCCTCGCCACCGTAGAGGCCGACCTCGCGCAGCCCGGGGGTGTCGATCAGCACGCCGCCGCCGGGCAGCGGGATCAGCTCGCGGGTGGTCGTGGTGTGGCGACCCTTCTGGTCGACCTCGCGGGCCTCCTGGACGGTCATCACGTCGGCGCCGGCCAGCGCGTTGGTGAGCGTGGACTTGCCGACGCCGGACTGGCCGATCACCGCGGTGGTGCCGGGGGTGCAGGCGCGCAGCACGTCCATGCCGTCCCCGGTCTCGGCGCTCACCACGAGCACCGTGACCCCGGGCGCGACCGCCTCGACGTCGGACCGGATGAAGTCGGCGTCGTCCACCAGGTCGGCCTTGGTGAGGACGACCAGCGGTTCGGCGCCGGACTCCCAGGCGAGGGCGAGGAAGCGCTCGATCCGCCCGAGGTCGGGATCGGTCGCGAGGGAGGAGGCGATCAGGACGGTGTCGACGTTGGCCGCCAGCACCTGGCCGTCGGAGCGCTTGCCGGCCACCTTGCGGATGATCGCGGTGGAGCGCGGCAGCAGCGCGACGACGGTCGCCATCGGCCGGGCGTGGAGGTCCACGGCCGCCCAGTCGCCCGTGCACGGGCAGTTGATCATGTCGGCGTCACCGACCGGCCGGGTGTCGAACCGGACGGTGCGCGGCTCGCCCGTCTCCGGGTCGGCGATCACGGCATCGCACTGGCCGCGGTCGACCCGGACGATCCGGGCCGGGAGCAGCCCGGCCTCGCCCAGCGGTTCGAACAGCTCCGCGAGCTCGGACGTCCAGCCGTAGCCGGCCAGGGCGGAGCCCGTCGACGCGGAGTCGGCCTCGGACAGGGAGAAGGAGGGCGAGGAAGAAGAGGGGGAGAGAGAGAACGACGGAACGGAGGCAGCGTTGATCAACGCAGTGGCCCTTCGGGAGGAGAACGTCCCGGCGGGCTACGGCTGGCGCGAAGGGCTCAGCCGGCGGCCGGGAAAAGGAGGTGAACGCGAGTGCTGCCCTGGGCAGCTATCGGGGCGACAACGACCACGGGGGTTCACCTCCTGCTCTCTACTCCTCGGGCGGCCCAATGGCCCCCGAACCGGACACGTCACACGCTAGCGAAGCGGCCCGGCCTCGCCAACCCATTTTTGACCTGCGGAAACGCGCTCCGCGGCAGGCCGCGAAGCCTTCCGGGAGGAAAGCCGACTACCCCCCGTACCGGTGCTTGAGGTTCGGGTCGTCCAGCCACCACGGCCGCATCCCCGTCTCGTCCTCCTCCGGCCGCCCCGCCGCCCGTGCCTCCTCGGCCGCCGCCTCGAAGCGCGCGTCCAGCTCGGCGTCCACGGCCCGGATCTCCTCCCGTCCCTGCACCACCATCCGCCGCACCAGCGCGGCCAGGAACGGCAGCCCGACCAGGTCCCCCAGCACCCAGAACGCGTTGCCGCCCCAGGTCTGGTCCTGGGCCGGGGTCGGCCCCCACGGGCGCCCGAGCGCCACGTAGTAGTGCTCGGCGACGAGGTGGCCGCCGTAGATCAGCACGATCCCGAGCCCCGCGTCGAAGATCACCTCCGCGAAGGTGATGAACAGCCCGACCAGGTGCGGGTACTCGTGCCCGACCGGGTCGATCTGCAGCCGCGGCCAGAAGTAGGCGAGCCCGAGCAGCACCAGCGCCAGGTGCAGCAGCACGTTCCCGGACGCGCTGGACACCGACTCCTCGTACCAGGGCGTGAAGTAGAGCAGCCACGGCGGCGCCATCAGCAGGGCGGTGGAGACCGCCGGGAACATCAGCACCTTGGACGGGCGGCTGCGCAGCACCCGCAGGATCCGCTCCCGCCGGGCGGGCGGCGCGGACCCGACCAGCAGCGAGACGGGCGCGCCGAGCGCGAGCAGCAGCGGGACGACCATCAGCAGCAGCACGACCTGCACGGCCCGGTCGGTGAAGAGGATCCGGTCGTAGACGCCGAGGCCGGAGCAGGTGCACCAGATCCACAGCAGCAGTCCGCCGAGGAACGCGGCGGTGCGGCTGGGCCTCCAGCGCTCGCCGCCGGACCGGTGGACGGCGCGCGCCGCGACCAGGTACCAGGCGCCGAGCAGTACCGAGAGGGTGAGCACCAGCGGCTCGGCCGTCCAGGAGGTGACCAGGTCGGACCACTGCCAAGGCGGCGGCCCGTCGTAGGCGAGTACGGAGACCGCGCCGTCCACCGCGCCGTTCATCCGTCCGCCACCTCGCTCGTACCCGCAGCCACCGAGGCGGCGAGCCGTCCGCACCGTCACCGTCGGGCCCCGCGGCGGACGCCGCGACGCCCGGCCATGATGTCCCCGCGCGACCGGCCCGCCGCACGCGGGGCCCTCCTCTATACCCGCCCCTGAGGAAAGCTTTACCGATCCCCAACAAAGCTTTGCCCAGGCAAAGTTCTGCCCGCGGAACCCCTCCGCTCGCAACCGCGGCCACGACACAAACGTCTGGCAGGATGCCGGTCGGCGAGACCCGCCACGTGGGTGACAAGGGGACGACAAGAGGTGCGAAGCACTGCACGCGGCGAGGGCCGCCGGCTGGCCGCGCGCCACCGCAACATCGAGCTGGGCCTGCTGGCGCTCGCGGTGGCCGTCTGTCTGGCGGGACACGTCGAGGCCGATCTGGCACTGACCGGCTCGTTGCCGCCCGGACTGCTGGTGCACGGCCTGTCACTGGGGGCGCTCGCCGGGGCGGCGCACCTGGCGGTGCGCCGGTTCGCACCGTACGCGGACCCGCTGATCCTGCCGTTGGGGGTCTTCCTGACCGGCTTCGGCCTGGTGCTGCTGGACCGGCTGGACATCAGCTACAAGGCCGCGCACAGCGCCAAGGGCGACTACCAGAAGCTCCCGGCCGCGCCCTCCCAGCTGATGTGGGTGTTCATCTCGGTGGCGGTGGCGATCGCGCTGATCGTGCTGGTCAAGCACCACCGGTTCTTCCAGCGCTACGTCTACCTGCTGATGGCGGGCGCGCTGATCCTGCTGGCGGCGCCGGTGGCCTCGCCCAGCGACAGCTTCGGCGCCAAACGCTGGATCCGGCTGTTCGGGCTCTCCTTCGAGCCGGACGAGTTCGTGAAGGTCGCGATCACGATCTTCTTCGCGGGCTACCTGATGGCCTCCCGGGACGCGCTCGCGCTGGCCGGCCGCAAGATCTGGGGGCTGACCCTGCCGCGCGGCCGGCACGCCGGGCCGGTGCTGGCGATCTGGGTGGTCAGCCTGCTGGTGCTGATCTTCGAGCGTGACCTGGGCACCTCGCTGATCTTCTTCGGCGTCTTCATCGTGATGCTGTACGTGGCGACCGAGCGCACCAGCTGGGTGGTGCTCGGCCTGCTGATGGCGGTCGGCGGCGCGGCGGTGGTCGGCACGGTGGAGCCGCACGTGCACGGCCGCGTCGAGGCCTGGCTGCACCCGCTCGACTACTACAAGCCGGTGCACGACAAGGCGATCTCCGAGCAGCCCGCCGAGGCCCTGTTCAGCCTGGGCACCGGGCACCTGACCGGGACGGGCCTGGGCTCGGGCCGGCCCTGGCTGATCGGCTTCGCCGGGCGCAGCGACTTCATCTTCACCACCATCGGCGAGGAGCTGGGCCTGGCCGGGGTGACGGCGATCCTGCTGGTGTACGTGCTGCTGATCCAGCGGGGACTGCGCACCGCGGTCGGCCTGACCGACCCGTTCGGCAAGCTGCTGGCCACCGGCCTGTCGGCGGCGCTGGCGCTGCAGATCTTCGTGGTCGTCGGCGGGGTGAGCGGGCTGGTCCCGCTGACCGGCAAGGCGCTGCCCTTCCTGGCCGCCGGCGGTTCCTCCCTGCTGGCGAACTGGCTGATGATCGCACTGCTGATCAAGCTGAGCGACTCCTCCGGGCGCACCGCCCTGGAACCGGCCCAGCCCTCCCCCGAGCCGCTCCCGGCCCACGCGGCACCGGCGGCGGCCGCCCCGACCGCCCCGGACCGTACGTCCCCGGACCGGACGTCCCCGGACCGGACGTCCCCGGACCGGACGCCCGCGAGCCCGACGCCCACCCCGGCGACCCCGAACCCGGCCGCCCCGAACCCGGGGGCCCCGACCCACGCAGCCCCGAACCCGGCAGCCGCGGGCCCGACCGACCCACGCTCCGGCACGCCGGGCGGCGCCGACCCCTCCGCCGCGCGGACCGAGCTGCGCCCCCGGTACGGCCACACCCCCGCCGCACCGCAGTACGGCGACGCCCGGAACCCCACCACCTGACCGACCGGCCCGCGGACCGACGGACCCACGGCCCGACGCCCCCCACGGAGCGGCGAACCCCGGACACGACACAGGGCCTCCCCCGCACCCGCGGGAGAGGCCCTGTCCGTCAGTCCGTCATCGCACCCGTACGCCGCGGCCCGCCCCCTCCTACCGCTGCTCCCACGGCGGACGCGGCGGACGCGGCGGGTACCCCGGCACCTGCTGCCCCGGCGGTCCGAGGGGTTCCGGCGGCCCGGACGGCCCCGCCCCCGGCGTCGGCGGCGGCCCGGACGGCCGGTCGCTGTCCGGCGGCGGCGGGGCGGGCCGGTGGTGCGGCCCGCCGCGGGCGGTGAGCCGGCCGCGCACGTTGTCGGCGGCCAGCACGTCGGCCCACCGCTCCGGGTACTCGGAGGGCACGTCGACGTCATCGCCCTCGTCCTCGCCCCACTCCTCCTCGGCGCCCTCGGCGAGCCCGAGTTCGCGGGCGCGCCGGGCCCGTTCGACGGCCCGCCGGGCGGCGACCTCGCGGACCACCGCGGCGGCCGCCTCCTCGTGGGCCCGCTCGTTCTCGGCGCGGGCGTCGGCGGTCTCCAGGGTGGGCCAGCGCCGGTCTATCGCGGCGTTCATGGCGGCGCCGATGAGCACCGCGAGGGCCACCACGAAGATCCACAGCAGCACGGCGACCGGCGCCGCCAGCGAGCCGTACACCGAGGGGCCCTCGACCGAGCTGACCAGGTAGAGCCGCAGGCCGACGCTGCAGAAGACCAGCACCACCAGGGCGACCAGGGCGCCGGGGATGTCCTCGCGCCACGGCGTCGAGACCGGGACGGCCAGGTGGTACAGGGTGGTGAGCGAGACGATCAGCAGCACGATGGCGACCGGCCAGTACGCGGCGCCGACCAGCCCGGCGACCCCGGGCACGGCGTTCTCCACCAGTCCGGGCCCGGCCATCAGCAGCGGCAGCACCAGGGAGCCGATCACCAGCGCGCCGAGGTAGAGGCCGAGGGACATCAGCCGGGTCTTGACAATGCCCCGCTTGCCGTCGAGCCCGTACATGACGGTGATGGTGTCGATGAAAATGTAGAGGGCCCTGGAGCCGGACCACAGCGACAGCAGGAAGCCGATCGAGATGAGGTCCGGCCGGGTGTGGTCGAAGACCTGGCTGAGCAGCGGTTTGACGACCTCGTTGACCGAGGAGTCCGACAGCACCGTCCCGGAGGCCGAGACGATGTCGTGCTTGAGCCGGTCGATCGTGCCCGCGCCGAGGAACTCGTCGAGGTAGCCGAGGGTGGCGGCGAGGCCGAGCAGCAGCGGTGGGATCGACAGCAGGGTGAAGAAGGCCGCCTCCGCGGCGAGGCCGGTGACCCGGTACTCGACGCAGGTGTTGGTGGTGTCCCTGACCAGCTCCCACGCGGTGCGGCGCCAGGTGGCCTGTTTGGCCGCGCGCCGGGATCCCTTGCCCCGGCGCCGGGAGGGCCGCGACTCGGGGTTCGGTCTGCTCGTATCGCCTGCTGCTTGCACAGGCCTAACGGTATCGGGCCGGGGCGCTCCGGTTGATCTCCCCCGGGGTGCGGGCGCCCGGACGGACACCGGGCCGCGAGCGGCGGGAACCTCCAGCCGTCCCATATGACGAAACCTCAGCGTCCACCATTTGGATGTTAGTGGACCGCGAGTCATGCGCCGTGCGAATCTCTTGCCATGTCTAGCGCCGGAACCACCCTGGTAGGTCGACTCCACGTCGATCTCCTTCGCGTGTCCAGCGCCATCTGTCCGGTGACCTGAGCCCACCCCGCCGCACCACCGCACCCGGCGCCACCCGTTCCCGCCATCCCCGCTGCAGCGGATGCGCAGGCGCCCGCCCGCCTCGGTCACTGTCTTCCCGGCCTTGATAAACCCGCAGGTCAGAGCAGCACCGCACGGCTGAGCACGCCCCGCGACCCACCCGGCGCCAGCGCCACCTGCCCCGAAGGACTTCACCATGGCCACCTCCCCCGAGACCGTCGAGCCCACGGCCGACAGCCCCGCTGCGCGCCGCCCCGCCGCGGCCCGCAAGGTGACCCGCCACCGCGGCGAGGGCCAGTGGGGCATGGGCCACCACACTCCCCTCAACGCCAACGAGCAGTTCAAGAAGGACGACGACGGTCTCAATGTGCGGACACGCATTGAGACGATCTACGCGCACCGCGGCTTCGACTCGATCGACCCCGCCGACCTGCGCGGCCGGATGCGCTGGTGGGGCCTCTACACCCAGCGCAAGGAGGGCATCGACGGCGGGAAGACCGCGATCCTCGACCCGCACGAGCTGGACGCCGAGTACTTCATGCTCCGGGTCCGCATCGACGGCGGCCGGCTGACCGTCGCCCAGCTGCGGGCGGTCGCCGAGGTCTCCGAGCAGTACGCGCGCGGCACCGCCGACCTGACCGACCGTCAGAACATCCAGTACCACTGGATCCGGATCGAGGACGTCCCCGCGATCTGGCAGAAGCTGGAGGCCGTCGGCCTGTCCACCACCGAGGCCTGCGGCGACACCCCGCGCGTCATCCTCGGCTCCCCGGTCGCCGGCGTCGCCGAGGACGAGATCATCGACGGCACGCCCGCCATCGAGGAGATCCAGCGCCGCTTCATCGGCAACAAGGACTTCTCCAACCTGCCGCGCAAGTTCAAGTCCGCGGTCTCCGGCTCCCCGCAGCTGGACGTCGCGCACGAGATCAACGACGTCGCCTTCGTCGGCGTCGTCCACCCCGAGCACGGCCCGGGCTTCGACCTGTGGGTCGGCGGCGGCCTGTCCACCAACCCCAAGCTCGGTGTGCGGCTGGGCGCCTGGGTGCCGCTGGACGAGGTGGCGGACGTCTACGGCGGCGTCATCGGCATCTTCCGCGACTACGGCTACCGCCGCCTGCGCAACCGCGCCCGGCTGAAGTTCCTGGTCGCCGACTGGGGCGTGGAGAAGTTCCGCCGGGTGCTGGAGGACGAGTACCTCAAGTACCGGCTGGTCGACGGTCCCGCCCCCGCCGAGCCCGCCGCCCGCTGGCGCGACCACGTCGGCGTCCACAAGCAGAAGGACGGCAGGTTCTACATCGGCTTCGCGCCGCGCGTCGGCCGGGTCGACGGCAAGCTGCTCGGCGAGGTCGCCGACCTCGCCGCCGCCCACGGCAGCGACCGGCTGCGCACCACCGCCGAGCAGAAGATGCTGATCCTCGACATCGCCGAGGAGCACGTCGAGTCGGTGGTCGCCGGCCTGGAGGCGCTCGACCTGCGGGTCACCCCGTCGCCGTTCCGCCGCGGCACGATGGCCTGCACCGGCATCGAGTTCTGCAAGCTCGCCATCGTCGAGACCAAGGAGCGCGGCCGCACGCTCATCGACGAACTGGAGCAGCGCCTGCCGGAGTTCGCCGAGCCGCTGACCATCAACATCAACGGCTGCCCGAACGCCTGCGCCCGCATCCAGGTCGCCGACATCGGCCTCAAGGGCCAGCTCGTCACCGACGAGAACGGCGAGCAGGTCGAGGGCTACCAGGTGCACCTGGGCGGCGCGCTCGGCCTGGAGGCCGGCTTCGGCCGCAAGGTCCGCGGCCTCAAGGTCACCAGCGCCGGCCTGCCCGACTACGTCGAGCGCCTGCTGACCCGCTACCAGGCCGACCGCACCGACGGCGAGCGCTTCGCCCAGTGGGCGGCCCGGGCGAGCGAGGAGCAGCTGTCGTGAACCAGCTCAGCAAGAGAACCGATCGAGCAGGACGTCGTTCGCGAAGCGAACGCCGAGCGCAGCGAGGTGGGCGATGAGTGAGCGAGCCGCACCCTTCTTCTGCCCCTACTGCGGGGACGAGGACCTGCGCCCGTCCGAGGCCGGGCACGGCGCCTGGGAGTGCCACGCCTGCCGCCGCGCCTTCCAGCTGAAGTTCCTCGGCCTGCTGGCACCGACCGACCACGGGGGGACGTCCCATGAGCAGCACCGCGACTGACCACGAGGCGGCAGCCGTCCGAGCCAGCCGCGAGCTGGAGGAGGCGACCCCGCAGGAGATCCTGCAGTGGGCCGCCGACACCTTCGGCAAGCGGTTCTGCGTCACCTCCTCCATGGAGGACGCGGTCGTCGCCCACCTCGCCTCCTCGGTGCTCCCCGGCGTGGACGTGGTGTTCCTGGACACCGGCTACCACTTCCCCGAGACCATCGGCACCCGGGACGCGGTCGCCGCGACCATGCCGGTCAACGTCATCACGCTCACCCCGCTGCGGACCGTGGCCGAGCAGGACGCCGAGCACGGGCCGAACCTGCACGACCGCGACCCGGACCTCTGCTGCTCGCTGCGCAAGGTCGAGCCGCTCAACCGCGGCCTCGGCGGCTACGACGCCTGGGCCACCGGGCTGCGCCGCGACGAGTCGCCGACCCGGGCGAACACCCCGGTGGTCGCCTGGGACCCGAAGCGCCGCAAGGTCAAGATCGCACCGATCGCCCGGTGGACGCAGGAGGACGTGGACGCCTACGTCGCCGCGAACGGCGTGCTGCTCAACCCGCTGCTGTGGGAGGGCTACACCTCGGTCGGCTGCTCGCCGCCGTCCTGCACCCGCAAGCCCGCCGAGGGCGAGGACGCCCGGGCCGGCCGCTGGTCCGGCTCCGGCAAGACCGAGTGCGGCATCCACCTCTGACCAGCGACATCCACCCCGGCATCCATCCCTGACGAAAACTGTCGATTCTCGCGTAAGGAAGCAACCGTGACAGCAGACACTCTGGCCGCCGACGGAGCCGCAGAGGCGGCCCCCGCGGCCGCCCCCTGCGAGCGCGGCGCCACCGTGTGGCTGACCGGGCTGCCCAGCGCGGGCAAGACCACGCTGGCCTTCGCCCTCGCCGAGCGGCTGCGCGCCGAGGGCCACAAGGTCGAGGTCCTGGACGGCGACGAGATCCGCGAGTTCCTCTCCAAGGGCCTCGGCTTCTCCCGCGAGGACCGGCACACCAACGTCACCCGGATCGGCTTCGTCGCCGAGAAGCTCGCCGCGAACGGCGTCAAGGTGCTCGCCCCGGTGATCGCCCCGTTCGCCGACTCCCGCGCCGCCGTGCGCGAGCGGCACGCCGCGGCCGGCACCGCGTTCCTGGAGATCCACGTCGCCACCCCGGTCGAGCTGTGCGCCGAGCGCGACGTCAAGGGCCTGTACGCCAAGCAGGCGGCCGGCGAGATCTCCGGTCTCACCGGTGTGGACGACCCGTACGAAGCCCCGGAGCGACCGGAGTTGCGGATCCAGACGCAGGGCCGCGAGGTCGCCGACTCCGCCGCCGAGCTGCACGCCTTCCTGACCGAGAGGGGACTCGCATGACCACCGCGACCGACAGTCTCGTCCGCACCGAGGACAACCCCTTCGCGCTGTCCCACCTGGACGCGCTGGAGGCCGAGTCGGTGCACATCTTCCGCGAGGTCGCGGGGGAGTTCGAGCGCCCGGTGATCCTCTTCTCCGGCGGCAAGGACTCCATCGTCATGCTGCACCTGGCGCTCAAGGCCTTCCACCCCGCGCCGGTGCCCTTCTCCCTGCTGCACGTCGACACCGGGCACAACTTCCCCGAGGTCATCGCCTACCGCGACCGCGTCGTGGCCGAGCACAACCTGCGCCTGCACGTCGCCCACGTCCAGGACTTCATCGACCGCGGCGTGCTGCGCGAGCGCCCGGACGGCACCCGCAACCCGCTGCAGACCGTCCCGCTGCTGGACGCCATCGAGCAGAACCGCTTCGACGCCGTGTTCGGCGGCGGCCGCCGCGACGAGGAGAAGGCCCGCGCCAAGGAGCGCGTCTTCTCGCTGCGCGACGAGTTCGGCGCCTGGGACCCGCGCCGCCAGCGCCCCGAGCTGTGGTCGCTGTACAACGGCCGGCACGCCGTCGGCGAGCACGTGCGGGTGTTCCCGCTGTCCAACTGGACCGAGCTGGACGTCTGGCAGTACATCGAGCGCGAGGGCATCGAGCTCCCGGAGATCTACTACGCCCACGAGCGCGACGTCTTCGCCCGCAGCGGCATGTGGCTGACCGCCGGCGAGTGGGGCGGCCCCAAGGACGGCGAGCCGGTCCAGCGGCGGCTGATCCGCTACCGCACCGTCGGCGACATGTCCTGCACCGGGGCCGTCGACTCCGACGCCACCACCATCCAGGCCGTGATCGCCGAGATCGCCGCCAGCCGCCTCACCGAGCGCGGCGCCACCCGCGCCGACGACAAGCTGTCCGAGGCCGCGATGGAAGACCGCAAGCGCGAGGGGTACTTCTAATGAGCACGACCATCGAGACCACCGCCACCTCGCTGCTGCGCTTCGCCACCGCCGGATCCGTGGACGACGGCAAGTCCACCCTGGTCGGGCGCCTGCTGCACGACTCCAAGTCGGTGCTCGCCGACCAGCTGGAGGCGGTCGAGCACGCCTCGCGCAGCCGCGGCCAGGACGCGCCCGACCTCGCGCTGCTCACCGACGGCCTGCGTGCCGAGCGTGAGCAGGGCATCACCATCGACGTCGCCTACCGCTACTTCGCCACCCCCCGGCGGCGGTTCATCCTCGCCGACACCCCCGGGCACGTGCAGTACACCCGCAACATGGTCACCGGCGCCTCCACCGCCGAGCTCGCCGTCGTCCTGGTCGACGCCCGCAACGGCGTGGTCGAGCAGACCCGCCGGCACGCCGCCGTCGCCGCCCTGCTGCGGGTGCCGCACGTGGTGCTGGCCGTCAACAAGATGGACCTGGTCGGCTACGCCGAGCCGGTGTTCGCCGCGATCGCCGCCGAGTTCAGCGCCTACGCGGCCTCGCTCGGCGTCGAGGACGTGCTGGCGGTGCCGATCTCGGCCCTCGCCGGGGACAACGTCGTCGAGCCGTCCGCGCACATGGACTGGTACGGGGGCCCGACCCTGCTCGAACACCTGGAGACGGTGCCGGTCGGCAGCGACCCGAGCGCCGAGCCGGCCCGCTTCCCCGTCCAGTACGTGATCCGCCCGCAGACCGAGGAGTACCCCGACTACCGCGGCTACGCGGGCCAGTTGGCCTCCGGCGTGCTGCGCGTCGGCGACCCGGTCACCGTCCTGCCGTCCGGCCTGACCAGCACCGTCGCCGGGATCGACGCGCTCGGCCGGGAGACCGACATCGCCTGGGCTCCGCAGTCCGTCACCGTCCGGCTCACCGACGACCTCGACATCTCCCGCGGCGACCTCCTCGCCGCCGGGCCGGCGCCCGCGCCGACCAAGGACATCGAGGCGACCGTCAGCCACCTCAACGAGCGGCCGCTGCGCGCCGGGGACAAGGTGCTGCTCAAGCACACCACCCGCACGGTGCGCGCGCTGGTCAAGGAGGTCTCCTACCGGATCGACATCGACACGCTGGAACGGCGCAGCGGCGCCGAGGGGTTGACCGTCAACGACATCGGCCACGTGCGGCTGCGCACCGCCGAGCCGCTGGCGCTGGACACCTACTCCGCCAACCGCCGCACCGGCTCGTTCCTGCTGATCGACCCGGCGGACGGGACGACCCTCACCGCCGGCATGGCGGGCGAGGCCTTCGAGACCGTACGCGGCGACGACGCACCCGACGCACCCGAAGAGGAGGACTGGGTCTGATGCCCAGCGAGGCGTTCTCGGGCATGGACAAGGAAGGCGGCCGCATCGGCAGCGGCGTCCTCGGCAGCGGCCAGGGCGGCCTGACCCGATGTGTGGGCCGACAGGGCTGAGAACGCCCTGTCACCGGGCTGTCTTCCCCCACAGCCGCCCGGCTTGCCCCGGCACTCCGCTGCCGCGCGCACCACCTTCCGAACTTCCCGCCCGGGACCGCCTCCTGACGGTCCGTCCGTGAACAGGACTCACCATGGCACCGAACCCGTCCTCCTCCCATATCCCGGCCCGCCCGAACGCCGGCCGGATCAGACGCACGGCGGCGGCCGCGGCGGCCGGACTCACCGCGGTGGCCCTGCTGTCGGCGTGCGGCTACGGCTCCAAGGCCGACAAGTCCTCCGACGCCAAGCCCGGCGCGGCGGCCACCGCCGGCGACTCCGCCGCGAAGCTCTCCGCCGACAGCGTGAAGATCGGCTACTTCGCCAACCTCACCCACGGCACCCCGCTGGTCGGCCTCCAGGAGGGCATCTTCCAGAAGGAGTTGGGCGCCACCCAGATCAAGACCCAGGTCTTCAACGCGGGCCCGGCCGAGATCGAGGCGCTCAACGCGGGCTCGATCGACATCGGCTGGATCGGTCCCTCCCCCGCGATCAACGGCTACACCAAGTCCGAGGGCAAGTCGCTGAAGATCATCGGCGGTTCGGCGTCCGGCGGGGTCAAGCTGGTGGTCAACCCGGACAAGGTCTCCTCCCTGGACGACCTCAAGGGCAAGAAGATCGCCACCCCGCAGCTCGGCAACACCCAGGACGTGGCACTGCTCAACTACCTCGCGGGCAAGGGCTACAAGGTGGACGCGGCGTCCGGCGCGGGCGACGTCTCGGTGGTGCGCACCGACAACAAGGTCACCCCGGACGCCTACAAGTCCGGCTCCGTGGACGGCGCCTGGGTGCCCGAGCCCACCGCCTCCAAGCTGGTCACGCTCGGCGCGAAGGTCCTGCTCAACGAGAAGGACCTCTGGCCGGACAAGAAGTTCGTGATCACCAACATCATCGTCTCGCAGAAGTTCCTCAAGGAGCACCCGGACGTGGTGGAGGCCGTGCTGCGCGGCTCGGTGAAGACCAACGCCTTCATCAAGGCCGGCCCCGACAAGGCCAAGGCCGATGTGAACGAGGCGATCAAGAAGGAGGCCGGGAACTCCCTGGAGCCGGCCGTGCTCGACCCGGCCTGGGCCGACATCGACTTCCTGGACGACCCGCTGGCGAACACCCTGCAGGCCGAGGCCGACCACGCCGTCACCGCCGGGCTCCTCAAGAAGCCCAACCTGAACGGCATCTACGACCTCACCCTGCTGAACAAGGTCCTCGCCGCCGAGGGCCAGGCCGCCGTGGCGGACGCCGGGCTCGGCGCCAAGTAGCGCTCCCGGAAAGGCCGTTCGTCCCCGACTCCGCGGTCCGGCCCCCGCCCGCCCGGTCGATCCCCGATCGATGCCCACCGGGACGGGCGGGGCCCGGGCCACGGCCCCGACCCGCAGCCCGCAGCCCGCAGCCCACTCACGCAGGAGGTGCCACGGATGACCCCGGCACTGACCACCTCGGCGGAAGCCACCGGCGCCGACGCCCACGGCGGCGCGCCCGCCGTCCGCATCTCGCACGTGCACAAGTCCTTCGGCCGCCCCGGCGCCCGGACCCACGTCCTCGACGACATCACCCTCGACGTCGCGCCCGGCGAGTTCGTCACCCTGCTCGGCGCCTCGGGCTGCGGCAAGTCCACCCTGCTCAACCTGGTCGCCGGCCTCGACGAGCCCAGCGCCGGCAGCATCGAGGTGCCCGGCGGCCGCCCCGCCCTGATGTTCCAGGAGCACGCGCTGTTCCCCTGGCTCACCGCCGGGAAGAACATCGAACTCGCCCTCAAGCTGGCCGGCCTGCCGCGCGCCGAGCGCCGAGCCGAGGCCGAGCGCCTGCTCGAACTCGTCCGCCTCAAGGGCGCGTACGGCAAGCGGGTGCACGAGCTGTCCGGCGGCATGCGCCAGCGCGTGGCGATGGCCCGGGCGCTCGCCCAGGGCAGCAAGGTGCTGCTGATGGACGAGCCGTTCGCCGCGCTGGACGCCATCACCCGGGACGTGCTGCACGACGAGATCACCCGGATCTGGGCCGAGCGGCAGCTGTCCGTCCTCTTCGTCACCCACAACGTGCGCGAGGCGGTGCGCCTGGCCCAGCGGGTCGTGCTGCTCTCCTCCCGCCCCGGCCGGGTCGCCCGCGAGTGGCGGATCGACCTGCCACAGCCGCGCCGCATCGAGTCCGCGGGCGTCGCCGACCTGTCCATCGAGATCACCGAAGAACTGCGTGGGGAGATCCGTCGCCATGGCCAGCACTGACACCACCCCCGTCCTGGAGAAGACCGACCCGACCGACCCGACCGACCCGACCGGCGCGGCCCGGAAGGGCGCGGGCGACACCGCCGACACCGCCGACGTCGGCGCGGGCCTGGACGCCCTCGACGCCGTCACGGCGCAGCGCGGCTCGCTCGGCGAGGCGCTGCGGACCAAGGCGCTGCCGCCGCTGATCGGCGTGCTGGTGGTGCTCGCGCTGTGGCAGGGGGCGTACAGCCTGCACGTCACCTCCTCGTACAAGCTGCCCAGCCCGGCGGACGTGTGGCACTCCGCGCAGGACCTCTGGTACCAGGGCACGCTGTTCTCGATCATCTGGACCAGCGTCTGGCGCGGGCTGTCCGGCTTCCTGCTCGCCGTGGTGATCGGCACCCCGATCGGGCTGGTGGTCGCCCGGGTCCGGCCGGTGCGCACCGCGATCGGGCCGGTGCTGCAGGGCCTGCAGTCGCTGCCCTCGGTCGCCTGGGTGCCGGCCGCGGTCATCTGGCTCGGCATCAACGACTCGATGATGTACGCGGTGATCCTGCTGGGCGCCGTCCCGTCCATCGCCAACGGGCTGGTGGCCGGCATCGACCAGGTGCCGCCGCTGTTCCTGCGGGCCGGGCGCACCATCGGCGCCACCGGGCTGGCGGGTGCCCGGCACGTGCTGATCCCGGCCGCGCTGCCGGGCTACCTGGCCGGGCTCAAGCAGGGCTGGGCGTTCTCCTGGCGCTCGCTGATGGCCGCCGAACTGGTCGCCTCCTCCCCCGACCTGGGCCGGGGCCTGGGCCGGTTCCTGGAGGACCAGCGCGAGTTCTCCGACATGTCCGGGGTGCTGCTCGGCATCGTGCTGATCCTGTTCGTCGGCATCGCCATCGAGCTGCTGGTGTTCACCCCGGTCGAGCGCCGGGTGCTGCGCAACCGCGGCCTGCTGGGCACCGGCAAGTGAGGCGACGCTGATGCCCGCCCTCCTCCTGATCGCCCACGGCAGCCGCGACCCGCGCCACGCCGCGACCGTGGCCGCGCTCGTCCGGGAGGTGCGGGCGCAGCGGCCCGGTGTCGAGGTCGCCACCGCGTACCTGGACCACTGCGCGCCGCGGATCCCGCAGGTGGTGGAGCGGCTGGCGGACGCGGTGGCCGTGCCGCTGCTGCTGAACCGGGCGTTCCACGCCAAGCACGACGTCCCCGCCGCCCTGCGCGCCGCCGGCTCGCGGCTGCCGGTCGCGGACGTGCTCGGCCCTTCCCCGCTGCTGCTCGCCGCGCTGGACCGGCGCCTCGCCGAGGCGGGCCCGGACCTGCGCTCGGCCGCCGTCCGCGCCCGTACCGGTGTGGTGCTGGCTGCGGCGGGCTCCTCCGACCCGGCCGCGGACGCCGCGACCCGCGCGGTGGCCGCCGAGTGGCGGCGCACCCGAGGCTGGGCGGGCGTCGAGGTCGCCTACGCTTCGGCGGGCGGGCCGCGCGTCCCCGACGCGCTCGCCGCGCTCCGGGCCGCCGGCGCCGAGCGCACCGCGGTCGCCCCCTACCTGCTCGCCCCGGGCCTGCTGCCGGACCGGATCGCGGCGGCGGCGGGCGGGGCCGACGTCGTGGCCGACACCCTGGGCCCGGCCCCCGAGCTGGCCGCCCTCCTGCTGCAGCGCTACGACGAGGCCTGCCGCACGGCGGCAGCCGTCCCGGCGCTCATCGCCTGAGCGGTCAGGACGCCTTGCGGTGCTGGTACTCGGCCACCGCGGCGGTGATCACGCTGAGCGGCACCGGCTCGTCCAGGTCGGCGATGGCCGCCTCGATCCATTCCCGCATGATGGCGGTCGGCTTCAGTCCCCGCTCCTTCGCGCGACGCCGCACCTCGTCCATCACCGGCTTGGGCAGCCGCAGCGAAGTAGTGATCATCACCGACTCCGCCGGGAGCGACTCGCCGGGCTCGGCGTTCATGACCTCGTCCTCGGTCAGCTCGTGCGTCTCGTAGTACTCGGCGATCGCTTCGAGCTCCGCACCGTTGTCAGTCATCCGTCACCTTCAACTTGTCCGCTTGGAGAACAGGCGCCGTTCGGCAACCGTCATGTCACGCGCAGTGGCGCAGTGGCGCAGTACCACGCCGAGGGCACCGTGGTGCTGCCCGCCAGTACCACCAACAGGTACCGACCCGACCGGGTCACGCCGTAGCAGAGCGTTGTGCCGGCCCGGCCGCCCGAGAACCAGTGCGGACGGGTGAAGACGACGTCCTCGACCTCTTCCGGCTCCACACCATGCCTGGCGATGTGCTCCTCGGACCGCTCGTTCCAGTAGATCTCACTATGCACGAGCCGTAGCGTGTTGCAAACGCAATGCGCTGGCCAGTTGCGTTCACTCAAGCAGGTGATGGCGCGCGGAAGCGCTGACGGCGCGCGCGGCCGGGGCCGCGCGCGCCGTGGTGCAGGGGGGTGCGGGGTGGTGCGGATCAGACGGGCAGGTTCCACTTCTGGTTGGCGGCGCCGTTGCAGTCCCAGATGCCCAGCTGGTTGCCGTTGGTGGTGGAGAAGCCCAGGTCGTCCAGGCAGCGGCCGGACTGCGGGTTGACGATGGAGCCGTCGGGGCGGGGCTGCCACTGCTGGGCGCCGGTGCCGTTGCAGTCGTAGGTCTGGACCAGGGTGGCGTTGCCGGTGTGTCCGCCCTGGACGTCCAGGCACTTGCCGAGCGCACGGATGGTGCCGTCGGTGCCGACCTTCCACTGCTGGGCGGCGTTGCCGAGGCAGTCGTAGATCTGGACGGGGATGCCGTTGCCCATGACGCCGCCGCGCACGTCCACGCACTTGTTCGCGTAGCCGCTGATCGGGCCGACCGGGCCCGCCGGGACCGCAGGGCCGTAGGCGATCCAGCCGCCGGTCGGATTCATCGGGTAGAAGCAACCTGCCCCGACGCTGCCGTTGCCGGAGGCCCAGACGCTGGTCGCGCCCGAGTAGGTGGGGAACCCGTTGGCGTCGAAGCCCTGGCAGGAGACCACGACGCGCCAGGTCTGCATCGGGTCGATGCCCGAACAGGTGCCGACGAAGCCGGCACCCGTCCTGACGACCGAACAGCCTCCGGCGGTCTGGGCGGACGGCGCGGACGGGGTGGAGGGGGTGGCGCTCTCGGCGGCGACGGCGCTCGGCGCGGTGAGCGCGGCGGCTCCGGCGAGCAGGGCGGTGGCGAACAGGGCGGCGGTACGGCGCACGGGGGGGTCCTTCCGGGGAGAGGGTGAACCGGCCGACCCGCATGTGAAGCATGAGTGATGGCGGTGTGACATTTGTGCGGGCCGCGCGAAAGCATCGGGCACCACCTGTTCACGGTCAACGGGCGGGGTGGCGGATCACGCCACCGGTTCGCCCACGGAGAGGTGGTGTACGACACGGTCCGGGACCGGTTCGGGCAGGACGGGCGGGCCGCCGATTCGGCCGGATCGCACACGGCTCGACTCCCCGTTCGAGCGGGAGCCGAGCCGTGGTCCACCTGTCCGGGCCCCCGACCGGGCCCGGATCCGGGTCAGACCCGCCGGAGGGTGAACGAGTCCGTCGGGTGGCCCGCGAGGGCGTCGGCGAGGCCCCCGGAGAGCTGGTAGGAGCGGCCCGCCGGGCCGTCGAGGAGCGCGGTGGGGGTGGGGTCGACCGAGGGGCGGACGGCGGTGAGACGGGCGGTGCGCCAGTGGTCGTCCGAGCGCAGCTCGACCTCGGCGTCGCGGCCGGCCCCCAGGAGGGCGTTGGTGACGCCCGCGACGGAGCCGTCCGGTCGCCCGAGCAGGCCGTCCAGGTGGAGCAGGGACGCGCCGCCGCCGGCCACCTCGACCCGGCGCAGCCCGGCCGGGTTCCACAGCGGGACCTGCCACAGCGTGCCGTCGTCCCACTTGCCGAGGACCAGGCGGCCCTCCCGGTAGACGATCCCGTTGAGGCCGTACGAACCCGGGGCGGGGGCCAGCCGCGGGTCACGCAGCAGGACGGAGGCCGTGCCGTCCGGCGTCACCCGGTAGACGACGGGGGCGAAGGAGTCGGTGACGTAGGCGGTGCCGTCGGGGCCGACCGCGATGTCGTTGGCCAGGTGGCCGCTCCCGTCGGCGGCGACGGCGGCGAGGTCGGTGTAGAAGATCCGCCGGCCGGTGTCCAGGTCGTAGGCGCCGATCCCGGCGATCCTCCCCAGGGTGGCGGCGCTGCTGCGCTCGCCGACGCCGTTGTCGAGGTCGGTGACCAGGACCCGGCGGTGGACGGGGTCGATCCGCAGGCCGGCGACCTCGGTCAGCGCGGGGTCCTGCACCAGGGTGCGCACGCTCCCGTCGGTGCCGACGGCGGAGACGGTGCCGTGCCGCAGCGAGCCGAGCAGGAAGCGGTGGTGGGCGGCGTCCCAGGCGCCCGCCTCGGGCACCAGGGTGGGCGCGTGGCCGACGATCACGGCCGGGGCCGGGCGGTCGGCGGACGCGGCGGCGGGCAGTGTACCGGCCGTGCCCAGCAGGGCGGTGAATGCGACCGCGGCCAAGGTGCGGCGGACGGTACGGTGCTGACGGTTGCTCATCGGAATTCCTCTGCGCGTGCGATCCGTTGACGTGATCGACTCTCGCGCGCCCGGGCGGGCCGCAGCAGTGCGTGGGAATACCGGTAGTACGACTACCAGGGAGGACGGGGGGAGATGGTCGAGGTGGAGGACGTCCAGGAGCGCCGTACGGCGCTGTCGAGTTTCCTGCGCAGCCGCCGGGCGCGGCTGGCGCCGAAGGACGTGGGGCTGGCGCCGGGGGTGCGGCGGCGCACGCCGGGGCTGCGCCGGGAGGAGCTGGCGCTGCTCGCCGGGGTGGGGGTGACCTGGTACACGTGGCTGGAGCAGGGGCGTGACATCCACCCCTCCCCGGAGGTGCTGGCGAGCCTGGCCCGGACGCTGCGGCTGGACCGCGCGGAGACGGCGTACCTGTTCCGGCTGGCCGGCAGCCACCCGCGGGACGGCGAGGTGGCCGCGCCGGGGGACGTGCCGGTCCCGCTGCTGCGGCTGATGCACGCGCAGTGGCCGGCGCCGTCCTTCGTGATGGACGCCAACTGGGACATCCGGGCCTGGAACCCCGGCGCGGACGCGCTGTTCGGCCTGACCGGCCGGCCGCCGGAGGAGTGCAACCTGGCCTGGGTGGTGTTCGGCAACCCCGTGCACCGGGCCCGGGTCGAGCACTGGGAGGAGCACGCCCGCCGCTTCCTGGCGCAGCTGCGCTCCGCCTACGCCGAGCGCGGCGGCGAGGCGACGGCCGTCGGGCGGCACCTGGCCCGGATGATCCAGCAGGTGCGCGGCGAGTACCCGGAGGCGGACCGCTGGCTGGACGAGCACCAGGTCGCCGAGCGCTCCGGGGCCGAGAAGGTCATCCACCACGAGGCGGTGGGCGCGCTGCGGATCGACCAGCACGTGCTGCTGGCCTCCGAGGGCCTGCAGCTGATCGTGATGGCCCCGCGTGACGCCGAGACGCAGGAGCGGCTGCGCGCGCTGGCCCCGACCCCGGCGGTGGCGGCGGTCTGAGGGCGTACGGCCGCCGCACGACAGCCGCGCGCCCCGGGACCCCTCGTGGCGAGGGGTCCCGGGGCGCGCGGCTGCGGAGCGTCGGGGACGCGGGTGCGGAGCGTCAGTCGGCCTTGCGGCGCTGGCGACCGGTCCCGTAGTTGGAGCCGGACTTGGAGCCGCTGCCCGGCTTGGCGCGGCCGGCGGAGCGGCCGATGAAGCCGGCCGCCTGCGGACGCTCGCCGTTCTGGGCGGCGGCGCCCATCCGCTGCTTGGGGCGGGGGCGGCGCGGGTTGCCGTTCATGTCGACGTCGGTGGGCAGCCCGGAGCGCTTGCCGGGACGGCGGCGCGGGGCGCCGGCCTTGGAGCCCCGCTTCTCGTCCGCCGAGCCGGCCGCGTCGGCCGACCCCGCCGCGGCCCCGGCGGCCTGGACCACGGGCACCGCCAGGGTGACCGGGACGCCGCTGGGCGTGCGGGCGCCGGTGATCCGCGCCAGGTCGGCGTCGCCGGGGCGGATCTTGGTGACGGTCGGGCGGATGCCGGCCACCGTCATCAGCCGGTTGACCTCGCGGCGCTGCTCGGGCAGCACGAGGGTGACGACCGTGCCGGACTCGCCGGCGCGGGCGGTGCGGCCGCCGCGGTGCAGGTAGTCCTTGTGGTCGATCGGCGGGTCGACGTTGACGACGAGGTCCAGGCCGTCGATGTGGATGCCGCGCGCGGCGACGTTGGTGGCGATCAGCGCGGTGACGTGGCCGTCGCGGAACTGGTCGAGGACCCGGTTGCGCTGCGGCTGGGACTTGCCGCCGTGCAGGGCGGCCGCCTTCACGCCGTTGGCGAGCAGCTGCTTGGCGAGCCGGTCGGCGCCGTGCTTGGTGTGCACGAACATGATCACGCGGCCGTCGCGGGAGGCGATGTGCGCGGTGGCGGAGGCCTTGTCGGTCTGGTCGAGCTGCAGGACGTGGTGGTCCATGGTGGTGACCGCGCCGGCCGACGGGTCGACCGAGTGGGTCACCGGGTCGGTCAGGAAGCGCTTGACCAGCCGGTCGACGTTGCGGTCCAGGGTCGCGGAGAACAGCATCCGCTGCCCGCCCTCGGCGACCTGCTCCAGCAGCTTGGTGACCTGCGGCAGGAAGCCCATGTCGGCCATCTGGTCGGCCTCGTCCAGGACGGTGATCGTCACGTCGGAAAGGTTGACGTCGCCGCGCCCGATCAGGTCGTCCAGCCGGCCCGGGGTGGCGACCAGGACCTCGGTGCCGCGGCGCACGGCGTTGGCCTGCCGGTTGATCGACATGCCGCCGACGACGGTGGTGATCCGCAGGTTGACGGCGGTGGCGTACGGGGTCAGCGCCTCGGTGACCTGCTGGGCCAGCTCGCGGGTGGGGACCAGGACGAGCGCCAGCGGGTGCCGGGCGACGGCGCGGCGCCCGGCGGTGCGGGCCAGCAGCGGCAGGCCGAAGGCGAGGGTCTTGCCGGAGCCGGTGCGGCCGCGGCCGAGCACGTCGCGCCCGGCGATCGAGTCGGGCAGCGTGGCGCCCTGGATCGGGAACGGCTCGGTGACGCCCTCGCGGGTCAGCGCGGAGAGGATCGCCTTGGGCAGGTCCAGCTCGGCGAAGGTGGCCGCCGGGGGCCGGGCCGGGGTGCCCTGGACGACGGTGAAGTCGGCGGCCTCGGGCGCGGTGGCCCGGGTCTGCTTGGGAGCACCGTTCCGGGGAGCGCCGCTGCGGTTGCGCGGCTTGCGCGCGCGGTCGCCGCCGGCGTTGCTGCGGGACTGGTCGGTGCTGCGGGGGCCGCGGTCGCGCGGCGGGCGGGCAGGGTTGGTCACGGGATCTCCGTCCGTAGGTCGGCAGCCCGCGTCGCGGGCTGGTCGGCCGTCGGCATGGAGTGCGCCGCCCCGGCCGTTCGGCGGCATGAGCGGGGGCCCGCACCGTGCGGTGCGGGCCCCGCTTCGCGATTATCGCGAGTCAGCGTGGGCTGACGTCAGCCGATGATCTGGATGTTCTCGGCCTGCGGGCCCTTCTGGCCCTGGGTCACGTCGAACTCGACCTTCTGGCCCTCGAACAGCTCACGGAAGCCCTGAGCCTGGATGTTCGAGTAGTGGGCGAACACGTCGGCGCCGCCGCCGTCCTGCTCGATGAAGCCGAAGCCCTTTTCGCTGTTGAACCACTTCACGGTGCCGGTAGCCATAACCGTCTCCTCTAACTGGGGCATCAGGGATCCACACCTCGTGAATCCCCAAGTAGCCGCGATCCCCATCCGGAGACTGAAACACCGGACAAAACAAATGCGCCTGTTGGTTGGAACCAGCAGGCGCACATACACGTTCATGGGAACCAAAACTGCAACTGACTCGACTGTAGCACGGTGACACCCCGGGCGACCGGGGATTTTCCGCTGAACAGATCACGTTTGACGCCCCCGACGAGCGGGCAAGCGGCGCCCCGCCGGAGCGGGGCGCCGCCTGTGGATCGGTCCGGAGTGGGCCGCAGGCCGACCCGGGATCGGCCCAGTCGGTCCGGGGTGGGCCTGCGGTCAGCGCCGCCCGGCCGGCTCCGGCACGCCGTGCGTGCCCGCCAGCGGGGCCGGACCGCCGCCGTGGCCGTGACCGGGGCTGTCGGCGTGGCCGGGCCACCAGGCGCGGTGGCCGAGCAGCGCGGTGAGCGCCGGGGTGAAGAACATCGCCATCACGAAGGCCGCCAGCACGATGCCGAAGGCCAGTGAGAAGCCGAGCTCCATGAAGAGCACGTTGCCCGCGAGCATGAAGGTCGCGAACGACGCCGCCAGGATGAAGCCGGCCGCCGCGACGGTGGGGCCGCCGTGCTTGACGGCCTCGCGGGCCGCCTCGCGCGGGGTCCGGCCCTCGCGGGCCTCCTCGCGGAGACGGGCGATGATCAGGATGTTGTAGTCGGTGCCGATCGCCACCACGAAGAGGTAGATGAAGATCGGCAGCATGAACATCAGGCCCTGCTCGCCCTTGATGTTCTGGAACACCACGGTGGTGGCACCGAGGGTGCCGCCGAAGCCGAGGCCGACCGAGGCCATCAGGTACCAGGGCGCGACCACGCTGCGCAGCTGCAGACCCAGGATGATCATGATGAGCAGGGCCGCGATCGGGAAGACCAGCGTGTAGTCGTGCGCCATCGCGGTGTTGATGTCCTTGTACACCGAGGTGATGCCGCCGACCAGCGCCTTGCTGTCGGCCGGGGCCGAGGCGTGGGCGGTGTCGCGGACCTTCGCGATGGTGTCGATGGCCTTGTTGGAGGCCGGCGCGTCGCTGAGCATCACGGTGAAGTCACCGGTGGTGCCGTCGGCGCTGATCGCCTTGTTCTCGCTGCTCGGCGTGACGACGGAGGCCACCCCGGGCACGCCCTGGAGCTTGCCGGCGAAGTCGTTGAGCGTGGACTCGCTGAGCTTGGAGCCGTTGGTGCTGGTCAGGAAGACGTGGCTCGGGTCGGCGGTGCCGGCCGAGAAGGCGGTCATCAGCTTGTCCTGGACGACCATCGACTCCTTGCCCTTGGGCATGGAGCTGCCGGCCAGGTCGTAGGTGCCGTTGTAGTTGACGCCGGCCAGGGTCAGCACCAGCAGGATGCCGCCGGAGACCAGGGCGACCAGGCCGGGCTTCTTGCCGGTCATCCGGCCGAGCGCGGCGAAGCGGGCGTTCTGCGGCTCCTGCATCCACTTCTTGCCGGGCCAGAACACGGCCCGGGACGGGATGACGGCGAGCACGGCCGGGGCCAGGGTCAGCGAGACCAGGGCGGTCGCGACGACCGCGATGGCCAGCGCCGGGCCGAGCGCGGTGAACATGCCCAGGCTGGAGAGGATCAGCACGGCGAAGGCGACGGCGACCGCACCGGCGGCGGAGGCGATCGCCTCGCCGACCCGGCCGACGGCGTTGGCCACGGCCGTCTTGCGGTCCTCGCCCAGGCGCAGCCGCTCGCGGTAGCGGAAGGACAGGAAGAGGAAGTAGTCCGTGCCGACGCCGAGGACGACGATGATCAGGATCGCCGAGGTCATCGGGGAGGACTTCAGGTCGAACACCTTGATCGCGTCGGCGATCAGGCCGTTGGCCACCGGCATCGCGATGACCAGCGAGAGCAGGACCGGCAGGATGCCGGCCAGGATGCTGCGGAAGATGATGCCGACGATCAGGATGACGAGCACCAGGCTGCCGAGCATGACGATCATGTCGGTGGCGCCGGAGGCGTCCTTCTGGTCCAGGCTGCTGGCGGCCTGGCCGCCGACCTGGAACTTCAGGCCGCTGCCGTCGGCGAGCCTGGTGCCCTCCTCGCGCAGCTTCTTGGCCGCGTCGGGGAACTCCTGGCTCTCCATCTTGTTCTTGTCGATGCCGACCATGGACAGCGCGTACTTGCCGTCCTTGGACTTCGAGGTCTTGGGGTCGACCGGCAGGATCTTCTCGACGGCGGGGATCTTCGCATCGGTGAGACCGTTGACGATCTTGTCCATCGAGGCCTGGTCGGCGGTGGTCAGCGCCTGGCCGTCGTTGCGCTCGAAGAGCAGCAGCGCGGACGGGGTGAAGCTCGCCGGGAACGCGTGCTCCTGGAGCTGCGCGGCCTGGATGGACTCGTAGTGCTTGGGCAGGAATGCGGACTCGTCCGTCTGCGAGGTGACCTTCGGCGCGGAGCCGACGATGGCGATCATCGCGACGATCCACGCCGCGATCACCCACCACGCGCGACGAACGACGAAGTGTCCTAGTCGGTGGAACATGCTCGTGATGCCTCCTGGGCATGGTTCACCGCAGCCCTTGGGGGACGGGACGCTGGGCGACGGCAGGACCGGTCCGGGCCTGCACGGGATGCGCAGGCCCTTGCCGGTCGGCAGGTAAGTGAGGTGGGGCATCATCGTACGAGCACTGGCTTGCCGCCCGGCAAGGAGCCCCCGTATTCCAACCCCCGTGCGGGACCGCCCCGAAACGGCCCCGACCCAGTTTCCCCCGAACGCGGACCCGTTGACCTCGTGCTCCGGGTGGAGTCACCTCCCCCTCAGGGTGGAGCCGGATCCCCTACCCCCAGGTGGAGTTCTCGGGGTCGGGGGGTAGGGAAAACCCCACCCCTCCCCCCGAGGCAGACCCCAGGGCAGGCTCACCCGCCAGCCCGATTCCCGCCCAACCCCGCCTTCCCTACTGTCGGTTGCGACGCCGGATCCGCAACCGGCCTGCAGCGCAAGGCGGTTCGGACGACCAGGGCCACCGCCACTCACGACCGGCGACGAACCGCCGCTCTCCCAGGGGGAACCTCCGTGAAACCCGTGCAGTCCCGATCCACCCGGGCCGGACTCGGCATCGCCGCCACGATGGGCGTCTGGAGCGCCCGGCACCGGAAGACCGCCGTCTTCGGCTGGCTGCTCTTCGTCGTGCTCGCCGCGGTGCTCGGCGGCATGCACGGCAGCACCAAGGTGACCGAGGCCGAGTCGATGCCCGGGCAGGTCTCCCGGGCCGCGAAGATCCTCGACCAGGCCGGCCTGACGAGCCCGGCGAGCGAGACCGTCCTGGTCCAGAGCGTCACCCGCAGCGCCGACGACCCCGACTTCCGCGCCGCCGTCGACCAGGTCGTCTCCGCCGTCGACCGCACCGGCAAGGCCGCCGGGATCCGCTCGCCGTACGACACCAAGGCCGTCTCCCCGGACGGCCACTCCGCGCTCGTCCTGGTCACGCTCAAGGGCGACCGGGACGAGGCGGTCGCGAACGTCGGGGCGGTGATGGACGCGGTGGCCGGCGTGCAGCGGCAGAACCCCGGCCTGACCGTGGCCGAGCTCGGCGACGCCAGCTCCGGCAAGTGGATCCAGGACCAGTTCAAGAACGACTTCTCCCGCGCCGAGTGGACGGCCGTCCCGCTCGCCCTCGGCATCCTGCTGATCGCCTTCGGGGCGCTGGTCGCCGCCGTGCTGCCGGTGGTGCTCGCGCTGACCGCCTTCGTCGCGGCCGCCGGGCTGGTCGCGCTCGGCAGCGGCCTGCTGCACACCAGCGACGACGCCAGCTCGGTCATGCTGCTGGTCGGCCTCGCCGTCGGCGTCGACTACTGCCTGTTCTACCTGCGCCGCGAGCGCGAGGAACGGGCCGCCGGGCGCGACGCGCACACCGCACTGACCGTGGCCGCCGCCACCAGCGGCCGGGCCGTGCTCGTCTCCGGCGTCACCGTGGTGGTCGCCATGGCCGGCATGTTCCTCACCGGGATCGCCGACTTCCGGGCGATGGCCTTCGCCACCATCCTGGTCGTGATCACCGCCGTGCTCGGTTCGCTGACCGTGCTGCCCGCCCTGCTGTCGATGCTCGGCGACCGGGTCGACAGGGGGCGGGTGCCCCTCCTCGCCCGGCTCCGCCGACCGGACGCGGGCCGGACCGGCGGACGGTTCTGGAACGCGGTGCTCACCCCGGTACTGAGCCGCCCCCTGGCGTCCACCCTGCTCGCCGGGGCCTTCCTGCTCGCCCTGGCCGCACCACTGCTCACCATGCACACCGCCAACCTGACCTTCCGGCAGCAGCTGCCCGCGGGCAACGCCCTCGTCGCCGCCTCCCAGAAGATCGAGGCCGCCTTCCCCGGCAGCCCCGCCCCGGCCACCGTCGTCATCAAGGCCGCCGACATCGACTCCCCCGCGATGACCGCCGCGATCGAGGACCTCAAGGCGAGGGCACTGTCCAGTGGGCGGATGCACGGCCCGGTCGAGGTCGCCGTGCACCCCGCCGAGAACGTCGCCACCGTCGACATCCCGCTCGACGGCACCGGCAACGACGCCACCAGCAACGACGCGCTGAGGACCCTGCGCGAGGACCTGGTGCCCTCGACCGTCCTCAGGGTGCCCGGCACCGAGGCCCCCGTCACCGGACGCACCGCCGGGTCGTACGACTTCAACGCCAGGATGACCGGCTCGATGCCGCTGGTCTTCGGCTTCGTCATCGCCTTCGCCTTCCTGCTGATGCTCACCTCCTTCCGCTCGCCGGCCGTGGCCCTCACCGCCGTCGTGCTCAACCTGCTGTCGGTGGGCGCCGCGTACGGGGTGCTGACGCTGGTCTTCCAGCACGGCGTCGGCGCCTCGCTGCTGGGCACCGCCGGCGTCGGCGCCGTGGAGTCCTGGGTGCCGCTGTTCCTCTTCGTGATCCTCTTCGGGCTCTCGATGGACTACCACGTCTTCGTGGTCTCCCGGATCAAGGAGGGCCACGACCGAGGGCTGCCGACCCGCGCCGCGATCGCCCACGGCATCCGCTCCACGGCCGGGGTCGTCACCAGCGCCGCGGTGATCATGGTGGCGGTGTTCGCGGTCTTCGGCACCCTGTCCATGCAGGCGATGAAGCAGATGGGCGTCGGCCTGGCGGTCGCCGTCCTGATCGACGCCACCGTGATCCGCGCCGTGCTGCTGCCCTCGGTGATGAGCCTGCTCGGCGAGCGCAACTGGTACCTGCCGCGCTGGCTGAACTGGCTGCCGGACCTGTCGCACGGCGAGACCGCGCCGCCGCCCGGCGCCGCGAACGCCCCGCACCCCCGGCCCGCCGCCCCCGCGGACGGCGCCGCCCGGCACCGGCGGGTCGGGGTCTGAGCCACCTCCGGTGACGCGCACCACGCCGGGCCCCGCAACGCGCGGGGCCCGGCGTCGGTGCGTCATGATGATCACCGTCCCGGGTCCCCCGGGTGAACACCGCCGGAACGGAGCCCAGTCATGATCCCCTTCGACGAGGGCCGCGCCCGGCTGCTGCTCGCCCACGCCTGCGAGTCCGCCGGACTTCCCGGCCCCGGCGACGCCCGGCTGCTCGCACTCGGCGAGAACGCCGTCTTCGACCTCGGCGACCCGGCCGTGGTCGCCAAGGTCGGCCGCGGCCCCGAGCTGTACGACCGGGCGCACCGCGAGCTCACCGTCGCCCACTGGCTGGCCGGGCAGGGCGTCCCGGTGGTGCGCCCGTACGACGCGGTGGCGCCCGAACCCCGACTCGCCGACGGGCACCCCGTCACCTTCTGGCACCGGCTCGCACCCGCCGTCCGCCCCGCCCGCCCGGTCGACCTCGCCCCGCTGCTGCGCACCCTGCACCGGCTGCCGGTACCGCCCGTGCCGCTCGGCCGGCGCGACCTGCTGGCCCCGGTCGAACGCTGGCTGGCCTCCGCCGAGGGCCACGTCGACCCCGCGGACGTCGCCTTCCTGCGCCACCGCCGGGACGCCTTCGAGGCCGCCCTGCCCGACCTCGTCCCCCGGCTGCACCCCGGCGTGATCCACGGCGACGCGCTGCCGCGCAACGTCCACGTCGGCCCGGACGGACCGGTGCTGCTCGACCTCGAATTCGTCGCGAACGACCTGCGGGAGCACGACCTGGTGGTCCTCGCCCTCGCCCACGACCGCTACGGCGTGCCCGGCGAGGAGTACCGGGCGTTCACCGAGGCGTACGGCTGGGACGTGCGCGAGTGGCCCGGCTTCACGGTGCTGCGCGGCGCCCGCGAGACCGCCAGCGCCTCCTGGGTCGCGCAGCAGGCCGCGAGCAACCCGGCCGCCCTGGCCGAGTTCCGGCGGCGGGTCGACTCCCTGCGGGACGGTGCCACCGGGGTGCGCTGGTACCCGTTCTGACGGCGGGGCGCTACCCCGATCCGCGGCCGGGTGCCAACCGGGGCGGGTGTGAGAAGAGTCCCGGGCGGAGGCGGTCCGGCGCGCAACCACGGCACGTAGGCTCGGCGTCCTACCGGACAGTCATCCTGACCCGAGGGATCGGCACCGTACTCGTACCTCAGGAGCCGCCGCCATGCACCGGACCGCCCGCCGCCCCTCCGCTCCGACCCTCCCCTCCCGCTCCGGGCGCCGGCTGATCGCGGGCTGCATCGGGCTGGCCGCCGTGCTGGGGCTCACCGCGTGCGGGACCGCCAGCGGCGCGCTGCAGTCGCCGAGCACCGCCGCCCAGCCGCCGGTCGCCGCGCACCCGAGCGGAACGGCGGCGGCCACCATCGCCCCGACGCCCGGCTCCGACGGGATACCGCCGGCCGCGGGCGCCTCCGGGTCCGCGGCGTCCTCGTCGTCGGCCGGGTCCTCGTCGTCGGCCGCTCCGGCCGTCCCGGTGAAGCCGCGCACGCCCCGGCCGGGGGACTCCTCAGCCCCCGCCTCCCCGGCCGCGCCCGCGGTGCCGGCCTCGCCCGCCGCGTCCTCCTCCCCCGCCGCACCGCCCGAGCACCCCGGGGCGGGCACCGTGATCGGCTCCACCGCCTCCGGCGGCCGCACCGTCGCCCTCACCTTCGACGACGGCCCCGGCCCCGCGACCGGCCAGATCCTCGACCTGCTCGCCCAGTACCACGCCAAGGCCACCTTCTGCGAGATCGGCCAGAACGCCGCCGCCAACCCGGCCCTGGTCAAGCGGGTCCTGGCCGCCGGGCACCGGCTCTGCGACCACAGCGTCCACCACCCGCAGCCGTTCGCGAAGCTCCCGCACGACAAGGCCGCGTACGAGATCGGCGCGGCCCGCGACATGATCGTCCAGGCCGGCGGCCCGGGCACCCGGGTCGACTGGTTCCGCGCCCCGGGCGGCGGCTTCAACGCCGACAACGAGCACATCACCGCGGGCCTCGGGATGTCCTCGCTCGGCTGGTCCGTCGACCCGCGCGACTGGTCCCGCCCCGGCGTGCCGGCCATCGTCGCCACCGTCCAGAAGCAGCTCAAGCCGGGCGGCATCATCCTGATGCACGACGGCGGCGGCGACCGCAGCCAGACCGTGGCCGCGCTCAAGCAGCTGCTGCCCTGGCTGGTCGCCCAGGGCTACACCTTCGACTTCCCGGCGCAGTAACGCAGTTCCCGGCGTCGCCCCCACAGGCGGGGCTTCGAAGACGGGCCCCTAGGGTGTGCGGCGTGACCGACAGCAGCCCCACCCCCGCCGAACTCGTCGCCGCCGTACCGGGACTGGCTCCCTACCTGCGGCCCGCCACGCTGCTCCACCCGTACGCCGCGACACCCGAACCGGCGGCGAGCCGGATCGGCGGCCCGGCCCTGTGGCCGGCCGGCGAGCCCTGGCCGCACTGCACGGCCAAGCACCTGGACGACGACTACCAGGACGTCTCCCCCGCCGACCGCGCGATCTGGGAGGGCATCGACCGCGCGCTGCACGAGCGGGCCCGGGCCGGCGGCGACCCGCACGTCCTCACCTCCGAGGAAGTCGCCGAGCAGCGCCGGATCATGGCCGGCGCCGGCTCCCTCGACCTCACGAACTGGCGCCTCCACCGCAAGGTCGCCGAACGGCCCGCGGCCGGCACGGCCGTGGTGCCGCTGGCACACATCCGCGCCGAGGACGCCCCGCACCTGCCCTGGCCGGAGGGCACCGACCGGCTCCAGGTGCTCTGGTGCCCCAACGACCACGACGACATCCAGGGCGAGCGCTTCTACTAGGGCGTGTTTCGAAAGTGCTGGTCACAGCCACTCGTTGATGGCTGCGACCAGCACGGTCGCTTCGTAGCGGACGGCGAGTTTGTCGTATCTC
>NZ_JBITTM010000063.1:0-50896 GCF_044541955.1 Kitasatospora sp. NPDC085464
AAGGAACGGACGCTTCCTTCGGACCGCCTTCCAGCGGACCCTCCGGGCTTCGTTCTTTCGTGTTTCCAGCTTACCAGACGTTTTCCGCTCCGTTTACCGGGGCTTTTCACATCTGAAATCTGGAGTTAACCGCCGAGTTGCGGCGACTCGACCAACCATAGCGGGTCGGTGTCCGGAGCGCGAATCGAGGCGCGCCCGGTGTCACCCGGGTGGCGGCATGATTTGTTGCTCTCGCGAGCATATACAGCAATGGTCCCGATTCGCCAAGATGCCTGTAGAGTGCGGCGCATCGGCCGAGAGGACTAGACCACTCGCGGGCCGGTGGGACGCCGGCCGGTAGGTGGGCGGAGGGCGGGTTGTTCGCCCTGGAATGTCGACAGATGTCCGAAGTTGACATGATTTAGGCTTCAGCTGATCGTCGTGCCGCTCCTCGCGGCCGCTCGCTGTACTGCGCACTTGGGAGGCACAACCATGACCACTGTGACGTCGCCGCTGACCGGTCGGGTCGTCGGGCTCGCCGGCGTGCCCGACCCGGTGTTCTCGGGCGCGATGGTCGGTCCCGGTACCGCGATCGACCCGGTCCGTCGGCCCACCGAGGCGGTCGCGCCGGTGGACGGGGTCGTCGTCTCCATGCACCCGCACGCCTTCGTCGTCGTGGACGCCGAGGGCCACGGGGTGCTGACCCACCTCGGGATCGACACCGTCCAGCTCAACGGCGAGGGCTTCGAACTGCTCGTCAACAAGGGCGACACGGTGACCCGCGGCCAGGCCGTCATCAAGTGGGACCCGGCCGCCGTGGAGGCCGCCGGCAAGTCGCCGATCTCGCCGATCGTCGCGCTGGAGGCCGCTCCGGACTCGCTCGGAGGCCTCCGGGAGGACGGCGAGGCCGCGTCCGGCGACGCCCTGTTCAGCTGGAGCTGACCTCTCGACCACGGACACACACCCGCCCCGCAGGAAGTGACGGGGCGGCCCGGCACTCAGCGGTTCCCGGCGGGGCCGCTCCTCTCAGCGGAGACAGGTAGATGGAGAAGACACTGCGCGGCGTGGGTGTCAGCCACGGGGTCGCGATCGGCCAGGTGCGGCACATGGGAACGGCGGTGCTGGAGCCCCCGGCCACCCGGATCCCGACCGAGGACGCCCCGCGGGAGCAGGCGCGTGCCCGGGCCGCCGTGGACGCGGTCGCCGCCGACCTGATCGCGCGCGGCAACCTGGCGGGCGGCGAGGCGCAGGCCGTTCTGGAGGCCCAGGCGCTGATGGCGCAGGACCCGGAGCTGATGGCCGACGTGTCCCGCCGGATCGCCGTCGGCAGCAGTGCCGAGCGCGGTGTCTACGACGCGTTCGCCGCCTACCGTGCGCTGCTCGCCTCCGCCGGGGAGTACCTGGCCGGTCGGGTCGCCGACCTGGACGACGTGCGGAACCGGATCGTGGCCCGGCTGCTCGGCGTGCCGATGCCGGGTGTGCCGGACAGCGACGAGCCGTACGTGCTGTTCGCGCGGGACCTCGCGCCGGCCGACACCGCGCTGCTGGACCCGACGCTGGTGCTCGGGTTCGTGACCGAGGAGGGCGGGCCGACCAGCCACAGCGCCATCCTGGCGCGGGCGATGGGCGTGCCGGCCGTCGTGGCGCTGCCCGGTGCCACCGATGTCGCCGAAGGCACCGTCGTTGCGGTGGACGGCAGCTCCGGTGACGTGCTGTTGGAGCCGTCGCAGGAGAAGCAGGACGAGCTGCGGGCGATCGCCGCCGAGCGCAGGGCCGCGCTGGCCGCCTCCTCCGGCCCGGGGCAGACCTCCGACGGGCACCGCGTCCCGCTGCTGGCCAACGTGGGTGGCCCGGCGGACGTGCCGGCCGCGCTGGAGAACGGTGCCGAGGGCGTCGGCCTGTTCCGTACCGAGTTCCTGTTCCTGGACGACTCGGCGAAGGCTCCCGGCGAGGAGAAGCAGGTCGAGGCGTACCGCAAGGTGCTGGAGGCCTTCCCCGAGGGCCGGGTCGTGGTCCGGGTGCTCGACGCGGGCGCGGACAAGCCGCTGGACTTCCTGACCCCGACGGACGAGCCGAACCCGGCGCTCGGCGTGCGCGGCCTGCGGACCCTCCTGGAGCACCCCGAGGTGCTGCGCACCCAGCTGCGGGCGCTGGCCACGGCGGCCGAGGGTCTGCCGGTGCACCTTGAGGTGATGGCCCCGATGGTGGCCGACCGCAAGGACGCCAGGGACTTCGCGACCGCGTGCCGCGAGGCCGGGCTGCAGGCCAAGTTCGGGGCGATGGTGGAGATCCCGTCGGCCGCGCTGCGGGCCCGGGCGATCCTGCAGGAGGTCGAGTTCCTGTCGCTGGGGACCAACGACCTGGCGCAGTACACCTTCGCGGCCGACCGCCAGGTCGGTGCGCTGGCGCGGCTGCAGGACCCGTGGCAGCCGGCGCTCCTGGACCTGATCGCCGCGGCGGCCGAGGCCGCGCGGGTGAGCGGCAAGAGCTGCGGCGTCTGCGGCGAGGCGGCCTCCGACCCGCTGCTGGCCGTGGTGCTGACCGGCCTGGGCGTCACCAGCCTCTCGATGGGCTCGGCGTCGATCCCGTACGTGCGGACCGCGCTGGCCAAGTACACGCTGGCGCAGTGCCGGCGGGCGGCCGAGGCGGCCCGGGCCGCGGACAGCGCCGAGGAGGCGCGGGCCGCGGCGCAGCAGGTGCTGTCCGGCGAGTAGGCCGCGGCGGCAGGACGGATGGACGAAGGGGCGCTCCCACCACGGGGCGCCCCTTCCTCGTGTGTGTCGGGGTCAGGCCTGGCGGTCGAGGCGGAGCTGCTCGAAGTAGCGCAGGTGCTCGACGTTGTCGACGGAGCCGGGGTTGACGGCCTGCTCCAGCGGGGTGCCGGAGAGGATGCGCTTGACCGGGACCTCGATCCGCTTGCCGGTGAGGGTGTGCGGGAGGCCGCGGACGGTGATGACCTCGTCGGGCACGTGGCGCGGGGAGAGTTCGGTGCGCAGCGAGGTGCGGATGCGGCCGATGAGGTCGTCGTTCAGCTCGGCGCCGGGGGCGAGGACGACGAACAGCGGCATCCAGTAGCCGCCGTCGGGCTCCTCCAGGCCGATGACCAGGGACTCGGAGATCTCGGGGAGGCGCTCGACCACCTCGTAGATGTCCGAGGAGCCCATCCGGACGCCCTGGCGGTTGAGGGTGGAGTCGGAGCGGCCGTGGATGACGACGGTGCCCCGGGAGGTGACGGTGATCCAGTCGCCGTGGCGCCAGACGCCGGGGTAGGTGTCGAAGTAGCTGTCGTGGTAGCGGGTGCCCTCGGGGTCGTTCCAGAAGCCGGTTGGCATGGAGGGGATGGGCTTGGTGACGACGAGTTCGCCGACCGCGTCGGTGAGCGGCTTGCCCTGGACGTCCCAGGACTCGACGGCGGCGCCGAGGCAGGGGGCCTGGATCTCGCCGAGGTACACCGGGAGGGTGGGGACGCCGCCGACGAAGCAGGAGCAGACGTCGGTGCCGCCGCTGACGGAGGCGAGCCAGACGTCCGCCTTGACCTCGTCGTAGATCCAGCGGAAGCCGTCGGGCGGGAGCGGGGAGCCGGTAGTGCCGATGCAGCGCACGGCGGAGAGGTCGAGGTCGCGGCCGGGGTGGAGTTCGGCCTTGCGGCTGGCGATCACGTAGGCGGCGGAGGTGCCGAGGACGGTCGCGCCGGTGCGGGCGGCGACGGACCAGAGGGCGCCGGTGTCGGGGTGGCCGGGGCTGCCGTCGTAGGTGACGATCGTGGACCCGACGAGGAGGCCGGCCAGCAGGAAGTTCCACATCATCCAGCCGGTCGAGGTGTACCAGAGGAAGCGGTCCTGGGGGCCGAGGTCGAGGTGGAGGCCGGCCTGCTTGAGGTGTTCGAGCAGGATGCCGCCCTGGCTCTGGACGATGGCCTTGGGCAGGCCGGTGGTGCCGGAGGAGTAGAGGACCCAGAGCGGGTGGTCGAATGGGACCGGCTCGAAGACCGGCTCCACGTCATCGGCGACCAGGTCGTCCCAGGTCAGCGCGCCCTCGGGGGCGGGACCGCCGAGCAGCGGGACGTGGACGACGGTGCGCAGGCTCGGGAGTTCGCGGCGCAGTTCGGCGACGACCTCGGTGCGGTCGTGGTCCTTGCCGCCGTAGTGGTAGCCGTCGACGGCGAAGAGGACGGCGGGCTCGATCTGCTGGAGGCGGTCGAGGACGCTGCGGGCGCCGAAGTCGGGGGCGCAGCTGGTCCAGATCGCGCCGACGGCGGCGGTGGCGAGGAGGGCGACGGCGGCCTGCGGGATGTTGGGCAGGTAGGCGCCGACGCGGTCGCCGGGGCCGATGCCGCGGGCGCGCAGGGCGGCGGCGAGGGAGCCGACCTGGCGGCGGAGTTCGGCCCAGGTGAGGACGACGGGCTGCTCGGTGGTCTCGTCGAGGTGGAGGATCGCGGGGCGGTCGGCGTTGGGCCCCTTCGCTCCGTCGGGGCCGGGCTCGGCGGCGCGCAGGGCGTGCTCGGCGTAGTTGAGGCGGGCGCCGGGGAACCAGCGGGCGCCGGGCATGGCCGGGTCGGCGAGGACGGCCTCGGGGGTCTGGGTGAAGCGGACGTCGAACCACTGGGTGACCGCTGCCCAGAACCGGTCGAGGTCCTCGGTGGACCAGGCGTGCAGGTCGGCGTAGCGCTCGGCGGCCTGCCGGTCGTCGGCGGCGGGGGCGAGCGGGGCGGCCGGGGCGCCGTGGTGTTCGGCGGCCCAGGCCTGGAAGGCCACCAGGCTGGTGGCGGCGGCGCGAGCGGGGGCGGGGCGCCAGAGCGGCTGGTCCTGGGGTGGGGTGCTCACGGTGGTGGTCTCCCGGCCGGTGGTGGGGACGGGAGGGCTTGTGGCAGACCCGTCCGGTTGGGCTGTCGGTGCAGACCATGCCATGTGAGCGGCCGTCGCGCCAGGGTCGGCCGGCGGGAGGTCGGGTGGTCAGCGGGAAGTGAACTCCCCGCTGAACCAGCGGCGCAGGATGCCGTTGTGGAAGTCCCAGACCAGCGGCGTGTCGGCGGTGGCGAGCAGCCAGCCTTCGGTCTCGTCGGTGGGGCGCGAGGGCGGGAGCTCGGCGAGCGGGCGGGCGGGCAGCAGGCCGCAGAGCATCACGAAGCGGCCGTTGGGGTCGGAGGCGGTGTGGATCAGGGTGACCTCGGTGGGGTCGGCCGCGATGCCGGTCTCCTCGTGCAGTTCGCGGACGCAGGCCTGCTGCCAGCTCTCGCCGTAGTCCATGTAGCCGCCGGGGAAGGCGAGTTCGCCGTATCCGGGTTCGATGGTGCGGCGGATGACGACGAGGGCCGGGTCGGCGTCGGGCCGGGTGACGGGGAGGACGGTGACCGCGACCGGCAGCGGGTTGCGGTAGCTGATCTCGGCGCAGCCGGGGCAGGTGCGGGGCCAGGCGCGGGTGTCGGGCGGGTAGGGCGTGCCGCAGAAGTGGCAGTGGGAGAAGGGCCGGTGGACGGTCTGGGTCGCTTCGTCGGTGGTCATGGCCGGATGGTAGCCCGGTGGCCGACGGGGATCCCGGGGTGTCCGGTGAATCAGTGCGGTGGGATCGCCCCGGTCGGGCTCTCACCGGACGGGCCCTCGCCGGTGGGGCTCTCGCCGGACGGCCCGTCGCCGGGCTGGTCCTCACGGGTGGGGCGGAGCAGGGCGGGGTGCAGCAGTGCGGCGCCGCCGGCGTGGTAGGTGCGGGCGCGGGGGCCGCCGCGGGTGCCGCCGCGCTGGGTGGTGCTGCCGGTGCTCTCGACGAAGCCGGGGACGGAGAGGACCTTGCGGTGGAAGTTGCCGGGGTGCAGCTTCTCGTCCCAGACCGCCTCGTAGACGGCGCGGAGGTCGGGGATGGTGAAGTCGTGGGGCAGGAAGGCCGTGGCCAGCGGGCTGTATTCGAGTTTGGCGCGGACCCGGTCGAGCCCGTCGGCGAGGATCCGGGCGTGGTCGAACGCCAGCGTGAGCGCAGTGGTGCCGGCGCGCCCGTCGACGCCACCCCCGTGGGTGTCGGCGGGCGCGCCGGCGGCTCGGGACCGGCCGCTGGGCCGGAGGTCCAGGTCGCGGACGGGGTGCCAGGCGGCGGCCGCGGCGTCCGTCCCGGCCCGGGGGTCGGGGAGGTCCGGTGCGAAGGCGAGGTAGGCGACGGAGACGACGTGCATCCGCGGGTCCCGCTCGGGCGCGCCGTAGGTGCCGAGCTGCTCCAGGTGGAGCCGGCAGAGCCTGGCCTCGGCGTCGGCTGCGCCCTGCAGGCCCGTCTCCTCGGCGAGTTCGCGGGCCGCGGCCTCGTCCAGGCCCTCCTCGCCGGCCCGCAGGAAGCCGCCGGGCAGCGCCCAGCAGCCCTGGTGGGGCGGGGCGCCGCGCTCGACGAGCAGGACGTGCAGGAGGCCGTCGCGCAGGGTCAGGGCGACGACGTCGACGGTGACGGCGATGGGGGCGTAGGCGCGCGGGTCGTACGCGGCGAGCCATTCCTGCTCGGCCGCGGGCCCGCTGCCGGGCCGGTCGTCCGCTGCCATCGCCCTGCCCTCTCCGTGCTCGCTTCGCTGATCGGTCGTGTCGTTCTCGGAATGAGCACAACGTAGCGATTGCGTTCCCCGGCGGCAAATGGTTTTCCCGGTCGGCCGGGGCGTCCGCCTTCTAGGCTGTGACCAGCAACGACCGCGCCAGAGGAGGCCGACATGCCCACTGCTCCCCCGCCGGACTTCGCCGCGGCGCTGGCCGCCGGTCCGTTGGTGCTGGACGGCGGGATGTCGAACCAGCTGGCGGCGGAGGGGCACGACCTCTCGGACGAGCTGTGGTCGGCGCGGCTGCTGGCGGACGAACCGGCGGCGGTGGTGGCGGCGCACCGGGCGTACTTCGAGGCCGGCGCGGACGTCGCCATCACGGCGAGCTACCAGGCGAGCTTCGAGGGCTTCGCGCACCGCGGCATCGGCCGGGCGGAGGCGGCCCGCCTGCTGGCGAGCAGTGTGGAGCTGGCCCGGGAGGCGGCGCGGGCCGAGCCGGGCGGGCGGCGGCGCTTCGTGGCGGCGTCAGTGGGCCCGTACGGGGCGGTGCTGGCGGACGGTTCGGAGTACCGGGGCCGCTACGGGCTGGGCGTCGCCGAGCTGGTGGCCTTCCACCGGCCCCGGCTGGAGGTGCTGGCGGCGGCTCGGCCGGACGTGCTGGCGCTGGAGACGGTGCCGGATGCGGACGAGGCGCGGGCACTGCTGGAGCTGGTGCGCGGGCTGGGGGTGCCGGCCTGGCTGTCGTACAGCGTCGAGGGCGACCGGACCCGGGCCGGGCAGCCGCTGGCGGAGGCGTTCGCGCTCGCGGCGGAGGTGGACGAGGTGCTGGCGGTGGGCGTCAACTGCTGCACGCCGCGGGACGCGGACCGGGCGGTGGCGGTGGCGGCCGACGTGACCGGGAAGCCGGTGGTGGTCTACCCCAACAGCGGGGAGCAGTGGGACGCCGAGTGCCGGGGCTGGCGCGGCGAGGCGACCTTTCGCTCGGCCCGGGTGGGCGGCTGGCTCGCGGACGGGGCCCGGCTGGTGGGCGGCTGCTGCCGGGTCGGACCGGACGGGATCGCGGCGCTCGCGGCGGAGGTGGCGGTGCGCCGGGGGCCGTCGAGCGGCGCGGAAGGTTAACACCCGGCCGAGGGCGGGTTACCGAGGGGGAAGGTGCACGGAGTCAGCACGGCCTGGCAGACTCGTGCCGTCACCACTGTGGTCGACATTGTCGACCGCCTGTCAGCGCGGAGGTTCTCATGCCCGGCCCGATCCAGTCGCTTTCCCGGGCCGCCGCGATCATGCGACTGCTGGCCGGCGGTGAGCGCCGTCTGGGCCTGTCCGAGGTCGCGACGGCACTGGACCTGGCCAAGGGCACGGCGCACGGCATCCTGCGCACACTGCAGCAGGAGGGGTTCGTCGAGCAGGACCCGGAGAGCGGCAAGTACCAGCTGGGCGCCGAGCTGCTGCGACTGGGGCAGAGCTACCTGGACGTTCACGAGCTGCGGGCGCGGGCCCTGGTGTGGGCCGACGACCTGGCCCGGGCGGCCGGGGAGACGGTCTACCTGGGGGTGCTGCACCAGCAGGGCGTGCTGATCGTGCACCACGTGTTCCGGCCGGACGACACCCGGCAAGTGCTGGAGGTCGGCTCGATGCAGCCGCTGCACAGCACCGCGCTGGGCAAGGTGCTGGTGGCCTACGACCCCGTCGCGCGGGGGGAGTTGGGCGATGGGCCGTACGAGTCGTACACCGTGCGCACGCTCACCGAGGCGGCGGACGTGGACGCCGAGTGCGCGCTGATCCGCGAGCGCGGCTGGGCGGACTCGATCGAGGAGACCTGGGAGGGCGTGGCCTCGATCGGCGCGCTGATCCAGGACCGGCGGCGCAATCCGGTGGGTGCGGTGTGCATCAGCGGGCCGGTCGAACGGGTCTGCGAGGACGGCTTCGTGAAGCCCTCGCTGGTGGCCTCGGTGCGCAGTGCGGCGCGTGCGATCTCGCGCGACCTGGGCGCCGGCCGGTTCTGAGGGACGCATTCATTTCGTCACGCTGAGGCGCGGACGGGCGGTCGGCCTGTCCGCGCCTTGGCGTTTTGCCCCGTTTCGGGGCGCTCCGCTCGGTAACTTCTGGGGACGGGCGGGGACAACGGTCACAGCTGCGTAACCCTGCCTTGACGTGGAGGCGACCTGGGGAGGAAGCTTCCGCATGACGGTCGACATTGTCGAACGATGGCCGGGAGATCACTCCCACAGCGCGCTCACCCGCACAGCGATCGACCCGGCCGCCCACCCCCACCCGCACCTCCGGGCCATATGGACAAGGGAGTCTTTGTGTCCGCGTTCTCCAACGGCGACGTCTTCGTCGGCGAAACCCTCGGCACCGCCGCCCTGATACTCCTCGGCGGCGGCGTCTGCGCCGCCGTGACCCTCAAGAAGTCGAAGGCGATCAACGCCGGCTGGCTGGCGATCACCTTCGGCTGGGGATTCGCGGTCCTCATCGCCGCTTACATGTCGGCTCCGAAGTCCGGCGCGCACCTCAACCCCGCCGTCACCCTCGCGCTCGCGGTCAAGAGCGGCGAGTGGAGCCAGGTGCCGCTCTACATCGGCTCGCAGATGCTCGGCGCGATCATCGGCGCCGTCCTCGTCTGGGCGACCTACCTCGGCCAGTTCAACGCCAACGAGGAGCCCACCCTCGGCATCTTCTCGACCGGGCCCGAGATCCGGAACCCGTTCCAGAACGTGCTCACCGAAGTCATCGGCACCTTCGTGCTCTGCTTCGCGATCCTCACCATCGGCACCAACGCCGGCCTCTCGCAGTCCGGCACCGGCACCCTGATGGTCGCCTTCACCGTCGTCGGCATCGGCCTCTCGCTGGGCGGCCCGACCGGCTACGCGATCAACCCGGCCCGTGACCTCGGCCCGCGCATCGCCCACGCCCTGCTGCCGATCCCGAAGAAGGGCGGCTCCGACTGGTCGTACGCCTGGGTCCCGGTCGTCGGCCCCGTCATCGGCGGCCTCGCGGCCGGCGGCGTCTACAACGCCCTCTTCTAAGCGGTACGACGCCCTCTTCTGAAGGCTCCCCGCCGAACAGCAGAGTGGACCCCGCCGAACACGGGGACTGACCGAGAAGCGTGTCAGGCCCACCCACCCCGTACCCCTCAACCCGAGCCGAGGACCCTCCCCATGACCTCCACCGGTAACTACATCGCCGCGATCGACCAGGGCACCACCTCCAGCCGCTGCATCATCTTCGGCGCCGACGGCCGGATCGTCTCCGTCGACCAGCAGGAGCACCGCCAGATCTTCCCCCAGCCGGGCTACGTCGAGCACGACGCCGCCGAGATCTGGACCCGGGTGCAGTCGGTCGTGCGCGGTGCGCTGGAGAAGGCCGGACTGACCAAGGACGACATCCGCGCCATCGGCATCACCAACCAGCGCGAGACCACCGTCCTGTGGGACAAGAACACCGGTGAGCCGGTGCACAACGCGCTGGTGTGGCAGGACACCCGTACCGAGGGGCTGTGCCGCGAGCTCGGCCGCAACGTCGGCCAGGACCGCTTCCGCCGCGAGACCGGCCTCCCGCTGGCCAGCTACTTCGCCGGCCCGAAGATCCGCTGGCTGCTGGACAACGTCGAGGGCCTGCGCGAGCGCGCCGAGGCCGGCGACATCCTGTTCGGCACCATGGACACCTGGGTGATCTGGAACCTCACCGGCGGTGTCGACGGCGGCAAGCACGTCACCGACGTGACCAACGCCAGCCGCACCATGCTGATGAACCTCAAGACCCTCGCCTGGGACGAGAGCATCGCCGAGTCCATGGGCGTGCCGATGGCCGTCCTGCCGGAGATCCGCTCCTCCGCCGAGGTGTACGGCGAGGCCGTCGGCGACCTGGCCGGCGTCCCGGTCGCCTCCGCGCTCGGCGACCAGCAGGCCGCGCTGTTCGGCCAGACCTGCTTCAACGAGGGCGAGGCCAAGTCCACCTACGGCACCGGCACCTTCCTGCTGCTGAACACCGGCGAGAAGATCGTCAACTCGTACCACGGCCTGCTGACCACCGTCGGCTACCGGATCGGCGACCAGGCCCCGGTGTACGCCCTGGAAGGCTCGATCGCCGTCACCGGCTCGCTCGTCCAGTGGCTGCGCGACCAGCTCGGCATCATCTCCACCGCCGCCGAGATCGAGACCCTCGCCAACACGGTCGAGGACAACGGCGGCGCCTACTTCGTCCCGGCCTTCTCCGGCCTGTTCGCCCCGTACTGGCGCTCCGACGCCCGCGGTGTGATCGCCGGTCTGACCCGGTACGTCACCAAGGGCCACCTGGCCCGGGCCGTCCTGGAGGCCACCGCCTGGCAGACCCGCGAGGTCGTCGACGCCATGCAGAAGGACTCCGGGGTCGAGCTCACCGCCCTCAAGGTCGACGGCGGCATGACCAGCAACAACCTGCTCATGCAGAACATCGCCGACGTCCTGGACGCCCCGGTCGAGCGCCCGTACGTGGCCGAGACCACCGCCCTCGGCGCCGCCTACGCGGCGGGTCTCGCCGTCGGCTTCTGGAACGACCTCGACACCCTGCGGGCCAACTGGCACCGCGCCGCCGAGTGGACCCCGCGCATGGACGAGGCCACCCGGGAGCGCGAGTACAAGAAGTGGCTCAAGGCCGTGGAGCGCACCATGGGCTGGGTGGAGGAGGAAGAGAACAACTGACCGACGAGCCGGTCGGGGCCGCTGGCCCCGGCCGGCCGCCCGCTGTTCCGGCAGCGGGTGTCACCGCGTTTCACCGGCCCGCCGCACCGGGCCGACCGGTCCCTCCCGCAGGGGCCGCACCGCACACGAGAGGAGTAACGGCGCGCCCGACCCGCGCGCCGTACACAATCACCATGGCAACCATCCCGACCCTGGGCGCCGAGCGCACCGCCGGCCGCACCGCCTCCCGCGCCGAGACCCGCGAACTGCTCGGCAAGGCCACCTACGACCTGCTGGTGATCGGGGGCGGCATCCTCGGCACGGCCGTCGCCTGGACCGCGTCCCAGGCCGGCCTGAAGGTCGCCATGGTCGACGCCGGCGACTTCGCCGGTGCCACCTCCAGCGCCTCCTCCAAGCTCGTCCACGGCGGTCTGCGCTACCTGCAGACCGGCGCGGTCAAGCTCGTCGCGGAGAACCACAAGGAGCGCCGCGCGCTCTCCACCGACGTCGCCCCGCACCTGGTCAACCCGCTGACCTTCTTCGTGCCGGTCTACAAGGGCGGCCCGCACGGCGCCGCCAAGCTCGGCGCCGGCGTCTTCCTGTACTCGGCGCTGTCCGCCTTCCGCGACGGCATGGGCCGGGTCTCCACCGCCGCGCACGCCGCCCAGCAGGTGCCCGCGCTGCGCACCGAGGGCCTGCGCTCGGTGGCCGTCTACGGCGACCACCAGATGAACGACTCGCGCGTCGCCGTGATGACCGTGCGCGCCGCGGTCGACGCCGGCGCCGTCGTGCTCAACCACGCCGAGGTCACCGGGCTGCGCTTCACCGGCGGCCGGGTCACCGGCGCCGAGCTCCGCGACCGCCTGGACGGCAGCGAGTTCGGCATCGACGCCCGCCTGGTGCTCAACGCCACCGGTCCGTGGGTCGACCACCTGCGCAAGATGGAGGACGCCGGCGCCGCGCCGTCGATCCGCCTCTCCAAGGGCGCGCACGTCGTGGTCAAGCGCCGCTCGCCGTGGCGCGCCGCGCTGACCATCCCGATCGACAAGTACCGCGTCTCCTTCGCCATCCCGTGGGAGGACCACGTCCTGCTCGGCACCACCGACGAGGAGTACACCGGCGACCCGAAGGACGTCCGGGCCACCGACGCGGACATCGACCAGATCATGGGCGAGGCCGCGCACGCGATCCGCGACGAGCACCTCGACCGCGACCTGATCACCTACTCCTTCGCCGGCCTGCGCGTCCTGCCGGGCGGCCCGGGCGACACCGCCGCCGCCAAGCGCGAGACGGTCGTCACCGAGGGCCGCGGCGGCATGCTGTCGGTCTCCGGCGGCAAGTGGACCACCTACCGCCACATCGGCCGCACCGTGCTGGAGAAGCTGGCCCACGTGCCCGGCACCAGCCTCGGCGAGGACATGTCCCCGATCGCCCCGACCGTCCCGCTGCCGGGCGTCGGCGCGCCGAACGCGGTGGCCCACCGCCTGCTGATCGACCGCGAGCCGGGCTCGCGCATGGAGCCGCTGGTCGCCAAGCACCTGGCCAGCCACTACGGCACGCTCTCCTTCGAGATCGCCCGCCTGATCGACGAGAACCCGGAGCTCGGCCGGCCGATCCACCAGGACGGCCCGGACGTCTGGGCGCAGGTCGCGTACGCGGCCGACAACGAGTGGGCGTACACGGCGGACGACGTGCTGCGCCGCCGCACCACGATGACGGTGCGCGGCCTGGACACCCCGGAGATCCGGGACGAGGTCGACGCCTTCCTCGCGAAGCGGGCCGGCAAGTAACGGCTGTCGTACGACGGGCGGGCGTTCGGGGTTTCCCCGGGCGCCCGCCCTTCGTCGTTCCTGCCGGACGTTGCGCGGGCGTGGGGTCAGACCGGCGCGCCGGCCTTCACCACGTGCCTGAGGTGCCGCTCCGGGCGGGTGAGGACGGAGAGGTCGGCCAGCGGGTCGCCGTCGACGACGAGCAGGTCGGCGTGGGCGCCGGGCGCGAGGGTGCCGATCTCCCCCGCCATGCCGAGCAGCCGGGCGGCCGTGGTGGTCGCCGAGCGCAGCACGTCCGCGGCCGGCTGGACCTGCGCGCGGAGGGTGAACTCCTCCAGCTGGGCGGGGTGCAGCGGACCGAGCAGGTCGCTGCCGTAGACGAGGTTGACGCCCGCCCGGTGGGCGCGTTCCAGGGCGTCGAGGCCCCGGTCGCGGACCTCGGCGAGCTTGCCGACGGAGGCGGGCGGCAGGCCGGAGGCGGCGCCCAGCTTGGCGGTCTGCTCGTAGGCGACGAGGGTCGGGACGAGGAAGGCGTCCTTCTCCAGCAGGAGGGCGATCGTGGCGTCGTCCAGCAGGTTGCCGTGCTCGACGCAGCGCACCCCGGCCCGCAGGGCGCGGTCGATCGCGCGCGGGTGGTAGGCGTGCACGGTGACGTAGCGGTTGTGGTTCTCCGCCTCCTCGACGGCGGCGCGGATCTCCTCCTCGCTGTACTGGACGGCGGCGATCTCGTCGTGCGGGGAGGCGACGCCGCCGGAGAGCAGCACCTTGAGGTGGCGCGCGCCCTTGCGGAACTCGTCCCGGGCGGCGGCCCGGACCGCGTCCACGCCGTCGGCGATCCGGCCGAAGTTCGGCCGGGACTCGCAGCAGGGCAGGGCGTCGTCGCCGAGCGGGCGCAGGTCCCCGTGGCCGCCGGTCTGGGACAGCGCCTTGCCGCCGTGCAGCAGCCGGGGGCCGAGCGCCAGGCCCTCGGCCAGGGCGCGGGCCATGCCGTGGTCGGCGCCGCCGACGTCGCGGACGGTGGTGAAGCCGCGGCGCAGCATGCGCTCGGCCTCGGCGAGGGCGCGGACGGTCGCGTAGCCCGGGGTCCAGTCGGCGACGTCGTGCAGGTCGAGCGTGGTGACCAGCAGGTGGACGTGGGCGTCGATCAGGCCCGGCAGCACGGTGGCGCCGCCGGCGTCGACCACCCGGACGCCCTCGCTCGCGGCGGGTGGGCGGCCGGTTCCGGTGGCGGCGATCCGGCCGTCGGCGGCCTCCAGCCAGCCGAGGTCGGTGCGGGTTCCGTCCTCGGGGTGGAGCAGGTGGGCGTTGGTGATCAGCAGTCGGCTCACGGCGGTGGTCCCCCTCGGGTCCGGCGACAGGTTCAGTACGGCTCGTATTGAATACGACTCGTACTGAATACACCATGTATCGTTCTCCTGTGAACCCACCCCCCGCCGATACCGCCGCTCCCCGACCGCCCCGCCGCCGCGTCCACACCCGGGCCCGACTGCTGGCCGCGGCGAGCGAGCTGTTCCTCGCCGTCGGCTTCGCGCGGACGAGCATCGAGGACGTCTGCGCCGCCGCCGGCTACACCCGCGGCGCCTTCTACTCGAACTTCGGCAGCAAGGAGGACCTGCTGCTCGCGCTCTTCGACGACCAGGCGGCACTGCGGATGGCCGAGCTAGAGCAACTCGCCACCGCCTGCGAGGAGTTGGCTCCACAGGAACGGGCCCGGCGGCTGGTCGGAGCGCTGCTGCGGGTCGAGCCCGCGGAGAGCGGATGGATCCTGCTGTTCCTGGAGTTCCGCCTGGTCGCGGCCCGGACCGAGGCACTGGCCGAGCAGGTCGCCGCGCACGACCGAGCGGTCGCCGGGGCGCTGGCCGACGTCCTGGAGCGGGCGCTGCCGGAGCTGGTGCCCCCGGGCGTGAGCGCCGGGCAGGCCGCGCTGGTGATCCTGGCCGCCCGGGAGGGGCTGCTGGCCCGTACGGCGGCGGGCGGGGTGGTCGCGGAGGACCTGCTGGAGGCGACGGCGGCGGTGCTGTCGGGACTGCTGGGCTGAGGAACGCCGAGGGGCGGCACCCGTACGGTCACGGGTGCCGCCCCTCGGCGGTGCTGCGGCGGCTGCGGCGCGCGGGCGCGGCCTGTGGCCTGCGGCTGTGGTGGAACCGGACCGGCCGCTAGACGACCAGGCTCAACGGCAGGATCAGGGCGATGGCGACGACCGAGATCACCGTCTCCATGACCGACCAGGACTTCAGCGTCTGCCCGACGCTCATCCCGAAGTACTCCTTCACCAGCCAGAAGCCGGCGTCGTTGACGTGCGAGAAGAACAGCGAGCCGGCCCCGATCGCGAGCACCAGCAGGGCCGCGTGGGTCGAGGACATGTTCGCCGCGAGCGGGGAGACGATGCCCGCCGCGGTGATCGTGGCGACCGTCGCCGAGCCGGTGGCCAGGCGGATCAGCACGGCGATCAGCCAGCCCAGCAGCAGTGCCGAGATGTGCCACTCGCTCGACCACTCGCTCACCGCGTTGCCGACGCCCACGTCGATCAGGGTCTGCTTGAACCCGCCGCCCGCGCCGACGATGAACACGATGCCCGCGATCGGGCCGAGGGACTTGCCGACGCTCTCGGAGATCCGGGCCTTGTCGAAGCCGGCTGCCCGGCCGAGGGTCAGCATGCCGAGCAGGGTCGCGGCGAGCAGGGCGATCAGCGGGGAGCCGATGAAGTCGAACACCCGCTGGGCCACGGCCTTCGGGTCGTCGATCACCACGTCGGCCAGCGCCTTGCCGAGCATCAGGACGACCGGCAGCAGGATGGTCGCCAGCACCGCGCCGAAGGACGGGGTGCGGTCGTGCTCGGCCGTCGACTCGGGGGCGGTGGCGGCCGGGATCTCCAGCGGGCCGACCCAGCGCTCGGCGACCCGCGCGAACAGCGGGCCGGCGATGACCAGCGTCGGGACGGCGATCAGCAGGCCGAGGGCCAGGGTGATGCCGAGGTCGGCCTTCAGGGCGTCGACGGCGACCAGCGGACCGGGGTGCGGGGGCACCAGGCCGTGCAGCACCGAGAGGCCGGCCAGGGCCGGTATGCCGACCCGCATCAGCGGCACGTTGCCGCGGCGGGCGACCAGCAGCACGATCGGGATCAGCAGGACGACGCCGACCTCGAAGAACAGCGGCAGGCCGAGCACGGCCGCGATCAGCGCCATCGCCCAGGGCAGCGCCTTGGTGCCGGTGCGGGAGAGCACGGTGTCCGCGATGATGTTCGCGCCGCCGGAGTCGGCGAGCAGCTTGCCGAGCATCGCGCCGAGGCCGATCAGCAGGCCGACGCCGGCCACGGTGGCGCCGAAGCCCGTGGAGAAGCTGTTGAGCAGCTTGTCGAACGGAGCGCCCGCGACGGCGGCCAGCAGGCCGGAGCCGAGTGTGAGGGCGAGGAACGGGTGCAGCTTCAGCTTGGTAATCAGTACGACGATCGCACCGATGCTGAGTAGCACCGCGACCAGCAGCCGGGAGTCGCTACTGGTGTGCGCCAGGGCCGGTGGGGCGGCCGCCAGCAGGGTGGGGGCAGTTCTCACGCGAGGTCTCCATTGACGGGCCGCAGCAGCGCCGCAGCCATCTCGACGAGTTCTTCGGGGGACGGGCCGACGTCCAGGACCGCGCCGCGCTCGTCCGCCCCCAGGGGCTCCAGGGTGGCGTACTGCGAGTCGAGCAGCGACGACGGCATGAAGTGGCCGGTGCGGTGGTTGAGCCGGCCCTCGACCAGCTCGTGGCCACCGCTGAGGTGCAGGAAGAAGGCGCCCGGGCAGGCCGCGCGCAGGGTGTCGCGATAGCGGTGCTTCAGCGCCGAGCAGGTGACCACGCCGCCGGCGCCGTCCTCGGTCCGCTCCTTGAGCCAGGCGCCGATGGCGCGCAGCCAGGGGGCGCGGTCCTCGTCGTCCAGCGGGATGCCGGCCGACATCTTGGCGATGTTGGCCGCCGGGTGGAAGTCGTCCGCCTCGGCGAAGGGGAGGCCGAGGCGGTCCGCCAGCATGCGGGCCAGGGTGGTCTTGCCGACGCCCGAGACGCCCATCACCACGACGGTGAGGGGAGCCGTGGGGCGGTCGTGGTTCTCGACGCTGAGAGCCATGGTGGTGCTCCTTCGTTTCCTGGCCGCCACTATCGCCTCAAAGATATGACGTATTCAAGTGCCGGAAACCAAATCGTCATACTTTTACGATGTGGACTGGGTCGCAGGGCGGCGCGGCCGCCCTCGGGTCCAACGTCTAGGCTGGGCGGATGGAGATCCAGGGGCTGCCCGGGCGGCTGCTTGACGAGCTCGGGCCGGCGATCGCGTCCGGGGAGCTTCCCGAGGGTTCGGTACTGCGCGGCGAGGAACTGGAGCAGCGGTTCGGGGTGTCCCGCACGGTCGTCCGGGAGGCGGTGCGGGTCCTGGAGGGAATGCGCATGGTGGCGTCCCGGCGACGGGTCGGGATCACCGTGCTGCCGAAGTCGCTCTGGGACGTCTTCGATCCGATGGTGATCCGCTGGCGCCTGGCCGGGGCCGACCGACCCGCCCAGCTGCGCTCGCTCGGTTCGCTGCGGATGGCCGTCGAACCCGCCGCGGCGGCACTCGCCGCGACCCGCGCCACCGATGACGACCGGCGTGAACTCAGCTCGCTGGCCGTGGAGTTGACGGTCGCCGCGCGCGACGCCGACCTGACCACCTTCCTCCGGCACGACATCGCCTTCCACGCCCTGGTGCTGCGCGCCTCCGGCAACGAGATGTTCGCCCACCTCGGGGACACCGTGGGGGCGGTGCTCACCGGGCGGACCGAGTACCATCTGATGCCCCATCAGCCGGAGCCGTACGCGATCCGGCTGCACCGCGAGGTCGCCGACGCGATCTGTTCGGGCCACGCCGAGGAGGCCGAGCAGGCGATGCGGACGATCGTCACGGGCGCGCTGGAGGAGCTCAACCAGCAGCTGGGCTGATCGCGCGGGTGGGCCGGGCCCCCTCGCGGCCGTTTCCCGGATGGCACGTTTTGAGGCCAGTTCGGTGGTTTCGGACGCATAGTCCCGGTTCGGCGGGGCAGAGTGAGCCTCGGGGGGCGCATTTCGTGTGCGCCCGGTCCGTACCCGTCATCGATGTCCGCGCCTGGGGGTCGCCCGATGTCCGTGCCACGCCGCCGTCGCCGCCTGCCCGACGAGGTGCGCGCCGCCGCAGTCCGGGCGGTGCTCTCCCTCGCCTTCACCCTGGTGGGCGTGGTCGTCGCGACGTTGGCCTCGTACGCGGGCAGTTGGATGCTGACACCCGCGCTGATGGCCATGGGGCTCGGGGTGTTCGCCACCATGTGGTGCCTGCTGGAGATCCTGATCTCCCGTCAGATCGCCTCGCAGCGGATGCGGACGCCCGGATCCGCGCACCCGATGGCGGGCAGCAGGGTGCCGCCCGAGCCGTTGGCCGCCCGGCCCTTCCCCCGGCCCGGCTCGTCGGCCCCGCCGCAGCCGAGCCAGTCGGTCTACCAGCAGCCTTACCAGCAGCCCCACCAGTCGGTGTACCAGCAGCCCTACCAGCAGCGGCCGCAACAACCGCCGCACCAGCCACGGGTGTCGGCCCCGCGGCCGTGACTCAGTCGACCGGGACGACCCGGTAGTGGGTGGTGATCCTGGCGTCCCCGTCCAGGACGTGGAAGGCGAGCATCGGCGGGTGGTCGAAGGAGATGCCGCGCCCGCCCTCGCAGGGCAGGGTGACGGTGGACACCACGCCGGGCGCGACCAGCAGCGGCAGCCCGGCGAAGGTGGTCGCGGCGGGGGTGTGGGAGTGACCGCAGAGCAGGGCGGCCACCCGTGGGTGCCGGCGCAGCACCCGCGCCAGGCGCACCTCGCCGAACTGCCGGATCCCGTCGACCATCGGCATGTGCAGCTCGACCGGCGGGTGGTGGAAGGCCACCAGGGCGGGCAACCCGGTGCGCCCCTCCGCGAGTCGGGTGTCCAGCCAGTCCAGCGTCTCGTCGTCCAGCAGGCCGTCGTGCTGCCCGGGTATCGACGAGTCGAGCATCAGCACGTCGGCGCCGGGGAGTTCGTGCAGGCGGTTGACCGGGCCCGCCCCGGGCCCCTCCCCCGGCGCCTCGCCGAGCAGCACCTCCCGGTACGGCGCCCGCGAGTCGTGGTTGCCGGGGCAGGTGAGCACCGGGTGCCGGGAGCTCAGCACCTCGGCCACCTGCTCGTACTCGGCGGGCAGGCCGTGGTCGGCGAGGTCGCCGGTGACCAGCACCGCGTCCAGCGGGCCGGGCAGGGCGTCGAGGTACGCCATCACCTGCTCGGCCCGCCGCCGGGCCCGCTTGCCGCGGTCCCGGCGGTGGTCCTGTCCGAGGTGGATGTCACTGAGGTGCGCGATCGTCAGCATGCCGATCACGCTAGCCAGTTCACGGCTGGGCGGGAACCTCCGCAGGGCGCTTGAACATCCGGGTGGCGGTGATCTCGCCGTGGATGGTCGGGCCGTCCGGGTCCTGGGTGGCGGGCAGGCCGGGGCGCAGGTGCTCCTCGACCGAGATGTACTTGAGGCCGGCCCGCAGGTCGGCGTCGTTGCGCAGGCGGATCACCAGGGGGAACTCGGCGAGCGCGGTGGTGTCGAACAGACCGGTGGTGTAGATGAGCTGGACGCCGAGCGCGTCGGCGACGGCCCGCTGGAGCTCCAGCAGGTACGTGGCGTTGGCGCGGCCGATCGGGTTGTCCAGGAACAGCGTGCCGGCGTGCCGCAGCTGGGACTGGCCGCGGTCGTTGGCGCGCAGCGCGGCCATCGTGCAGTACAGCGCGATGGCGGCGGTGAGCAGCTGCCCGCCGGAGAACACGTCGGACATCTGGCCGACGCCGACCCGCTCGGCGCGCAGTACCGCGTCCGGCTTGAGGATCTCGACGCTGACGCCCTTGGGGCCGATCGCGGCGGCGACCCCGCGCAGCAGCAGGGACATGCCGTCGCGGCGCAGGTCGCTGTTCTTCCTGACGGCAGCGCGGGTGGCCTCGTCGATGACCTCGCCGAGGCGCTCGACCAGGGTGGCGTGGTCCGGGTCCTCGAAGCGGATCCGGAGGAACTCCTGGCCGGACCACTCCCCCAGGCCCTCGGGCAGCCGGGACAGCCGCTGGGCGGCGCGCAGGGTGGTGAGCGAGGACTCGACCAGGCCGCGCAGGCGGTCCACGATCGAGCTGCGGTTCTTCTCCAGCTGGGCGAGTTCGTCGGTGAGCACGCGCAGTCGGGGCGCGAAGGCGGCGGCCCAGGCGGCGGCGTGCTCCGGCAGCGCCGAGGCGGGCAGTTCGCGGATCTGCTGGCGGGCGGGGGTGCGGACGGCCTCGTAGCGGGCGGCGTTGGCGTGCCGGACGAGGGCGTCGGCGGCGTCGCGCACGGCGAGTTCGGCGCTGGACAGCTCGCCGGAGGCGGTGCGCAGGCCGCGGCGGGCGTCGGTGGCGCCGTTGCGCGCCTCGGCGAGGGAGCCGAGGTACGGCTCGACCGGGTCGTCCGGGTCCTCCTGGTGGTCGCGCAGGCCGTCGCGCAGCTGGCCGGCCAGCTCGTCGAAGTCGGCGGCAGCGGACTGGGCGGTGTCGAAGGTGCGCTGCAGGTCGGCGTGCGCGGTGCGGGCGGCGTCCAGGGCCTCCCGGCGTTCGGCGAGGCGGCTGGTGGCGGTGCGCAGCAGGGCCTGGGCGTGCTCCGGGTCGGCGGGGACGAGGTCCTCGGGCAGCTCGGTGTGCGCCTCGCCGTCGCTGGGCGCGGAACGCTCGGCGTCGCCGCGCAGGCGGCCGAGCTGCTCGCTGGCGGCGGCGGAGCGGGCCTCGATGGTGGCGACCAGTTCCTCGGCGCGGGCGGCGGCGGCCTGGCGGGCCGGGCCGTCGGCGCCGTCGGGGCTGCCGAGGAGCTCCTCGGCGCGGGTGCGCACCTTGTTGGTGAGGCGGTCGAGTTCGGCCGCGGCGGCGGCCTCGTCGCCCTCGGCGCGGGCCTGTTCGGCGCGCAGGTCGGCGCCGACGCCGACCTTCTCGTACAGCTGGGAGGCGGCGCGGTAGGCCTCGCGCAGGGCGGGCAGCGCGGCGGGGGCGGTGTCGGCCGGGTCGTCGGTCTGCTCGGCGGCGGGGATCTCGGCGCGTTCGGCGCGCAGCGCGCGGGTCGTGCGGCGGGCGTCGTCGGCGGCGCGCTGGGCGGCGCGGCGGTCCTCGTCGCAGGTGCGGGCGCGGTCGGCACACAGGGCCTGGCGGCGGTCGCACTCGGCGGCGTCCTCGGCGAGTTCGCGCTGGCGGCGGGCCCAGTTGGAGCGCTCGCGCAGGCGGAAGGCGAGGCCGGAGAGCGCGTCGGCGCGTCGGCGGGCGCGCTGGGCGGCCTCGCGGTGCTCCTCGTGGGCGGAGGCCGCGGCGGCGTGGTCGGTCTCGGCCTCGTCGTGGTCGGCGCGCAGGGTGGCCAGGGCGGCGGCGGACTGCTCGGCGTGCTCGCGGGCGGCCTCGGCGGCGGCGGCGAGTTCGGCGAGGGTGCCGGGCGGACAGCTGGCGTGCCACGAGGCGAGGCGGGCGGCGAGGGCGCGGTCGGCGCCGAGGCGGCCTGCGAGTTCGCGGATGTGCTCCTCGCGGGCGCTCGCCCGGGCGCGCAGCTCGCGGCGCTCGCCGTCGGCGGCGGACTCGTCGTGCATGGCCGGGTTCGGCGGCACGAGGAAGAAGGCGGGCTCGTCGGTGATGGGCGCGATCAGGGAGGCGGCGGCGCCGACGGCCACGGTGGAGCGCGGCAGCAGGGCGGCGGACTGCAGGGCCTCGCGGGCGCGCTCCAGCGAGGACGGGTCGGTGACCACGACGCCGTCGACGAGTTCGGGCCGGGCGGCGAGGATCGCGTCGTGGTCGGCCGGGTCGACGGACTGGGCGAGGTAGCGCCAGCCGGGCAGGGCCGGGATGCCGTGCTCGGCGAGGTACTCGACGGTGGCGAGGACGTCCGGGCCGGGCGGCAGCAGGCCGCCGTCGCCGAGGGCGGCGAGGATGCGGGAGTCGTCGGCGGCGGCCGTCCGCAGGTCGAACAGGGTGCGCTCGGCGGTGGCGATGGCCTCGTCGAGGAGTTCGCGCAGGTACTCGGCGTTGCGGTCGAGGAGCGCGGGGGTGAGGAAGCCGGCGTCCTCCTCGGCGTCCTCCTGGTAGGGCGTGAGGGAGAGCAGGTCGGCGAGGCGCTGCTCGGTGGCGAGCAGGGCGGCGGTGCGCTGCTCGCCGGCCAGGGCCCGGGCGGCGGCCTTGCGGGCGTCGCCCGCGCGCTCGGCGGCGAGTTCGGCGCGCGAGGTGGCGGCGGCGGCCTCGCGCAGCCGGGCGGCGCAGGCCTCGGCGGCCGTACGGGCCTGGGCGAGCGCGGCGGTGGCGGCCTTCTCGACGTCGGCGGCGTGCAGCGCGGCGCGGGCCGGGTCCACATCGCCGTCGGCGTCGATGAAGCCGGCCGTGACGGCGGCTTCGGTCTCCTGCTCGACCTCGGCGAGGCGCTGGCGCAGGTGCTCGGCCTCGCTGCGGGCCTTCTGGGCGGCGGTGGCGGCCTCGGTGGCGCCGGACTGCGCCTTGGCGCCGTCCTCCTGGAGTTCGCCCGCGCGCTGCTCCTCGGTGTCGGCGCGGGACTCGGCGGCCGCGGCGGCTGCCTCCAGGGCGCGGGCGAGGGCGGTCGCGGCGCGGGCGCGGGCGGCGAGCGCCGGTGCGGCGTCCAGCTCGGCCTCGCGGATGGCGGCGGCGACCCGGGTGACCCGGTCGGCGGCGGCGCGCTGGCGCAGCACCGCTTCGGCGGCCTGCCAGGCGGAGTGCAGGGTGCGGGCGTCGATCAGCTCGCGGCGCAGCGCGGCGGCTTCGGCGGTGGCCGCGGCGAGGCTGAGGGTGGCGTGCCGGTAGGTGAGTTCCTCGGTGATGAGGGTGTGCCGGGTGCGGTCGGACTCGGCGGCGGTGACGGCGCTCGCGGCGGCGGCGACCTCGATGGCGAGGTCCTGGGCGCGGTCGCGTTCGGCGCCGGCCCGGGAGGCGAGCGCGTGGGCGAGGCGGCGGGTGCGGCGCTCGGCGGTGCGGTGGGCCTCGCGGACGGTCTCGCGGGCGGTGGTGGCCTCGGCGATGCGCTCCAGCAGGTCGAGCGAGCCGGCGGTGAAGTCGCGTTCGGCGGTGAGTTCGGCGCGGCGGCCGAGCTTGGCGGCGAAGCCGTGGACGAGGTCGGCGAGGCCGTCGGTGTCCCGGGTGTCGGTGACGGCGCGCAGCAGGAGGTCGGTGAAGTCGCTGTCGTGCTTGACCGCGAAGAGGCCGGCGGCTTCGCCCTCGTCGGCGTTCATCTCGCGCTGGTAGCGGAAGAGTTCGGGGTCGAGGCCGAGTTCGCCGAGGTGCTCGGTCCAGCGGTCGTGGCCGTCCTCGAAGACCAGGTCGAGGTGGGGGTGGGCCTTGCCGGCCTCGGTGAGGGCGTCGCGGAAGCCCTTCATGGTGCGGCGGCGGCCGCGGGCCTTCTGGTCGCCGGCCAGGCTGACCCGCTCGGCGACCGGCAGGGAGTCGAGGGTGAGGCCGGGGCCGGGGCGGAAGGAGTACCAGGTCTCGGCGAACTTGCGCGGGTCGGAGGAGACCTGGCGGCCGCGCCACTCGCTGACCTTGCCGACCACGATCAGTTCGCCGGTGACGGTGTGCTGCCACTCCAGGGCGACGTGGCCGCAGTCGTCGGCGAGCAGGAACTTGCGCAGCACGCCGGAGCTGGCGCCGCCGAGGGTGTTGCGGTGGCCGGGCAGCATGACCGAGAAGATCAGCTTGAGCAGGACGGACTTGCCGCCGCCGTTCTCCAGGAAGAGCACGCCGGCGGGGGCGGGGCGGCGGACCGGGCCGTCGATGTCCTCGCCGAACAGGCCGATCTGCTGCGGCGCCGGGTCGGCGACGGGCTCGCCGACGCCGCGCAGGTCGAGCACCGTGTCGGCGTAGCGGGCGCCGGCCGGTCCGATCGAGTAGAGGCGGACCCGGTTGAGCTCGTACATGTGCGGCGGTTCTCCGTGCGTCTGTGGGGTGCGTCTATGGGATTGTCAGAGCGAGTGGAACGGCAGGCCTGCGTCGGCGACCAGCTCGTCGGAGGTGTCCGGCGGCAGCAGGCTGGCGGTGCCGTCGGAGACCGGGACGACACCCAGGTCGAGCAGTTCGGCCATGGCCGCGCTGCCGGCCAGGTCGCGGACCTGGAGCTGGTAGCGGGCGGTGGTGCGGTAGGTGCCGCCGGAGTCGTCGGAGACCTTCTGCAGGAAGCCGGAGTCGACCAGGAACATCACGGCCTTGGCGACGATGCCGATGGTGGAGCCGGAGAGCCGACGGGCGTCCTTGGTGGCGCCGGTGGCGGTCCGCCGGGCCCAGACCCGCCAGGCGGCCTCCAGGCCGGGGGCGTCGGACTGCGGGTCGGTGTTGGCGCCCTCGACGTCGGCCTGCTCCTCCAGACGGCGGCAGGCCTGGCGGACGAAGGAGTCGACGCCGTTGACGGTGATCCGGCCGAGGTAGGCGTCGTCGGCGAGGTCCTCGGGGCGGGGGAAGGCCATCGCGGCGACGGCCAGGTGGGCCAGGCCGTGCAGGAAGCGGTCGGTGGACTCGGAGGCGGCGCGGCGCGAGTAGTCGCCCATCCGGACGGCGAACAGCGAGTCCTCGGCGGCGGCCACGGCCATGCCGGCGCGCGGCGAGACCTCCAGGACGACCAGGCCCATGCCGGTGGCGATGGCGTCGGCGAGCCGGGCGAACGGCGGGTCCTCGCGGTGGCGGCGCACGAGTTCGGCGTACTCGACGTCCCGGGCGGGCAGCAGCTTGGCCTGGAGGCCGAAGGAGACCAGCCGGGCGGCGTCGGCGACGTCGGCCGGGGTGATCGGCGCGGGGGCGGCCGGTTCGGTCTCGGTCGCCCAGGACGTGTCGTGGTGGGTCGTCACGGGCGGTGCTCCTCGGGGCTGTTGCTGCAGGTGTTCGGGGTGTCGCTGCGGGTGTTCGGGTGGTTCGTCACGTTCGGGGGTTCGGGCGGTGCGTCACGGCGGGCGTCCCGGCGGTGCGTCCCGGCCGGTCAGCCGGCGTCCTTGCGGTCGGCGGCCATGCCGACCGCGTCGAGCAGGGCGCTGCCGACGATCAGGTCGGCGCCGCCGAACTCCGGGTCGCGCAGCGGGGTGCCGTCGTCCACCGCGAAGAGCAGCCGCTCCTCGCCTTGGCGGTAGGCGGTGCCGACCGGCGGGCTGGCGGCGTGCACGGCGAGCAGGGCGACCAGGTACGGCAGGTCCGGGTCCTGCTTGCGGGCGTCGGCGAGTAGCCCGGAGAGCCGGCGGGGGGCGTCCGCGGGCAGGTCGAGCAGGACCAACGCGGCCTCCAGCTGGGCCTCGGAGAACCGGCTGTCGTCCGGGGTGGCGACGAGGTCCGGGTCGGGCAGCTCGGCACCCAGGTGCTCGCGCTCGACCGGCGGGGTGAGCAGGAGGTCGACCAGGTCGGCGACCCGGACCGAGACCGGGGTGCGCAGACCGACGCCGCGGGCGAAGAAGGCTCCGGTCGGGCGGACGGCCTGCTCCACCGGCAGCCGCAGCACCGGGGCGAGCAGCTGCCCGTACAGGTCGATGCCGCTACGGGCGCCGGGGGTGGTGAAGGCCTGACGGTCCTGCTCGGCGCGGAACAGCGGGCCGGCTTCCAACAGGCGGGTCTGCAGCTGGGTGTGGCGGCGGATGCAGTCCTTGACGATGTCGACCAGCTCGGCGGCGCGGCGCTTGTGCTCCGGGTCCTCGGCCTCGTCGCGGGCCTTGCGGATGTTGGTGAGAATCGCGTTCTCGTGCCGGTAGCGGTCGGCGATGTGGTCCAGCGCCTCCTCGATGAGGTCCGGGACGGCGCGCATCCAGTCGACGGCCCGGACGTTGCGGCGGGTCGCGTCGAGGGCGCGGCGCAACGTCTCGGCGTACTGGACGGTGCGGTAGCGGGCCTGCTCGGCGGCGAGCTGGGCGTCGGCCAGGCGGCCGCGGCGGATCAGCACCTCCAGCTTGACCTCGGCGGCGATCTGGGCCGAGGTGACGTCGGTGTCGAGTGCGCCGACCAGGACGTTGACCGCCTCGTCGGTGGTGCGCAGGTAGACGCCGCCGTCGGGGCCGGGGACCTCTTCGATCAGCTTGAAGTCGTAGTCGCGGCGCACGTACGCGCCGTCCGCGCCGAAGGTGCCGTAGACGGCGCGGAAGCCGCGGTCGACGCTGCCGACGTTGATCAGCGACTCCAGCACCCAGCGGGCGACCCGCTCGTGCTCGGCGGCGGGACGGCCGGCGGCCTGGGCGGCGACCCGGGGCAGCAGGCGGGCGAGGACGGTGTCGCGGTCGGCCCCGGTGTCGAAGTCCATGTTCAGGGTGACCAGGTCGATCGCGGCGAGGCCGACCTCGGCCATCGCGTAGCCGCCGTACTCGCCGGCCAGGTTGACCTTGCGGTTGTCCAGGTCGTGCAGCGGGGCGGTGCAGGCCAGCGCCTTGAGCCGGCGGGCCAGTCCTTCGTCGGCGGCGGGGCCGGGCGCGGGGCGCGCGACGGCCGGGCCGGCGGACGGACGGATGCCGGGCTCGGTGGACGGGTCTGCGATGGCGGTCACGGAGGACAAGGTTAGAGGTTCGCACCGACATCGACCGAAACGGACCTTGCGGCCGGACGGAGCGGCAGGTGGGCGGCGGTCCGGGGATCGTTTTCAGAACGAGGTTTCGACGGTATTCCGCCATTCTCGAACCGGCATTCGAGAAACCCGTGGGGCCGCGCAATGGTTCGGTGATGATCGACCTATGATCACCCGACTGGCCAAAGCCGGCCTCGCCGTCGCGCTGTCCGTGACCACGCTCACCACCGGCGCCGTCCTCACCGCCGGCGCCGCCGCGGCCGCGCCGGCAGCCAAGGCACCGACCACCAAGACGCCGGTCCCCAAGACGCCGGTCGCCAAGACGCCGACCGCCGCTGCTTCGACCTCCGCGCAGCACGTGACCGTGTCGCAGAGCGGGAACTACCCCGGCGGCTTCTTCAAGACCGGCAACATGTCGGCGAGCTGGGTGTCCGCCGGCACCGCCGACCTCACCGGCCCGACGCACTTCACCGTCGACCTGCCGCCCGGCGTCACCACCGACGGCGCGATGTTCTACTCCACGCCGTACGACTACACCTTCACCACGAGCCTCTCGCCCGACCACCGTCACCTGGAGGCCGTCCTCACCGGCACCCGGGTGGTCGGCAAGAGCGAGTTCATGAAGCTCAACCTGAGCACCACGCCCGGCGTCCCGATCACCGGCGTGATCACGGTGACGGCCGCCAACCCGAACGACACCGACCCGACCGGCCACGTCTCCCGCTACGACCTCGGCACCGGCGGCTACCTGCCGGCGACCGTCCAGGCCGCCCCGGCCGTCACCGGCCTCGACACCACCACCGGCCCGGGCACCGGCGGCACCGCGGTGACCGTCAGCGGCAGCAACCTCACCCACGGCATGGTGCTGGTCGGCGGCGTCCCCGCGCCCGGCACCTGCACCGACACCGCCTGCACGGTGACCACGCCGGGCGGCTCGGGCAGCGCTCCCGTCAGCGTGGTGACGCCCGGCGGCACCGCCGCCGCGCCGGCCGGCTTCGACTACACCGGGGCCGCTCCCCCGGCGCCGCCCGCGCCGGCGGTCACCAGCCTGAGCCCGGCCACCGACCCGGTCGCCGGCGGCACCCGGGTGAACGTGATCGGCAGCAACCTGACGTACGGGACGGTCGCGTTCGGCGGGATGCCGGCCACGCACGTGTCCTGCGGCCCGTCCTTCTGCACGGCCACCGCTCCGGCGGGCTCCCTGCCGGGGGCGGCGAACGTCACGGTCACCACGGCGGGCGGGACCAGCGCGCCGGTGACGTACACCTACACGGCGTAGCGGCCACCGTCGGTGCCCGGGTGCCTCGGCACCCGGGCACCTTCGCGTTTCCGGACACTTCGCGGGCCTCCCGGGGGCGCCGGAGGTGCCCCGGGGTCCGATCGGGGTCCTCCGGAGGCAGCCGGAGGACCCCAAGAGAGGGAGTTGAACATGTTCAAAAGGAGGGTCTAGAGTCGGTTCCACGCAGACGGGACAAGGCTCCGCCTGCAGTTCGGAGGTGCAGAGGTGTACGAGACGGACGACGACTCCGCGGTCGTCCTTCGCAAGGTCCGGCGTTGGCTGTGGTTCTTCCTGGTCTGCCTGGTGCTCAGCGGTCTGACCGCCTTCCCGCTGGAGGCCGAGACCCGCCTGCTGGTCGACTTCGCGACCGGCCCGGCCGCCCCGCTGGCCGAGCACTTCCCCGCCGCGACGGCCTGGTTCGAGCGGGTCCACACGGGCATCGTCGAGACCGACGAGCGCTACCCCTTTTCTGGGGGCCGCTCAAGGACCCGGTCCGCAACATCTGGGTGATCCGCTGGGCCGCACTGGCCTGCGGAGCCGTCATCCCACTGGCCCTGATCTGCGGGCCACTGCGGGGCATCCCGCTGGTGTGGAGATTCGTCGACATGTCGTTCGGAGTCTTCGGCGTCATCCCGCTGCTGCTCGTGCTGCGCGCCCTGCGTCCGCTGGAACGTTCCTTCGCGGAACCGGCGCCCGCGCGCTGAGCCGACCCGGCCCGCAGGCCCCGTGTGGCGCCGCCCCGGGGCGTGCGGGCCCGGTCGCACGCCGAGGGCCCGGTGGGGCCCGGGTCACGGACAACGGCCTTCACCCGCAGGCCCTACCATCTGGCTCAACAGCTGCTGGGAGGCGGACGGGCGTGGCCGATGCGGTGATCGATCTCAATGCGGACCTCGGCGAGGGGTTCGGACGCTGGACGCTGACCGACGACGAGGCCCTGCTGTCGGTGGTGACCAGCGCCAACGTCGCCTGCGGCTTCCACGCCGGAGACCCCTCGACGATGCGCCGGGTCTGCGCACTGGCCGCCGAGCGCGGCGTCCGGATCGGCGCCCAGGTCTCCTACCGCGACCTCGCCGGCTTCGGCCGCCGCGCGATGGACGTCCCGCCGGAGGAACTCGCCGACGAGATCGCGTACCAGATCGGCGCCCTCCAGGTCTTCGCCCGCGCCGCCGGCTCGAAGGTCTCCTACGTCAAGCCGCACGGCGCCCTCTACAACCGGGTGGTCGCCGACTCGGACCAGGCCGAGGCCGTGGTGGCCGGCGTGCTGCGGGCCGGCGCGGTCTGCGACGGTCCGCTGCCCGTCCTCGGACTGCCCGGCTCCCGGCTGCTCCAGGTCGCCGAGGGCGTCGGACTGCCCGTGGTCGCCGAGGCCTTCGCCGACCGGGCGTACACCCGCACCGGCACCCTCGTCCCGCGCCGCGAACCAGGCGCGGTGGTGCACGACCCCGAGTCGGTGATCACCCGCGCGGTCGACATCGCCCGGGACGGCGCGGTGGAGGCCGTCGGCGGCGACCGGATCACGGTCGAGGCCCGGTCGCTCTGCGTCCACGGCGACACCCCCGGCGCCGCCCAGCTCGCCTGGCGGGTGCGCGGCGCCCTGGCCTCGGCCGGGGTCCGGGTGGAGGCGTTCACGTGACGGCCGACAGCGGCGGCGCCGGCCCCGGCGGCAGCGGCGGCGGCAGCGGCAGCGGCGGCGGCAGCGGCGGCGGCGGCGCCGAACCACGGCCTGACGCTGCGCGGCCGGGTGGATCGCGGCAGCCGATCGGGCCGGTACGGCGGGTCGGCGAGCGGGCACTGCTGATCGAGCTGCCCGGCACGGCCGAGGTCACGTCGCTGTACGGATGGCTGCGCGAGCAGCGGGAGGCGGGCGCGCTCGGCGAGGTCGAGGAGCTGGTGCCGGCCGCCCGCACGGTGCTGCTGGACGGCGTCGCGGACGTCGACGCCGTGGCACGGCTGCTGCGCACCGCCCGTCCGACGGCGACCGCGGCGGCCGGGGCGGAGCGCGGGCCGGTGCTGGAGGTCCCGACCGTGTACGACGGCGCCGACCTGGCCGAGGTCGCCGCACTGTGGGGGGTGTCCGAGGAGGCGGCCGTCCGGATCCACACCGAGCCCGAGTACGTGGTCGCCTTCTGCGGCTTCGCCCCCGGCTTCGGCTACCTCACCGGGCTGCCCGGACGGTACGAGGTCCCGCGCCGGGCCACTCCGCGCAGCTCCGTGCCGACCGGCTCGGTCGCCCTGGCCGGCCCGTACACCGGGGTCTACCCGCACCCCTCCCCCGGCGGCTGGCAGCTCGTCGGCCGCACCGCGCTCCCGCTCTGGGACACCGACCGGGACCCTCCGGCCCTGCTGGCGCCGGGCGTCCGGGTCCGCTTCACGGCGCAGCGCGGGTGAGCGGGCCGGGCCGATGAGCGGGCCGGGCGGGCGGCGGCGGCTCGGCCCGCTGACGCGGCACCGCATCGGACCGACGGCCGGGAGGATGGGCGAAGGGCCGTTCGGAGCTCCGGCGGCCGACGGGAGGAGACGGCGATGAGCGAACTCGTGGTGGTGCGGCCCGGACCGCTGACCACGGTTCAGGACCTCGGGCGGCGCGGGGTCGCCCACCTCGGCGTGCCCAGGGCCGGAGCGCTGGACGTGCCGGCCCTGCGGGCGGCGAACCGGCTGGTCGGCAACGAGCCCGGGGCCGCCGGGCTGGAGGCCACCCTCGGCGGGGTCGTACTGCGGGCCGTCGGGACGGTGGTCGTCGCGGTCACCGGCGCACCCGCGCCCGTCCGGGTGGACGGGCGACCGGCGGCGTGGGGCGCGCCGGTCCTGGTGCCGGACGGCGCCGTGGTCGAGGTGGGAACGGCGACGGACGGGGTGCGCGGCTACCTGGCGGTGGCCGGCGGGATCGCCGTCCCCCCGGTGCTCGGCAGCCGCTCGGCGGACCTGCTCTCCGGCCTCGGGCCTGCCCCGCTGGCCGCCGCGGACCGGTTGCCGGTCGGCGCCGCCCCGCCGTACCGGGCCCGGGCCGAACTGGTGCCGCTGCCCGCTCCCCCGGCCGAACTGGTGCTGCGGCTGCGGCTCGGGCCGCGCGCGGACTGGTTCACGGCGGAGGCGGTGGCCCGGCTGGGCCGCGACGGGTACCGGGTCTCCTCGACGAGCAACCGGGTCGGGCTGCGCACCGAGGGCCCGGCGGTCGTCCGGGCCCGGGACGGTGAACTGCCCAGCGAGGGCATGGTGTCGGGCGCGGTTCAGATCCCGCCGGACGGGCAGCCGGTGGTCTTCCTGGCCGACCACCCGACCACCGGCGGCTATCCGGTGATCGGTGTCGTCCCGGCCGCCGACCTCGCGGCCGCCGCGCAGGCCCGGCCGGGGACGCCGGTGCGGTTCGTGCCGCTGCGGGAGCGTTGACGGCGCTCCTCGGTCCGGTTCGTGCCGCCACGGGCGCGTCGACGGCCCGCCTCAGTGCGGTCCGGTGCGGCTCAGCGTCCCAACAGCACCTCGGCGATGGCCCGTTGGGCCGGATCCAGCGCGATCTCACCCTCCTCGGCCGCCCAGGCCGCGTTCTGCAGCACCCGAGCGAGCGTCCAGGCCGCCGCGACCTCGCGGTCCAGCTCCAGCGCCTCCGTCAGGAGGTCGAAGCGCCGCCGCAGCGCCCCTGCGAGGTCTCCGGTGGCCACCGCATCGTCCCAGCGGTTGCGCAGCGCCGGAAGCAGCTCGAAGCCGGGGTGCCCGGCGAGCGGCTTGGGGTCGATGGCCAGCCAGGGGGCGCGGCCGCTGCCCGGGAGCGGGGCGAGGACGTTGCCGTAATGGAGGTCCCAGTGGAGCAGCCGGTCGCCGGGTTCGGCGCGCACCTCGCGGAGGGCGGCCACGCAGTCGGTGAGCAGGCGGCGCTCCTCCGGGTGGTCGAGGGCGGCGACGGCCGCCGCGGCACGGTCCGACAGCCGCGCCGCCAGGTCGGTCAACGTCCTCAGTTCCGGCGGAGCTTGACGTTTCGTCAATTCGCTGAGCAGATCGGCGATCACGCGCACGGCCGCGAGATCGTCGGGCAGCGCGAGGAGCGAGCGTGTCGGGTCCAGGCGCTCCAACAGCATGGAGCCCGAGTCGGGTTCGTGGTCCAGCAGTCGCACGGCGCCGCGCCCGCCCCAGGCCCGGAGGGCGAGCGGTTCGCCGGCCGTCTCCTCGTCCACGGGCTGGAGCTTGAGCACGGCACGCGTCCCGTCGGCGCACCGCACGGGCAGCACCAGACCGACGACGCCGTGCGAGGCCGGCCCGTCCGGGTGCAGCTCCCACCGGTCGAGCGACTCGCGGGCCAGGGAGGGCAGTCGGAGTGCCCAGGCGTGGCCCGTCGCACCGAGGAACTCCGTCAGGGACGCGGCCAGGGCGGGCGGGACCTCGACGGTCATCGGACGGTCTCCTCTCGGGCGGTCTCGCGGGACGGTCCGGTCAGCCTAGAACGGCCCGGCGGGGGCGGCGGGGGCAGCCGGGGCAGCCGGGGCAGCCGGGGCGGCGGGGGCGGCCGGGGCGGCCGGGGCGGCGGGGGCGGCGGGGGCGGCCGGGGCAGCCGGGGCGGCGGGGGCGGCCGGGGCGGCGTCCATCGCCCCCGGCCGACCAGGGTCAGGCCCCGAGTCCCTCCGCCGCGGCGGAGGCGAAGCCGTCCGGGTTGTCGAGCATGATGTTGTGCCCGCAGTCCGGGACGGCGACCACCCGTACGCCTGCCGCGCGGAGCCCGTCCGCACCCGCCGGCTCGCCGTCCGCCGCCGGGTGGAGGAAGGTGCGCGGGAGGTCGAGGCCGAGCAGCAGCTCGCGCATGGTCGGGACCGTCGCGCGGGCGACGTAGCGGGCGCTGCGGTAGAGCGCTTCCGGGCCGGCCAGCCGCATCGTGGACCACCAGAACCGGCCGACCCGCTCGGCGACCTCGGCCCGGCCGCCGGCCAGGAACTCCTCCTCGGTGTAGCCCGCGATGCCGCTGCTGCCGAGCCGCTGCCGGTCGGGCGCGATCGGGTCCAGGTTGGCGTCCACCAGGACGAGCCGCGAGACCAGACCGGGGTGCCGGTGCGCGAGGACGATCGCGACGGCGCCGCCCATGCTGTGGCCGACCACCTCGACCCGACCCGGCCCGGCCGCCCGCACCGCCGCCGCGACCGCGTCGGCGTGCTCCTCCAGCGTGTACCCGAAGTCCGTCGGGCGGTCGCTGATGCCGAAGCCAAGCAGGTCCATCAGCAGCGAGCGGCGCCCGGCCAGCAGCGGGTGGGCGGCGGCCGCGGCGAAGTAGACGGGCGATGTGGCGCCCAGACCGTGCAGGTAGAGCCGGGCCGGCTCGGCGCCGGGCAGTTCGACCCAGCGGATCAGGTCGCCGCCGGGGGTGACGGGGGCATGGCGCATCGCACGAACTCCTCTTCCGGAAGGGGAACACCGGGGACTCCCGGGAACGTCGAGACCATACCTCGTCATCGAGGTACCACGCATTCGATATACCGGCGGATCGAGGGACGGCCGTGAGAGGGTGGCCCCATGTTCAAGCTCGCGATCCTCGGGTTCCTGTACGACCGGCCCTTGCACGGCTACGAGCTGCGCCGCCACCTCTCCGCGCTCTCCGGGCACGTCCAGCCGATCAGCGACGGAACGCTCTACCCCGCGATCAAGCGCCTGGAGACCGCCGGACTCCTGGTCCGCCGGACCGAGCCCGGCAGCGCCGCCGCACCCCGGCACACCCTGCACCTCACCGAGGCCGGCCGGGCCGCACTGCTCGACCAGTTGCGCGAGCCCGAGCAGTTGGACATCAGCGACGAGAACCGCTGGTTCACCCTGCTCGCCTTCCTGCGCCACCTCGACGACCCCACCGCCCAGGCGGCCGTCCTCCGCCGACGGCTGGCGTTCCTGTCCGAGCCGGCGAGCTTCTTCTACGACGGCGACCGTCCGATGGGAGCCGAGGAGTTCCCCGACCCGTTCCGGCGCGGCCAACTGCTGATCGCCCGCGCCACCACCGAGGCCGAACTGGGCTGGCTGCACGCGACATTGGCGGAGCTTGAGGTTCGCGAGGGATAACTGGGCGCACCGGAACGCACCGCTGCCCGTACCGGCCGGCGAGCGGTCGGTACGGGCAGCGGGCGGAGATCTCCGGCACGTGCTCCGGAGTGCGATCGGCGCCGGCGGGTGGCCGATCAGTGCTGATGGTAGGCGTGGACCACGGCATGCCCGCGCCCCCGGCCGATCATCCACCTGTTGACCGGCACGGTCAGCCCGAAGGCCAGGACGAGCGAACCCGCCAGTGACACCCAGAACAACAGGTCGCCGAGGCCCGCGTCCATCGCCCCGGGAACGGTGACCATCACGGTGTTGTCGATCAGCTCCATCACCAGGATCGACACCGTGTCGGCGGCCAGCGCGACCTTCACCGCGGCCCCGACGTCCAGACCGGCCTTCAGCACGCCGCGCATGGTCAGCGCATAGCCGAAGACGAAGGCCAGCAGGATCGAGACCACCACGGTCGCGCCGTTGTGCAGGCCGAAGGCGGTGCCGAGGACCATGCCGAGGATCTCGCCGATGGCGCACCCGGTGAGGCAGTGCAGGGTCGCCTGCGCGGCCGTCCGCCAGCTCGTTCCGCCCCCGGCGGCGGCGTGGTGGTCGTGCCCGCCCTGCCCCTGGTGACCGTGCCCGTGCTGCTCGTGCCCGGCCCGGCCGTCCTGTCCATGGTGTCCGTGCGGCTCGTGCTGCTCATGGTGACCGTGCTGACCGTGGTGCTCGTGCTGTGCGGGGTGTGCCATGTCGTCCTCCGCTTGCCCCGACGCCCGTCCGGCGCCGCTTCCCTCGCTCCGTCGATGATCGAAGTTATACCCCCTAGGGGTATCTAGCAAGCCCCGGAGACGCCCCCTTCCCCCGCCCGCCCATCCGTGTTCGGATGAGGGGCATGACTGACGACCGCCGCACGGGCTACGACGGAACGGGCGAGGGCGCGATCACGCCGGACGGCTGCGCCGTCGAAGTGTGGAGCCGACTCCCCGCGGGCAACGCCCCGGACGTGATCGAGGCGGCGGTGCCGCCCGGCGCACACATCCTCGAACTGGGCTGCGGCGTGGGCCGGATGACGCACCCGCTGACCGACCGCGGCTTCACCGTGACGGCCGTGGACGAATCCGCCGAGATGCTGGCCCGGGTCCGCGGGGACGTCCGCACGGTGCGCAGCCCGATCGAGCAACTGGACCTCGGCGAACGCTTCGACGTCGTCATGCTCGCCTCCTTCCTGGTGCACGCCGGCGATGTGACGGTTCGCCAGGAGTTGCTGGAGACGTGCCGCCGCCACGTCGCCGAGGACGGCTGCGTGCTGGTGCAGCGCGAGGGCGAGGACTGGCACCTGAACGTGCCGCGCGAGACCGCGATCGGCCCAGGCGCGTGGTCCCGGCTCGTCTCCGCCACTCCGGTCGGCGACGGCGTGAACTCCGTCCGCTGCGAGTACGAGTTCCCGGACGGCGTCTGGACGCAGACCTTCCTGTCCCGCCCGCTCAGCACCGAGGTGTTCGAGCAGGCCCTGGCCGAGGCCGGCCTGACGGTCGAGCACTACCTGACGGAGGACCGCACCTGGGTCCGGGCGCGCCCCTCGGAGCGGGTCCTGGCGCAGGCTTCCGAGCAGGCCGGGGAGCGGGCGTCGGAGTAGGAGCGGCCCGGTCGCAGCCCCGGACGTAGTCCCGGATGCAGGCCCCGGACGGAGCCGCGCACCGGGGCGCCCCCGCTGCGCGGCCGGAAAGGGCCCTGCACGCAAAGGCCGAACAAAGGGTGAACAAAGAACTGTCACTTTCACCCCGTACCATCAGCCGCGCGCCGGGCGCGCGCGGCCTGCGGGCCGGGCGGGTCGCGGTCGTCCGCACGCCCCTTCCGACCCGCAAGGACCCGCCCATGCCGCCCCTGCCCACTGCCCGACGGATACCCCCGGCGGGTGCCCGGTGATCGACTGGTTCCACGGGGCCGTCCTCGGCCTGATCCAGGGGCTCACCGAGTTCCTGCCGATCTCCTCCAGCGCCCATCTGCGGGTCTTCTCCGCGCTGCTGGGCTGGGACGACCCGGGCGCGGCCTTCACGGCCGTGACCCAGCTCGGCACCGAGACGGCGGTGCTGATCTACTTCCGCAAGGACATCGCCGCGATCGTGAAGACCTGGGCGCGGTCGCTGGTCCGCCCGGCACTGCGCTCGGACCCGGACGCCCGGATGGGCTGGTTCGTGATCATCGGCACCCTGCCGATCGGCATCCTCGGCAAGCTGTTCCAGGACACCATCGAGACCCACCTGCGCGACCTGCGGATCATCGGCACCACGCTGATCGTCTTCGGCCTGATCCTGGCCTTCGCCGACCGCACCCGCGCGGTCCGCCACGCCCGTCCGATCAGCGACCTCACGCTGCCGCACGCGGGCATCTACGGCTTCGCCCAGGCGCTGGCGCTGATCCCGGGCGTCTCCCGCTCCGGCGGCACGATCAGCGCGGGCCTGCTGCTCGGCTACAGCCGGGAGGCGGCGGCCCGCTACTCGTTCCTGCTGGCCATCCCGGCGGTGCTCGCCTCGGGGACGCTGGAACTGTTCAAGATCGGCGAGGGCCCGGCACCCGCCTGGGGCCCGACCGTGCTGGCCACGCTGATCGCCTTCGCGGTCGGCTACGCGGCGATCGCGTGGTTCCTCAAGTACATCTCGACGCACAGCTTCATGCCGTTCGTGGTGTACCGGGTGCTGCTCGGCGTCCTGATCGTCGGACTGGTGGCCGGCGGCGTCCTGACCCCGGACGCGGGCTCGGTGAAGTAGAACCGCGTTTCAGAACCAGCGCGCCGGAGGATCACCGCGGCTCGGAACCGCCACCTCCGAGGAGCGGCGCGGATCCGGCCGGACGGCTCCGGAGAAAGCAGTGGGCCGGGACACCCGACGGTGTCCCGGCCCGCTGAACGTCGAGGACCTAGCTAGGGGCCCGTCTTCAAACCCCCGTCGTCCGCCCGGAGGGCGGGCGGGGCGGCGTTGGGGTGCGTGCATCGCAAGGCGGAGGATGGGGGCACCTCCCGGCCGGAGGCTGGGGGAGAGTCCATGCGGTGGGGGCACCTCCCGGCCGAAGGCTGGGGGCCATCGGCGACCGACGACAACGCAGCGAGGTGCGTGCCCCAACGCCGCCCCGCAGGCGAGGGTTTGAAGACGGGCCCCTAACGCCCGAACTCCCGGGCTGCGGTCAATCGGCCGCGCACGGCGGCGTGGACCTCGGCCTCCTCGGCCGGGTCGGCGGCGAGCCTGCGCAACCGCTCCAGCACACGCGCGTCGCCCGTGGTGGCGACATGGCGCGCGGCGAGCTCACGCGTGGACTCCTCGCAGTCCCAGAGGCACTCGACGGCGGGCCCCTCGGGGAAGTGCACGTCGGTGGCGGCGAGCGCTCGGGCGGCACGTCCGCGCAGCTCGGAGGAGGCGGCCTCCCCGTAGATGTGGCGCAGGACCGGTACGGCGTCGGCGGCGGCCAGCCGCCCCGCACCGTCCACCAACGATCCGAGCCCGGTACCGGAGACCCCCCGCACGGAGACCCAGCGGCGCAGCCCGGCGACCACCAGCGGCGCGTCCTGCGGCTCCCCGGCGTCGGCCAGCAGCTGTGCGGCGGCCTCGCCGAGCGCGCTGTCCGCGCCCCCGGTGGCCGGGTCGGCCCAGCGGCGGGCCTGCGCCAGCACCTCGGGACCGCGCATCCGGCCGAGCAGCTCCAGGGCGGCCCGGACGATCCGGTCGTCCACGTCGGCGGCGGCCGCCTCGATCAGCTCGACGGCGGCCGGGTCGCGTCGCTCGACGAGGTGGCGCAGGGCCGCGCGGCGGGCGCCGGGCAGGCCGCTGCGGGCGGCCTCCAGCAGCAGCGGACGGTCCTCGGGCCGCACGACGGCGGTCAGGCAGCGGGCGGCCGCGGCGGCGCGGCGGTCCACCGCGTCGGGGCCGCTCGGGGAGTCGGTGTCGCGCGCGGGCTCCGGCCGGGCGTCGGGCCGGCCGAGGAAGGCGCCGGCACCGAGGCCGCCCAGGTCGCCCTGGTCGGCCCAGGCCAGCACGTCGGCGGTGGACCAGCCGGGGGTGACCCCGCTGCGGTTGACCTGGCGCTGCCAGAGGTCGAAGGGGGACTGCTCGGCGGCGGCCGCCACTCTCGGGTGGTAGGCCGCCCACAGCCGCCACGGCCGGGGCTCGTACGCGTTGCGGATGAACTCGCGCAGCTCGGCGTCGCCCTCGGGGCCCGGCGGGAAGTGGTCCAGCACGGCGGTGCCGAGCAGCAGCAGGCCGCGGTCGTCGTCGCGCAGGGCCAGCTCGTCGAGGGCCCAGGCCCAGTTGGCGCCCGTGGCGGCGTACTCGCGCAGCATCAGCAGCGCGTCGCGCCGGCCGTACGCGGCGAGGTGGCCCAGGACGGAGAGGGCGAGGCCCGTGCGGCCCTCGTCATCGGTGACGAGGTCCTCGGCGGAGTGGAGGTGGTCCTCGATGCCGTCGAGGGGGGCTTCCAGCTCCATGTAGAGGCGGGCGTAGTAGAGGGAGCGGCTCTCGACCTGCCAGTCGGCTCGCGGGTCCCTGGTGACACACTCCTCCAGCGCGGCGATGGCCTCGGCACGGTCGGCGGCCAGCGCATGGAGCTGCCCGTCACCACGGCCTCGCTGCAGGAGGCCTAGGAGGCTGGCACTGGGTGCTATCACTGGCTCGAACATGAGGTCAGCATCCGTTGCGGCGGTCGTAGTGGCAACGGGATTTCCGTCGCCGGGGTCTCTGGTCGGTACTGCGGTGGGCGCCCGGGCGCCGGAATCACCGAAGGTTACCGCCTCGCGCCCGCTTCCGCACACAGGGCGACGGAGCCCGCTGCCACAGTGGCATATGCCAGGGGAATTTTGCCTGCGATCTGTCCAAATCGCCCACGAGGGTGAGGACGTTGTGCGACAGTCTTCTCACTACCCGAGGGACCCGCACAAAGCGGGCCGAACCGAGCGATGGACCCGTCATGAACATGCCTTTAGGCGCCGCCCGCCCGCCGGGCACCGCCACGGTGGACGGCGCCCCGGCGGGCGCGAACGGCTCCGGCGCGAACGGCTCCGGCGCGAACGCCTCCTGCGCAGCCGGCCCGGGTCCGGGCCGAGCGGAGCGCGCCGCTGACGGGACGGGCGACGACGGCGGCGACGCCGACAGCGGAACGGACGGCAGAGTGGACGGCACGGCGCAGGAGCCGTCCGGCCCCTACCTCGGCGGCGACGGCGAGGACGGCGTCCTCGGCTCCGCCGAGTGGGACCTGCTGACCGACGGCGTCCACTGGAACGCGGAGACCTTCCTCCTCCTCGGGTGCGATCCGGACCACGGCCCGCTCAGCCTCGACCGGCTGCCCGACCGCCTCCCCGAGGCGGACCGGCCGCTGCTGCGCCGGATGATGACCGACGCCCTGGTGCACGGCCGCATCGCCGCCGGCACCCTGCGGATCCGCCGACCCGGCGGACGGCACGACAGCGTCGAGTGCTCGGGCGAACCCGTCCTCGGCTCCGACGGCACCGTCACCGCGCTGCGCATGCTGCTCCGCCCGGCACCGCCGGACTGAGCCACGGAACGGCCGGGCAGACCCGGGCCGCGACACTGCCGGGCCACCGAGCCAAGCCGAACCGAGCCAAGCCGAAGCGAACCGAACCACGGCACCCCCGGGGCCCCGCACGTCGGCCCGGCCCCGCACGTCCGCCCGGCCCCTCAGGTCAGCCGCGGCCGGTTCTTGGCGTCCGCCGCCCGCAACTGCAGTCCCAGCTCGGCCCGCAGCTCGTCCACCACCGGCAGTCCCCGGTACTCCGCGGTCAGCCGGTACATCTCCCGCAGCCGGTCCCACGTCCGGTGCGAGGAGTTCTGGCCGATCAGGTTCATCACCATCTTGGCCTGCAGCTCCGCTGCGTCCGGCTCACCCGTGATCAGGTGCACCGAGGCCAGCGTGATCCGGTCGAAGAGGGCCGAGCGCAGCTGCCCGGTGCCCTCCCGAAGGGCGATCACCTGCTCCGCGCGCCTGCGCGCCGTGGGCGCCGCCGCCCGGTCGTGCTCGGCCAGCGTGCGCAGCACCAGGGCCTGCATGCCGCGCAGTTCGGCTTCGTCGAACACCTGCATCCAGCACGGAGGCGGCTCCGGCGACTCCTCGGCGAAGAGGTCCTCGGCCTCGCCGAGCAGCCGGTAGGTGTCCTGGGAGTGCCCGATCGAGGCGTGCGCCCAGGCCTCGACGGTGTTCAGCATGGCGCGCGTTCTGGGCGCCGGCTTCCCGCCGGCCGCCTTGGCCGCCGCCATGAGGTCGATCGCGTCGTCGGCCCGGCCCAGGTGGACCATCTGCCGCGCGGCCCGGGAGATCGCCTCGCCGGCCCGCGGCCGGTCGCCGGACTCCTTGGCCGCCTCGGCCGCGATCATGAAGTACCGCTGGGCGGTGGGCTCCAGGCCCACGTCGTGCGACATCCAGCCCGCCAGCACCGCGAGGTTGGCCGCGACCGCCCACAGCCGCTGCTCCACGGCGGGTGGGTGCCGGTGCGTCAACAGGCCGCCTACCTCGTTGAGTTGTCCGACCACCGCCTTGCGCTGCAACCCGCCCCCGCGGGCCGCGTCCCAGGCCCGGAACACCTGCACCGAGCGCTCCAGCGACTCCACCTCGTCGAGCCCGACCGGGCCCGCGTCGTACACGTCCACCACCGGGCGCGCCCCGCTCCCGGTGACCACCTGTCGCGGCCCGGGCACGGAGGCCGCGTACGCGACGGCGTCCCCGCCCAGCCAGCCCTTCAGCGAGTCGGCGATGACCGCCCCGGCCGTGAGCGCGGCTCCGGCGCCCACCAATCCACGTCGGTTCAGCATGAGGTCCATTCCCGTGAACTCGGTGAGGACCGCGGCTGTTCGATCCGGCGACCATGGCACTGCTGCGGACGGCTCCGCTCCGGACCTGGTGGGCCGGTGTCGTTCCAGACCGAGGTCCTCAGTGGTGACGACACGGCCGAGCCGCTCCGTGAACACGGCTGCCAGCACCCTCGGCACCGGATCGCGCGGGATCTCCCCCTGCTCGATCCAACGCCGTACCCTCGAAGTGTCGGTGGACAGTTGCATCTGCCCCATCGCGGCACCACGGCGGTTGACCAGCCGCGCGAGTTCGCCCTTGGACCATCCGGTCAGGACGAACAGATCGGCGAGTCGGGTGTTGGGTCCCCTGCTCAATGAAGCCCCCAGGTTCCTCGGCTCCTTCGAGGCTAGAGGCTCCGGCAAGTGCCAGGCGAGCATTCGCCACCGTTCGCCAGGGCCCGCCAGACTACTAAGCCAGTGCCCGACGGGTGTGTTGTAGGGGTGCGCCACCTCGCCCCCCGGGTCGGACGGCGTCCCACCGGCGTCGGAGCAGTCCCCCGACGGTGTCACGGGACGCTCCCGGCACTCACCCGAGGGGGTGGCGCGGCCGGGTGGCGCGGGAGCGCCGGGCACGGCCACGGCAGTCCGGCCGACCGCATTCCCCAGGGTGCGGACGGCCGGAGCACACGCCGAACAGGGGTTCCTGACCCCGCGTCCGTGCCCGGCGCCCGCGCACCACCCGCCGCACCGCACCACCCGCAGGGCCGCCGTCACGCCAGGAAGCACACGGCACCGGCCCTACCCCGCCCCCGCGGGGCCGCACCCCGCCGACGGACCGGAAGGGACCTCCCTCAGCCCATGTACTCCTCAGCGACGACCCCCACGCCGACCGCGACCCGCCCCGCGCTGCGCCCCCCCACCGCAGCCACCGGCCGACCCGGCCCCAAGCAGGTGCCCCCGGCCAGCCGCCCGGTGGCTCCGCGGGGCGTCGAGGGCCGGGCCACGGACACCCGGGTCGTCCCGACCGGCCGCACGGCACTGGGCCCCACCGGCCGTACCGCGCTGGGGCTGCGCGCACCCGAGACCGCTCCGCCGGTCGGCGGCCGGATCCCGCTCGCCCGCCAGGCCGACGGCCAGGTGCTGCGCGCCCGGCGGCCCGGCCAGCCCGGCGGGCCGGAGCGGATCGACCCGTCGGCGCTGCAGACCCCGTCGGTCCGGGCCGCGCTGGCCGGCGTCGCGCGGATATGTCCCGCGTTCACCCCGCGCCAGGTCCTGCGCGAGGGCAGCCGCCACATCCTGGTGGCGGGCACCATCGGGCGGGCTCCGGTGGTCGCCAAGTGCCTGGCGCCGCAGGCGGTGCGGAGTGAGTACTTCGAGCAGCTGGTGGCCGACTTCCACCACGAGGTCGCGGTCTACCGGGCGTTCGTCCGGCACCGCCCGCCGGTGCGGCTGCCCCGGCTGGTCGCGGCCGACCACGACCGCTGCGTGCTGGTCATGGAGCGCGTCCCCGGCCGCCCGGCCGCCCGGGAGCGCCACCCGGTCAACGCGCCCACCCCGGGCGAGGTGCGGGCGCTGCTCAACACCGTCCGGACGCTGAACCTGTGGCGGCCGCCGACGGACGTGTTCCAGCCGCGCCTGGACTACCAGTTGGAGATCGCCCGCTACCACTCGGTGGGCCAGCTCACCGACCGGGACGCCGGCGACCTGCGCGGCCTGCTGCACGGCCTCGGCCACACCCCGATGCAGCTGTGCCACGGCGACGCCCTGCTCAGCAACATGCTGCTGGCGCCGTCCGGCCCGGTGCTGGTCGACTGGGAACAGGCCGGCTGGTACCTGCCCGGCTACGACCTGGCGGTGCTGTGGAGCGTGCTCTCCGGGGACACCGCGGCACGCCGTCAGATCAGCCAACTCGCCCAGAGCGGCGGCACCATGGCCCGGGACGCGTTCCTGGTGAACCTGGTGCTGGTGCTGATGCGGGAGATCCGGCTGTACGACGTGCCGGGCGCCGGCGAGGAGCAGCGGATCATGATCCGCCGCCTCTACGACGACGCGGCGCTCGCCCGCCGGGCCGTCCGGGCGGCGGTCGGGACGCGCTGAACCGGCGTCCGTGCACGGCGGCCCCAGGGCCGCCGGCCGGGCCGCCACGGACTGGACGCCGCCGAACGGGCCCGTCACGGCCGGGCGCCACGCTCCAGGGCGGCCCGGCCGGCGGCGTCCAGGACGACCTCCTCGGCAGCCAGGTGCACCCGGCTGCTGAGCACGTCCCGCAGGTAGCGCTCCAGCGGGTGGCGCCGGCTCAGGCCGGGGTTGCCGGCCAGGGCGACGGCCTGCTGGACCGCCGCCGTCGCGGCCCGGGTGGCCAGCAGGTGGGCCGGACCGGTCCTGGCGACGGCGTCCGGCTCGCCCCGGTCCACCCGGGGGGCCAGGCCCTCGACCAGTTCCTCGGCGCCGATCAGCTGCGCCTCGATCTCGCCGAGCGCACAGCGGTGGCGGGACGGGGTGCCGAACGGCTCGGTCGGGTCGGCCGGGGTTCGCCGGCCGAGGAAGCGGACCAGCCAGGACTCGGCGGCCCGGGCCACGCCGATCGCCACCGCGGAGAGGGCCAGATCGTGCCAGGCGCGCGACAGTTCGGCCTCGGCGACGCTCCCGGCTCCGTGCTCGGCACGGCTCCCGGCACCGGCACCGGCGGCGTGCTCGCCGCCGCTCCTCCCGGCACCCTTCCGCGGCTCGCGCGTGCCGAGGCCGAGCGCGAGGTCGGCCGGCACCCGGACCCGGTCCAGCACGACGTCGTGGCTGGCGCTGGCGCGAAGACCGAGCTGGTCCCAGGTGGGGTCGATCTCCAGGCCCTCGCTCTCCCCGCGCACCAGGAAGGTGCCGGTCCTCGGCTCCTCCTCGTCCGTCCGCGCGGTCACCGCCATCCAGGCCAGTGCCTCGGCGCCGGTGCAGTAGGTTTTCCGGCCGGTCAGCAGCCAGCCGTCGCCGTCCCGCCGGGCGACCGTCTCCGGCAGTCCGCCCGGTCCGGCGCCGGGCTCCGCCCGCAGCGTGTTGACCAGCGCGGGGCCGCGCCGGGACTCCGTGAGCAGCCGCCGGTAGCCGGCCGTCGGCCAGTCGGCGCGGCGGGCCTGCTCGGCGTGCCGGAGCAGGGTGAAGGCGGTGACCACGGCCACCGAGGCGTCCCCGCGGCCGAGTTGGGAGAGCACCCGGACGGTGTCGGCGAGCGTGCCGCCCGGTCCGCCGTACGCGCGGGAGACCGTGAGGGTGAGCAGTCCGGCCTCGTGGACCGCCTCGATGCCCTGGTAGGGGAAGGTCGCGTCGCGGTCGTGCTCCTCGGCGCGGGCGGCGAGCAGGTCGACCACCCGGGGCAGCCCGGCCAGGGCGTCCTCGACCGCCGCGCGGTCGGACGGCGACGGCTCGGTCGACGGCTCGGTCGGCGGGGAGGCCGGCCCGGAGGCCGATCGGGAACCCGGGCGGCCGCCCGAGCGGGAACGGCCGACCGGTCGGGAGGCCGGTGGGGAGGCCGGTTGGCCGGATTCGGCCTGTCCGGAAGTCGACGACGGCGAGGCGGCCCGGGAACGGGCGGCCGACGGACGGGGTGCCTCCGGACGGTCGGCGGGGGAACCGTCGGCAGGGCAACCGCCGTCGAGGGGGCCGTCACCGGGGGGCTGCCCCTGTGGCGCACGGTCGACGGGCGGACGGTCGGCGGCGCGGGTCGTCATGATGCGGTGCCTCCGGGCGGCAGCGTGGGCTCGACGGACGGGCGGCGCGCCCGTACGGGCGCGCGGTACCGACTGGCGGCCCCGGAGGTCGGTTCACGGCCCGCCCCCGGGTTCCGGCGCCGACCGGACCCGGCCGACACCCGCCGCCGGGGGACGGATCCCCCTCAGCGACCCGGACACGCCGCGCTGGCGGTGCGCCGCAGGTCCAGATGCCTGCGACGGGTCAGCAGCGGGAGACGGCACGGCATGTTCGCGACTGTACGAACCGTTGATCGATACCGTCAAGCGGCGAACCGGCACCGGGCGGGCGTCGGCCGACCGGCCGGAAATCGGTGCCCGGGCCCCTCGGCGGGGCCCCCGGGAATCAGCCCTGCTGGAACATGTCCGCCGGGAGCGGCTTCAGCAGCTGATACAGGTCGTCCGAAATCGGTCGGTCCCAGGACGCGATGGTGACCAGGACGCCGTCGCTGCGGCCGAACTGGGCGCAGAACACGCGCTCCTCGCTGACCTTGACCTTCTTCACGATCAGCAGGTCGTCGCCGAGCATGACCGGGAAATCCTCGGCCGAGACGAAGTCGACCGGCTCGTCGTTCTCCAGCGCCGCGAGCAGCTGCCGCACCTCGAAGGGCACGTTGTCGCCGGTCTCCCGGGCGGGCGAGCCCTCGGGGAGGTTGCCGATGAACATCGCCGGGCCTCTGCCGCCGAACAGGTCGTAGCGCAGGAAAATCCCCTGGCAGGAGCCGTCCGGGCCGGTCATCATGGCCGCACCGAAGTCGCCGGGCCAGTCGCCCGGGTCCATCGCGAGCACGTCGAAGTCCGGGCCGGCGGGCTGTCCGGAGCGACGGCGGAGAAAAGACATGGGAACATCGTACGTGTCCGGCACACCGCGCTCGCGAGGTGGGTGGGACACCGACGGGGGACGAGCGGGAGATCGACGCTCAGAGACCAATGTTGACTCTGAGCAACCGTCCGGGCTACGTTCGGTTCAGCACGACAGCCGTTCTGGGTTTCACCCTCCGGGGGGACGGCATGTCGCAACGCGGCCCTACACGCGTATCCCTCACTGTGCACTCGTCGTGCCGAACTGCCGAGCACCCAGCTTCGTCATCGCACACAGCACGAACACACAAGCCAACAGTTCCATGCATCACAAGCCAGATCCGCGGGGCCCCGGCCCGTCGCTCCCGTGGATCTGCTCGGGACGCCGCCGCGTGGGGGCGTGCGGGTCCCGAGCATCGGTGCCGGCCTCCGAGTCGCTCTCGGATTCGGCGCCAGCCTCCCGGCGACTGCCGGCCCCTCGTGGGCCGGGACCGGCCGACGCACCCCGGTGCGCAGGGGATGACTGGGAGGATGGCCTGGCAACGCTGCCGGGCCGCACAGCAGGCGCCGTGTCTGGCCGCGTGGGGGCGGTGGGCACGGCGTCTGCCTGTGCTCATACTCTGAGCTGCGTTTGTCTAACAGTCAACAGAAATTCTGACGGGGCACGCTCAATAGATCATCAGTTGTGATGTTCCGACCGGAAAACCGCCTGCGGAGCGGGTCCCCGGTCGTCATCCGGGGACCCGCTCCGCAGTGGCGAGGCGCTCGAACGAGCGGCTCAGGTGAGGTCGAACTCGCCGTCCCGGGCGCCGAGCACGAAGGCCCGCCACTCCGCCGGCGTGAAGACCAGCACCGGCCCGTCCTCCTGGCGGCCGTCCCGCATCCCGATGTACCCGTCCACGAACGCGATCTGGACGTCTCCGACCCCCTGGCTGCTGCACAGCCACTCCGCACCGGTGAAGTCCACCTTGGGCTTCCCGCTCGGCGCGAGCTCCGGCTGCGCACCCACGGTCTCCGTGTCCGTACCGCTGTTGACTGCCACTGACCGATCTCCTCCCGACGGCGTTCCGGGGCCAGCCTAGCCACACCGCCCGGCCCCGGTCAGCGGGTTGACGAGGACTCCCCCGGCCGCGGTCGGGCACCGCCGGAGGGGCGGTGGAACCGCCCCGCGGAGGGTCGAGGCGTGTCCCGACCGGCGGGGGCGCCGGGCAGCTGCCAGAGTGCTGCCAGGGCGCCGCCCGGGCCTGCGAGGGCGCGGGAGGGCACCCCCGGGCCGTACGGGGACCTCCGTGGCCCGTACGGGACCTTCCGGGGCCCCGCACGGGGACCGGAGCGCGCCTGCGGACGGTCCCGGCCCGCCCAACCCCACGACCCGCCCAAGGGAGCAGCCGATGAGCCGCCGGGACGGCACCCGCGCCGACGTCATCCCCATCTCCGACGCACCCTCGGCACACCCCCCGGCACCCCGCACGCCCCCCTCGCCCATGCCCTTGCCCCGGCCGACCCCCGGCCGGCCCCCCGCACACGGGCGGGTCGGCATCGCCCTGGTCTCGCACAGCCAGGAACTGGCCACCGCGGTACGCAATCTCGCGCTCGCGTTGACCGGATCCGACTCCCCCGCCCCGATCTCGGCGACCGGCGGCGACCCGTCGGACGGCCCCGGCATCAGTGCCGTCCTGGTGGCTGCCGCCACCCGCCGGGTGGACCAGGGCCACGGCGTGGTGGTGCTCGCCGACCTGGGCGGCGCCGTCACCACCGTCCGCGCCCTGCTCTCCGAGGCCGACGAGCACGGCCTGCCGTTCCCGGTCCGGTTCGCCAACGCCCCGTTCGTCGAGGGCGCGGTCGCCGCGGCAGCGACCGCCACCGCGGGCGGCGACCTGGCGGCGGTGCTGGACGCGGCGGAGGAGGCCTACCGGCAGTACAAGGGCTGACCGCGGCCGGAGCCGGCGCGGGTCAGGGGCGCTCCTTGCCGTCCCAGGTGAAGACGGCCGGGCCCTCGCACTCCAGCGCGTGGCGCAGCCGCTCGTGCTCGGACTCCACCATCGGCGGCAGCTCGTCCAGCGCGAACCAGCCGACCTCCAGCGACTCGTCGTCGTTCACCCGCGCCTCGCCGCCGACCGCGCGGCAGCGGAAGGTCAGCACCAGGTACTGCGTCACGTCGCCGTTCGGGTACGTCACCTGCGGCGAGACGGTGACCGAGGCGAGCAGCTCGGGCACGGCCACCACACCGGTCTCCTCCTCGCACTCGCGCACCACGCCGTCGGCGGGCTGCTCACCGGGGTCGAGGATCCCGCCGACCGGCGCCCAGCGGCCGTCGTCGGCGCGGCGGGCGAGCAGCACCCGGTCACGGTCGTCCAGCACGACGGCGACGACGGCGCTCAGCCAGAGCGGGCGGTTGCCCACGAGGGCGCGGAGGTCAGCGAGGAAGGGAGGAATGGCCATGGGCCGCAGCCTAGTCGGGTGGTCCGCCCCCGGCGCGGGGCGCCGACCGGCCTGACGTGGCCCGATGTGCTCCGTCGTGCCCTGGGCGTGGCCTGCCGTGCCCCGGGTGTGCTGCCCGGCCCGGGTCGGCCGCCGGAGCACCGGACCACGGCCGGTGCGGCGCAGCAGGACGGGGCCGGCGGCAGCGCCGGGCGATCGCGGCCAGGGCGACGACGGCGAGATCGCCACCGCGTTTCACGAGACGGGCGCAGCGTTATCCGGTCTGCCGCTCATCGCTCCCCTCCACGGCGTTTCGGCCGGAAGAACGCATTCACAGTAAGGACGTGATGAGGACGTCGTCCGAGAATGGTGAAAAAAGGGGGCTGAATTCTGTCCGGCAGGACGGTATCCGGTCGGCCTGACCAATTCCGCTCGATCTGCTGTTTCTGAATTCCGAACACCGTCGACACACGGCGGGCGGGTGAGGGTGATGTGGTGCGGCCGGGCCCGGTGACCCCCGTCCGGACCGGCCCGGTCGCGTCCGGTCCCGGCCCCCGGCTCGGACCGGGCTCCGCTAGACCGCTGTGCGCCGCCGATCGCGGAGACGGCCGAAGGCGATCCGGCCGAGCAGCAGGACACCGGCCGCCAGACATCCGGCCACCGCCATCGCCCAGGCCGGGCCGCCACTGTCCGGAACGATCACTGCGACGACGATGCCCGCTGCCAGGCAGGCCAGGCCCACCACGGCCAACGGGAGCTGGTGGGTGACCAGGGCTCCGCCACTGCACGCGCGGGCCATCCGTGAGGCTCCGTGCAAGTGGAAGGGGTCACGGTCCGCATCTGCCATGAGCCCAAGGTACCCCCGCCCGACGCGGGAGGCAGCCCGCAGGGAGTGCAGCGCCCGACACGCTGCGCAACCGGGGCACCCGAGCCGGTTCGGGGTGTCACGGGGGTGGTCGCGGAGCGCAGCGGAGGCCGATCCGGCAGCCGATCCGGGGGTTGACCCCGGGGGCGATCCGGGGCTCGTCCGAAGGCTTCCATCGGAGATGTCCGGGAACCGCGGATGCGCATTCCTACTCCACAATCAGTCCACGAAAAATCCTCGTCCCCCCGGTACAACCATCCCCGTGGTGCAACGGTCTCAATGGCATTGAGTGATCCAGGAGCCGTTCGAGGGGTGGGCGAGAACCCCCACCGAGAACAGGAAAATCCAGGGGCGGAGCCGCCGACCCCTGGAGTCGGAGGCCGGGCTCCGTCCTCCGGCGGTACCGCCACGCCGCTCGGCGAACGAGGGGGAACCGTGCCGCAGTCCCAGTCCACAACATCGATCTCCATGGCCCGCGCCAGGCCCGCGCTTGGCGTGCGCGCACTTCCGCCGCCCGTCGGCTACGCGGCGGACCGGCACGAGGCCGGAGGGCACGGCGGGGGCCGTAGCCGTCCGACCGTCGAGGCGGAACAGCAGGACACGCGGGGCGAATGGCTGCGGTTCGCCCCCGTCCAGCCGCTGTTCCGGGCCCGGGCCGCCCAACGCCTCGCCGTGCTGGCGTACCACGGGGTCACCGACCACCGGTCGTTCGGCGCCCAGCTCGACCGGCTCCAACGGCTCGCCACACCCGTCTCGCTCGCCGCGGTCCTCCAGGCCGTGACCGAGCGGCGGCCGCTGCCGCCCCGGAGCGTCCTGGTCACCTTCGACGACGCCGACCGGAGCGTCCTCACCCACGCCCTGCCCGCCCTCGACGCCCGTGGCATCCCGGCCACCGCCTTCGTCATCTCGGAGCTCATCGGCACCGAGCGGCCGTTCTGGTGGCACGAGGCCGACTTCCTCGCCCGACACGGCGGCCGCGCCCGGTCCCTCGACTGCGGCCACCCCTCCCAGTTGCTCCGCCGCCTGAAGGCCATGCCCGACCCGGACCGCCGACGCAGCCTGCACGAGCTGCGGGTCAGCGCCGACCGCCGGCCACCCGGCCAGGAACAGCTCACCCCCGCCGACCTCCTCGCCCTGCGGGACGGGGGCGTCGCGATCGGCAACCACACCCAGGGGCACCCGTGCCTCGGGCGCTGCGACGACGACACCGTCCGCGCCGAGATCACCGGCGCGCACGAGGCCCTCACCCGCTGGCTCGGCGAGCCGCCGACGGCCTTCGCGTACCCGGACGGCGGCCACGACCCCCGTGCCGAAACCGTTCTGCAGGAACTCGGCTACCGCCTCGGCTTCCTCTCCGACCACCGCCTGGGCCCCCGCCTCCCCTCGCACCCCCTCCAGATCAGCCGCCTCCAGGTCGACTCCTCCACCACCACCCGCCGCTTCGACACCATCCTCTCCGGCCTCGAACCCGCCTACCGCCGCTGGCGCCGCCAGGCCGTCGCCTGACCTCCGGCCGCCGGGGAGTCGGCCCGCGGGGAGTCGGCCCGCGGGGTCGGCCTGCGAGAAGGCGGCCCGTGGGACGTCGGTGCGCGGGAGGTCGGCGCGCGGGAGGTCGACCGGGCCGACTTCCCGCGCAGGCCGCGGAAACGGGTTGATTGCCCGATTGCCCGGAAGTCACCCGAAATGCCACCAAGGCACAACATTGGCCCTGATGAGAAATCTACGCGAGTAGCTCTCCACAGGAAGTCGACGCGATCGACTTCCTTGTGCGCGCCACCCCTTCCGCCCGGACGGAAGGACGATCACGGATAGATCCCGGACATCACCGGACAGAGAAGTCCAATCGCCCGATATCCGCACACCGTCGCGCCATCAAGGCACCACCGCGCGTGGGAAGTCGACAGAGCCGACTTCCCACACGGCACACACCTCCCACCCCCACCATCTACGCGGGTAGATTCCGCCCCGGGCGACACAGTCGGCCGCGCGGGCCGACCCGCTCGCACAACGCGACATCCCCGCCCGCAGCCATCGGCCATCCGACGGCCACCCCCGCACAGGAAGTCGACCCGACCGACTTCCCGTGCGGGGCACGCGGGCACGAACACCCGCACAGACACTCATCTACGCGAGTAGATCAAGGCAGCGAACCGCACACCGCCTCACCGAGCGCGGAAAGTCGGACCCGCCGACTTCCCGCACGCCACGCCACAGCCCCACGCGCCGCACGAACCCTCGATGCCGATTCACCCGCGGAGGCCGCGGCGATTCCTTTCATGTTCACGACAGTAATGCCCTCAACCATCTACGCGAGTAGATCCGCCCTGGGCCGGCACCCCTCGGGCACAGGAAGTCGGATCGGCCGACTTCCTGTGCAACGCACTGAAGCCCAGGCCAGCGGCCTGATCATGGAATGCGGACTCGCACCGAAGGTCGGCCGGGTCGACTTCTTGTACGCGATCTTCGGGGCCGGGCGCGGTGGGGGCCGCATATCCACGCGGACACCGTCAGGTCATGCCGGACGTCATATGGATCACCCCTCCGAATACCCCCACCG